>PKEY01000033.1 GCA_002919265.1 Hyphomicrobiaceae bacterium | reverse complement strand
CGGCCCAGGTGATGTCAAGCATTCAAGGCTGTGGCGCGAAGCTCTGGGCGATCTTGCGGAACTCCGGCAGAAGGGTCGGCCACTCCGGCGCTGGGGCCTTCCCGACAATCCGGTAATAGCCTCCATCGCGGCCTTTCAAGATGACTTGGTAGATGCCGGCATCGGACGCTTCGCCGCTCCCCTTGGGCGGGGCGACATGCTCGACGCCCTCGAGGCCTGCAACGTCGAATCGCTGGCTCTCAACGTTTGCCGGCTCCTGTCCTCCTGTCAGCTCCGCGATGCCGGCGCGGCCCGTGGCTTCGAGGTCGTCGATCTGCGGACCATCAAGCGCGGCAGCAACGATCAGGCTAGGGGGAGTGGAGGATGGCTGCCGCTGAATTCCCGGCGGATCGACGATGGCATAGAAGTGCGATTGGCCGATGAATGCCCCCGTGTCCCGGAAGGGGCCGGTATAGCTCAGTGAAAAGGGCTTCTCGCCCGCACCCGGCGCAAGCCGCGCTGATGCAAGGGCGCGTTCCACCTCCTCGGCTGAAATGGTGCCGCTTTCAATGGCGCTTTTCGGAAGGCTGGCGCTGAGGAGTGCCGTAACGGGGCCTTCCCGGAACAGAAGAATTTTCTTCGCGAATGGACCCGCGGGCGTCGCTTGTTCAGCAGTGACGTAGATGTGCTCTCCCTCGCGATTGAGCGTGCCGGTCCGAACGTTGGTTATGCCCTGGCTAGAAAGCGTCTCTGCGGAAAGGCCCCGCGCCATGTCCGGGTACGCGGACGCTGGCACCTCAAGCAGAATAATGGTCGCCTTGGACGGCAGGTGGACGAACCCGGAAAACGTCGGCGAAGCCGCAAACCCGTGGGGCAGGTCGAGCACGAGGCGGCTGCCGGGCGCCCGCGCTGGATCTGCGAGACTTGGAACAGCTGCCAAAGAAATCCCCGCCAGGAGCAAAATGGTGGCCAGGAGTTTCACGGCACAACCATGCGGATCACGGGTCAAGAACGTCATGGGTGTGCCCTCCCTGGTCAAATGAGAACGGTTCCTTCTGCCGAAATGACAGTCACTGGCGAATGCGGTTCGCCGCGGCCGAGTTCCAGTGCCGGGACGCGGAAGGCAACCAACCAGCTGTTCTATTCTGAACGCGTCGAACGACCACTATGCGGCGCGCGAAAGAGGTTTTCCCCTCCGGCAAGCGCCGCTTCGGGCTCCTGGAGCAAACCTCACAAGACGCTGCCTTTACTTCACCGCCGAAAAACGCCCCTCGATCGGGTAAGCGGGATCATTGTATCCAGGCGTCGAGGGATGTCCCGTCACGACGTAGCGATCGACAATCGCCTCGTCCTTTGCCGTCCACGAGACGTCGAGGGCAGCGAGATAAGGCTTCCATTGCTCCAGCGTGCGCGGCCCGGCGATAACGGAGGCGACCGCCTGATTGTTCAGCACCCAGGCGACAGCGAAAGCGATCAGCGTTGTGCCGCGCTTCTCTGCGTAGGATTTCAGCTCCTCTGCTATGCGGAGCGACTCGGGCCGCCACTCCGTCTCCATCATGCGCTTGTCCTGGCGGCCGGCGCGGCTGTCGGCCTCGGGGGTCACATTGAGCCGGTACTTGCCGGTCAGGACACCGCGGGCGATGGGACTGTAGGGAACGACGCCGAGCCCAAACGCGCGCGCGGCGGGGAGCACCTCCACCTCGGGCTGGCGGTTCAAGAGGTTGTAGTAGGGTTGCAGGGCTACCGGCTCGGGCTCGCCGAGCGCGCGGCAGATATGGCAGACGTGCGCAATGTGCCAACCGCGCACGTTGGAGAGCGCCCAATGCCGGATCTTACCCTGACGAATCAGGTCGCCGAAGGTGCGCACCACCTCTTCCCACGGCGTTAGCGGGTCGACGCGGTGGGTATAGTAGAGGTCGATATAATCCGTCCTGAGCCGCCGGAGGCTTTCCTCGACGGCGCGCATGACGTGGATGCGCGACAGGCCGCGATCATTGACGCCCTTGTCGCCAACGGGCTGCGCCACCTTGGTTGCAAGGATCACCTTGTGCCGGCGGCCTTCCAGCGCCCGACCCACAATCTCTTCGGAGCGGCCGTCCGTGTACACGTTCGCCGTGTCAATGAAGTTGACGCCGTGCTCCAATGCGTCGTCGATAATGCGCTTTGCCTCGGCCTCATCCGTTGGACCGCCGAAATTCATGGTGCCGAGGCACAGCTCGCTAACTCTGACGCCGGATCGGCCGAGAACCCGGTAGCGCATGTCTGCCATCTCTGTTCCTCCGGTCACATGAGAGGAACAAACGTATCGGTTGCCCGAGGTCGCGTCACGTGCGGCGGATCAGGAAGCGATAAACGCCGCCCTCCTCGGAATGCTCGATCAGCTCGTTGCCCGTGGATTTGCAGAATGCCTCGAAATCGGCGACGGAGCCGGGATCGGTGGCCAGCACCTCGAGCGTTCCGCCTTTCGGAACCTCGTTGATGGCCTTCTTCACCTTCATGATGGGAATTGGGCAGTTCAATCCTTTCACGTCGAGCGTCTTGTCGGCCATCCAAGTCTCCGGGAGAGCAGAACAGGCAACACGCCTATATTCGCAAGTTCGTATACGCGACGGGGAACCGGCGCGTCGAGAGGGTGACGGGCGCGGATCCAAGTTGAAGTCGGTGTGACGGGGCTAGACACGCACAGCATCCTGCGAGGATCGCGACCGCGGTGCTTCACGACGTCCCCGATGCATATGTTGCCTCGAACATGTCACAGTTCGGCAACAGGTAGGGATATCCTGGCAAGCCTCGCTCGGGATTAACCCCTAAGCTCGCTACAACCTCGGCGATACTTCACCTCGATTTCGTCCGCGAGACTTGCCCTGGAACAGCACGGGTGGCAAGCATCCCTACAGGAGCCTCTTTCGAGTCGGGGCTTTTGGCTACGCCATGAACGAACACGTCTCCGAGCCACGCCCTGCGGAAGGGGTGGGATCACGCATGCCGGAGCAGGCCGTTCCGCAACGCTCGTTCGCGCTGAGCTTCGGCATCGATCGGCTCGGGCTGGTTGCGCTGAAGGCGCCCCTTTTGTCAGCGGTCGTCATTGTGCTGCTGAGCGCACTGGCCGTGCTAGGCGTGATGCGGCTCAAGGTGGACGACTCGCTCTCGGAGCTGTTCCGCACTGATACGCCAGAGTTCCGCCAGTACGAGGAGATCGACCGGCGCTTCCCCTCCAGCGAGTATGACGTCCTCGCTGTCGTCGAGGGACCGAACCTGCTGGAGAGGCCGCAGCTCCAGGCGTTCGCCGATGCGGTCATCGACCTGCAGCTGACCGATGGCGTCGAAGGTCTCGTGTCCATGCTGTCGGCGCGCGGCAAGCCGGACGCGACTGGCTACGCACCCCCGATTGTCCCTGACGAGCTGCCCGAAGGCCCTGAGTACGACGCGATCATCGAGGCACTGCGCACGAATGACATTGTGGCGGGCAAGTTCCTTTCCGATGACGGCCAGCTGGCGCTGATCGTCATGTCTCTCAACCGGGAGGTTGTAGAGGAGAAGGGGGCAAAGGCCGTCATCGGCGAAATACGCGAAACGGCAGAACGGGCCCTCGAGGGATCGGGCCTCACGGTGAAGCTCACCGGGGCGCCGGTGATGCAGCTCGAGATTCGCAATGCAGTCGAGCGCGACCGGCTTATCTACAACGGGCTGGGATTCCTGGTCGGTACTCTGATCGCGTACCTGTTCTTCCGCCGGCTGTCGTTGACGCTGATCGCGGTGCTCGGGCCGACGATTGCGATTTTGTGGACATTGGGCGTCGTCGGCGGGCTCGACTTCCGCCTGAACCTGTTCATCAACGTGCTGACGCCGCTGATCCTGGTCTCGGGCTTTTCCGACTCGATGCACCTGGTGTTCTCGATCCGCCGGGATATCGTGGCGGGCGTCGACCGGTTAACCGCCGCACGGAATGCCGTGCTCGACGTGGCCCCGGCGTGCTTGCTCACGGCGATGAATGCGTGCCTTGCGCTGATCTCGTTCGCCTGGGCGGAGTCGGCGCTGATCCGTACGTTCGGCAAGGCGGCGCTGCTGGCGGTCTGCACGTCCTACATTGCCGTGGCGGTCGTCGTGCCCACGCTGGCCGCGCTGCTCATTCGCCGCGAAAAGGCGCCGGTGTCCTTACCTGCAGAACAGCAGAGGGACGGGGTCGGGTTCCTCACCCGCCTGTCGGATTGGATCATCCACCGGGTGGCCCACCGGCCCGTCCCCTTTTTCCTCGCGGGGCTGATCGCCGTCGTGCTCACCGGCATCGCCTACGTGCAGCTTGAGCCGCACTACAGGCTCGCCGATCAGGTGCCGGACAAAGAGCATGCGCTCGCGGCCACCGGCCGTCTCGATGAAAAGCTGACGGGCGCCAACCCGGTCCACGTCATGATCGAGTGGAACAGCGGGCAATCGCTCTACGACCCGAGGACGTTCGAGGTCATCGCTCGCGCCCACGCCGTGCTGGAGAAAGAAGCGGGGCTCGGCAACGTCTGGTCGGTCGACAGCCTGCGCCGCTGGCTCGCCGAAGCCGGCGACAACCGCATCGAGACCGTCAAGGCTTATATCCAGGTCCTGCCCGAGCACCTCGTCCGCAGGTTCATCGACAAGGACGAGAAGGCGGTGCTCGTAACAGGCCGGCTGCCAGACGTGGACGCGAGCGAAATCCTGCCGGTCGTGCAGAAAATCGACCGAGCCCTGGAGTCCGTGCGCCAGGAGTTCCGGGATTATGAGATTTCCGTAACGGGCTTGCCCGCCATCGCGGCGCGGAACTCCGCCACGCTCATCCGTGAGCTGAACATCGGGCTCGTCGGCGACATGTTCGTCATTTTCATTTTCCTGGGCATCGCGCTGCGCTCGATTCTGTCCAGCGTGACGAGCATTCTGCCCTCGCTTTTTCCGATCTTTGCCACCGGTGCGTTGCTCTGGTTCACGGGAGAAGGGCTGCAGTTCGCGTCCATCATCGCGATCACGGTGGCGTTCGCGCTCGCGATCGACTCGACGATACACTTCCTCAATCGTTTCCGGATCGAGGAAACCCGGCTCGCGCCAGGCCCAGGCAATGCGACGGCGGCGTTGATCGCCACGATGCATCACATCGGGCCTGTGATCATTCTGACGACCATCGTTCTGGCGCTAGGGCTTGGGGTAACGATCCTTTCGCACTTGCCATCTTTGCGGCTTTTCGGGCGGCTGACCGCGGTGTGCCTTTTCGCATCGCTGATCGCGCAGCTCTTTATCCTGCCGGCAACGATCGCCCTCTATCGCCGCTACTTCCCACGCAGGGCTTGATCATCACGGCTTCCCTTTTTGGAATTCGCTCGCCCGCCACGACGCGGGAGGACACGCTCGGTTGAAGAGTCTAGGGGAACAGCATGAGTGCATCGCTGACAGGGCCACTGATCTCGTCTCCCTTCGCGATCGATCCGGCATGGATCGATTACAACGGCCATCTCAACATGGCCTACTACAACGTCATTTTCGATCGCGCTTTCGACGAGGTGTTGCTGCCGACCGGCCTTGGGCCAAGCTATGTCCGGGAGAAGGGCTGCACCTTCATGACTGTCGAGGCGCACATCTGCTACCTGCGCGAGGTTTTCCGCACGGACACTGTTCGGGTCAACGTGCGTGTGCTCGACCTCGATGAAAAGCGCATGCACGCCTTTTGCGAGATGCGGCATGCAACGGAGGATTGGCTGGCAGCAACATCCGAATGGATGTTCTTGCACGTTGATCTAAAGGAGCGCCGAGCCGCGCCGTGGCCGCCTGAAATCTTCCAGAAGCTCGCTGCACTCCGGCAGTCGACCGCGCATCTCCCTCCGCCTGAACGCGCCGGCCGGCGTATCGGCATCCCTCGTAAGTCGGAACCGTGAAGTACGTCTCGGCCCTGTCAAGCGGTGGAGACCAGAACCCGTATCCTCCGGCGTTTGGTCGAGCTGCGCTCAGCTTCGAGCGGCGCGGCGCTCACCCCATAGATTGAGCAAATTCCCCACGATCACAACGAGACCACCGAACAAAACAATGGGGTCGAGCGGCTCGGCATAGATCACCGCGCCAACGACTGCGATCAATGGCAGCCGCAAGAAATCCATGGGCGCGACCAAGATCGCATCGGCCAAAGCGAAAGCCCGCACCAGGGCATAGTGGGCCGAGAGGCCTGTCACCGCTAGAACGCTGATCCAACCCATCGTAACGATGTCGGGCAAACGGACCTCGCCAAAGAGCAGGAACAGCGCCAGCACCGTCTGGACCAGAAACATGTAAAACAAAATGCGAATGGGACTTTCGCTGCGGCTCAGCGCTTTCGTTGCCAGCATCGACAGGGCAAAGCCGATTGCAGACAGAAGCCCCAAGCCGACACCTGTGTTGAACTCGACGGCGCCGGGCTGAGCGACGATGATCACCCCGACGAAACCGATCACGGCTGCAGCAAGGCGGATCATGGTCATCCGCTCGCCAAGCAACAACGGAGCCAGCAAAGCCACCCAGATCGGCGCAGTGAACTCAAGCGCGAAAAGCTGGGCCAGCGGGATCATGGTCAAGGCGCCTAACCAGCTGTACTGCGCGATGAAGTGAACCAGGCCGCGAACGGAATGCAGCGTCAGGCGCGTCGTGCGCATCGCTCTCAGCCCCGGCCCCATCAACACAAGCGCCAGTACGATCACCAGCGAGATGAGGCAGCGATAGAACATCATTTCGAGCGTGGTGGCTCCACGCGCAGCTTCGCGCCCGGCGATTGCGACAGTGCTGAACGAGACCAGCGCGAGTCCCATCCACGCCAGCGCCCGCATGACCCGCGGCTGGGTCCTGACCATCGCCATGTCCATCATGGCGCAAACCTTTTTCCGCCGGGGAAGGGCATTGCCGCACCACTGTGTATCATTAAATTCGCAAGCACGTATATCCTGAACCCTGTCTGCGGATCGATGAGGCTTGCCTTCAGTCACGGCAAGATCAATGCTGAAGGCGCCGCCGGATGCGCGCCGTAACTTCATCAGTCAACAATTGGTTGCGTTAGCTCATGCGCCAGCAGTTTGCATCAGATAACAACGCAGGGATCTGCCCGCAGGCACTGGCGCGTGTCCTCGAGGCCAACGCTGGCCACGCCACCGGATACGGCGATGACGCCCGGACGCAGGAGGCGCGGGAGCGGATCGCTGCCCTGTTCGAGGCGGACTGCGAGGTGTTTTTCGTATTCAACGGCACGGCCGCGAATGCGCTGTCGCTGGCTCAACTTTGCCAGCCCTTCAATGCCATTATCGCGCACGCGTTCTCACACATTGAGACGGACGAGGCCGGTGCGCCGGAATTCTTCAGCGGCGGCGCCAAGCTGATGACGGCCGATACGCCTCTCGCGAAGCTGACGCCGGAGGCAGTGGAGGCGCTGGCAACCCGCTATTTTGGGCCTCATCACGTCAAGCCGGCGGTTTTGTCGCTCACTCAGGCAACTGAGCTCGGGACGGTTTATAAGCCCGAGGAGCTTCGCGCGCTCACCGACGTCGCGAAGCGGCACGGTCTCAAGGTGCACATGGATGGCGCCCGCTTCGCCAATGCAGTGGCGCGGCTCGGATGCAAGCCAGCGGACATCTCCTGGCGGGCTGGTGTGGACGTGCTTTGCTTCGGCGGGGTCAAGAACGGATTGGCTGTCGGCGAGTGCATCGTTTTTTTCGACCGCACGCTGTCGCATGAGTTCCAATGGCGCATCAAGCAAGCTGGGCAGCTCAACTCCAAAATGCGGTTGGTTTCGGCGGCGTGGCTGGGGCTGCTGGATGGCGACGTGTGGCTTGAGAATGCGCGGCACGCGAATGCGATGGCGGATCGCCTTGCCGCTGGCCTTAAGAATATCGCCGGCGTCGCGCTGATCGCGCCCGTCGAAGCCAATGCGGTTTTCGCGGATATCCCGCCGGAGCTACAGCGCGCGCTCAGAGAAAAGGGCTGGCGTTTTTACACCTTCTTGGGAGAGACGGGCTGCCGCCTGATGTGCGCCTGGGACACGGAGCCGGAAACTGTAGACCAGTTCCTGACCGATCTTCGGGAGGCTGCGAACAGCTAGACCTGCCGGATTACGCGTTTTTTGAGACGCACCAGCACCCGTCCGTCGAGAATGATCAATGCAAGGCCGATGATCAATGCGCCGGCGATGTGCCGCGGCAGAAGTGTCTCATTGAGAAAGACAATCCCGAATGTGATGGCGCTCACTGGTATGAGCAGTGCAACAAGCGTGGTGTTGACCGGGCCGGAGAAAGCCAGGAGGCGGAAATAGACAATGTAGGCGAAAGCGGTGGACAGGACCGCTAATGCTACGACGGCAGCGATCGCCGAAGTGCTCGGAGGAGGAAGCTGCCAGGGCCGATCGATGATCAAGGCCAGAGGCAGCATGATGATCGTGGAGCAGGTCAGCTGCATAGCGGATGTCACCAGAGGGGGCGTGCCTCTGAATCGGCGCCCCCATTGAGCCGCCATCCCGTAAAAAGCCGAAGCCCCCAACATCAGCGTCATTCCGAGAAGGCTGGTCGTGTTACCGATGAGCGCCTCGGGCCCGACGAGGACAGCGACTCCCAACACGCCGACGATCACGCCTGCGAGACGATCCGCTGTCGGCTTCTCACCACCCGGAAACAGGCGCGCGAAGATGACCGCAAACAGCGGTGCCGTAGCGCCCAGAACGGACGCGAGGCCGCTTGCAATCTCTCGCTGGCCGCGGGCGATCATCAGGAACGGGAGGACATTGTTTATCAGCGCCATCACCATGAACGGTGACCAAGCCCGCAGACTGGAAGGAAGCCGAAGCCCGGAAGCATAAACGACCGGAATAAGGGCGAGGGCTGCCAGTCCAGCTCGCCACAGCACCAGTGTTGGCGCCGGCAGCTCATGCACGGACAGGCCGTGGAACAGGTACGATCCTCCCCACAGCAGTGAGAGGAGGATGAGCAGAAGCCATTGGGTAAGGGGCATCAGATCGCGGCTGCGAGAGATACATCGATGAGAGCTTGTGTTTGCGACGGCTGAGTTCAAAGGGCAAGGTGTCGAGCTGAACAGAGCTCGTCGCCAGGATCAGGTCAAATCCGACGATAGTGCATAAGAGGTGCCACCAGGCTGCCGCTTTTCTGCAAGCGTTTCAGCTCGCCCTGACTGGCTTGATCTATGACCATGGGTCACGCGGCCCGAGGTCGGGCGCTGGAGTAGCTTTGATCGCAAATTGGCACTGGCCCCTTCAAGGGCTCACGAGTCTTGGCTCAACCCGGACTGGCACGGCAGCCGGTGATCGGGGAAGCAGAGGTGGCATGAACGATACCGGCTCGAGACCAGATCCGCAGCATCATCCCAGAAGTGGTGGCCGCGCGCTCCAGATCCCTTTCGGCGAGTTCGTGGCGCTCATGGCGCTGCTCATGGCGCTCACCGCGCTTTCCATCGACATCATGCTCCCTGCCTTGCCGCAGATCGGCGAATTCTTCGCTCTCACGAACGAGAACGATCGTCAGCTGGTCGTGACGAGCTACATGGTCGGCCTTGCCGCGGGCCAGCTCATCTTCGGGCCGTTGTCGGATCGCTTCGGGCGCAAATCCATGTTGCTGACGGGTCTCGCCATTTATGTTGCTGGGTCGCTTGCAGCCGTCACCGTCGAGGATTTCGCCTACCTGTTTCTCGCGCGGTCCGTGCAGGGATTCGGAGCTGCGTCGGCGCGTGTGATCTCGATAGCTGTCATCCGTGATCTCTTCAGCGGATGGGAGATGGCGCGGGTGACCTCCCTGGTCATGATCATCTTCATCATCGTCCCCGTGCTGGCGCCAAGCATGGGGCAGGCGCTGCTCTTCCTCGGCGACTGGAGCCTCATCTTCAATCTGCTCCTGGCTGTCGGGATCGGGGCTTCCATCTGGTCGGCATACCGGCTGCCTGAAACGCATCCGTCGGGGAGCCAACGGACGTCTGTAGGGCTCGTGACCGCACTGGGATGGATTTTCACCTCCCGGCAGACGCTCGGCTATTCGATCGCGACCGGCTTCGTGTTCGGCTGCTTGATGGCCTACATCAACAGCGCGCAGCAGATTTTCGTCGAGGTGTACGGACTGGGGGCGAGCTTTCCACTCGTCTTCGGCGCCGTCGCCGGCGTGCAGGCTATCGCCGCTTACACCAACGCTCAGCTCGTGCAGCGGCACGGGATGCGCCGTGTCTCTCACACTGCGTTGGTGGCTTTCTGTACGAGTGCGCTGCTGCTCACCGCATTGTCGCCTTTCAAGCCGCCGCTGGTTGTCTTCGCCGTCCTGGTTGCCAGCCTGTTTTTCTCGTTTGGCGTCATCGTGCCGAACTTCAACGCCATTGCGATGCAACCGATGGGGGCGGTGGCTGGGACGGCTTCTTCCTTCATCGGATCCTACATGACTGGTGCGGGTGCGGTCCTGGGCTGGGCTATCGGGGCGTGCTTCGACGGGACCATCCGGCCGCTTGCCATCGGCTTTGCTGTGCTCGGACTGTCGGCGCTCGTCACTGTACTTGTGGTCGAAGGCCGAAAAGGTCTTTTCCGCGGCGAATAGCCCGGCGGTCGCAGCGGCTCAGGTTATGCCCTCCGGCCCAGCTCCGCAGATGAGGGCGCAGATGCTGGCGTCGGGCGGCAAGTCGAGCCGGCCAGAGCGAAGAGCTGCGATTGCGGCGGCGCCCGAAAGGTCTGCCGAAATGCCGGCCTCGAACCAAAGCCAGCGGGCGGCCTCGCGCATTTCCTCGTCGCTCACAAGGACGACCTCGCTGACGTCGCGCTGGGCGATTGCGAGGATGCACTCATCGGTGCGCCGGGCGGCGATCGTCGCCACCGATGTCGTGATCTCGGGCAGCGTGACGACGTGACCAGCGGCAAGACTCGCATGGAGCGTCGGCGCTCCCTCGGGCTCGATGCCGATGACGCGTACAGATGGCCGCAATGCCTTGATTGCGGTTGCCACACCTGCGATCAGTCCCCCGCCGCCGATCGCGACGAGGACGGCGTCAAGGTCCGGTAGATCGTCGAGAATGTCGAGACCCACCGTGCCCTGTCCGGCGACGACGAAAGGGTCGGCATAGGGATGGATGTAGAGAGCACCTGATCGGCGGGCGAAGTCCAACGCCGCCTCGTTCGCCTCGTCGAACACCTCACCGTGGATCTCGATCCGCGCGCCCCAGGCCTTCAGCTTCTCCACTTTGGAGGGGGACACATTGGACGGCAGGAATACCGTGGCAGGCACGCCTGCGACATGAGCTGTCCGGGCGACAGCCAGCCCGTGATTGCCGCCGGACGCAGTAACGAGGCCCGCCCGGACCTCCTCGGCCTTTGCGCCGAGCACCCGGTTCATGGCTCCGCGCGCCTTGAATGAGCCAGTGACCTGGAGGCATTCCAGCTTCAGCGTCACTCTTTCCCAAGGCAGTGGCTGCTTTAGGCCTGAAAGCCGCAGAATGGGCGTGGGCCGAACGCGGGGCGCGATCCGGTCCCGGGCGGCGCGGATGTCGTCAAGAGTGATCAATCGGAGAGCTCCTTTGTCGGAGCCTACGTGATCCGATCGTGGCTGGATGCGCAAGCTCCTCCGGTCGGGACGGTTTCAGCATGAGATGAACTCTTGCTCGTACCGGTGAAGCCATCGAGGGGGCCTGGGCGTTGTTCGTACGTGGCGGGGTGCCACCTGCGATCAGTTGGGAGCAAATCCAATGGACGATTTGAGAAGCGACCTGGCCCAACGGCTCGATGAGCTGGAAGCGCATATCGGGGAGGTGCGCAAGACCTTGGAGCAGCAAAGATTCGTTAGCGACCAGCTCCAGCGCGAGTGGGACGACATGATGCGCCAGCACGCGGAGCTTCGGCGGCGATTACGGTCCGGCGAGGTAAAAGGCAGTGAGGCTGCCGCCACTTTGGAAGAGGATATCGACGTCCTCCGCCACGCCTTCTTCCGCTGGGCGGCGCGCGTGGACAAACGCTACAGCGCCGGTGCCCCCGACGGCTCCTAAACCTCCTGGTAAGCTGCCGAGATCGTCCGACCCCACACCTTGGCCCTGGGGCAGAACGGTGCGGAGTGCCCTATCGCGGGCTGCCTCCTGAAACTGAACCCCTGGAGCAATGTGCTGATCCGACGATCAGCCGATGTGCTGCACACCCGCAGTCAAATCTCGGCGAACACTGACAATCGGATGAACTGCTCCAGTGGTGCGACCGACGATCGCACAAATTTACTGTTGTCGGAATGATACCGCCCTTTGCAATTCTGAAGCTATTCCTAAGTGAACTGGAAACAATTGGTGTGATAGCCCAGGTTCATCTGGGGGAGTTTGACTTTGAATAGCTGGGCAATTGCGGGGGCATTCACGATGTTGCCATTCCTGTGCCGGATTACTCCATTAGGGGCAGTGTGAGCCCTCCGCTCCCAGCGATTGAAGGACGTATGCCGATGAGAAAGACTTTTGTGGCAACACTGATGTGCGGCGTCATGGCCGTGCAACCCGTCTCAGCAGGTGTGCTGACGCCTGCACCAGAGGCCGTCCGGCCAGCGACAAATGCGATCGCCCCAGCGGTTCAGCGTTCCACTGACAAAGAGACCGCCAAGGTGATCGAAGTTGTAAAGAAAAGAGGGTGGCATTATCGCCATCGCCATCGCCATCGTCACAGCCGTGGAGGTGCTTTCGCCACCGGCTTGGCTGTCGGCATCATGACCGCCCTCATCGCAAAGGGCATCAGTGAGGCCCAGGCCCGCAATCGTTTCGACCGGTGCGCGAGAGACTTCCCGTCATTCGACTACGAGACCGGCACGATCATCACCCGGTCGGGCCGCGAGGTTCTCTGCCCGTATCTGCGCTGAGCACTTCTTTGCCAGCTCTTCGGCCGTGGCGGGCCTTCCGTCACGGCCTTTTCGTTTGTAGACACCTGGCCAGTCACTGGTTCACGGCGCCCAACGCACGCTGCCGGCCTCGGAGACGTCCAGCCCCCCAAGCTCGGCCGCACGCTGTGCGAAACGCGGCGAGCTGAGCAGCTTCAGCAGCTTCTGGAGCGCCGGTCGGAAGGCATCGCGCTGACGCATCAGTAGGTCGAACCGCTCCACCTGGATCGGGACGAAGTCGAGCCCGGCGGCGGTCGCCACAGCCCGCGTCGCGACCCCGCAATCGCCGTGTCCTGCCCGTATCGCCTGGGCGATGTCCGGCCCGGTGGGCGCCTCCATGGTGACGGTGACATCCTGGAGCGTCGCGCCCTCGCGCCTGAGTAGAGCGAGAAGAAGCTGCTGTGCACCGGCGCCTTCAGGCCGCACGATGAGGCGGGCCTTCTTGTCGATCACGTCCCGGATCGAATTGAGGCCGAGCGGATTCCCCGATGCGACTAATAACCCTTGCTCCCGCGCGGCAAAGCCGATCAGAACGGCATCGTAGAGTGCCGGCTCCCGGGAGACGATCTCGATGTTTGCATCTTTTTCGGGATCGTCGAGATCGTGGAAATGAATCGCGGCGGCGATCACTTCCCCGCGCAAGAAGCGGCGATAACCGGTTTCGCTCCCCTCCGGCATAATGGCAAGGCCGGCGCGGCTTTCGCTCAATGCCCACTGCAAGAGCGGGTCGTGGCTTCCGCCGACAATCGGCGGCGGATCGGCCGGAACTACGCCTTCAGGACGGATCATGCCCGAAAGCAGCCAGCGATCGAGATCGGCGCGCGGGAACAGCCATTTGCCCGTCACCTTGGTGCACGGGATCTGGCGGGCCGCCACCAGCTCATAAAGCTTGCGCTCCTTGAGCCGAAGATACTCAGCAGCTTCCGCGGTCGTCAGCAGCTCTAAGCCTGCGTTCTTTTGCATTTGATTGCATGATTTCTAAGATTTGACATTTTGGGACCAAGCACACTCAATGTCTTTCGTCAACGGCATTGGGGGAGAGCTGCGTTGGAGGCCTCCAGCGCTTTGGAGCTGATCCTGACGGGCGATGCGACGCTGTTCGCCATCGTCCGCCTATCTCTGCTCGTCACGCTGTCGGCCACGTTTTTCGCCGCCCTCATTGGGCTGCCGCTGGGTGCAATTGTTGCGCTCACAAACTTCCCCGGCCGGCATGCCGTGATCGTCGTGTTGAACGGGCTGATGGGCCTGCCGCCTGTCGTGGTGGGCTTGCTCGTTTTTCTTCTGCTCTCGCGATCGGGGCCACTGGGCCCGCTGGGGCTGCTCTTCACGCCCACGGCGATGGTGATCGCGCAGACGGTGCTCATCACGCCCATTATCGCCGCGCTCAGCCGTCAGGTCATCGAGGATCTGTGGACCGAGTACCGCGAAGAGCTGATGGCCATGGAGGTCGGCCCGCTTACGCGGGTGAAAACGCTGCTCTGGGATGCCCGCTACTCGCTCGTGACGATCCTGCTGGCGGGTTTCGGCCGCGCTGCCGCCGAGGTCGGCGCGGTCATGATCGTCGGCGGCAACATCGAGAACTTCACACGCGTGATGACGACGACCATCGCGCTCGAGACCTCGAAGGGCAACCTGCCGCTGGCCATCGGTCTCGGCATGGTGCTGATCACGCTGATCATCTTCGTGAATGCGCTGGCCTGGGCTGTTCGACGCTGGTCGGAGGCACATGCTGGATAGAACGGCACATAACGTAGCCATTGGTGCCGGCGTCGTTGGGAGCGACCTGCCCATTCGCCTCACGGGCGTCGATTACCGCGCGGGGACCGTTTCCATCCTCTGCGGCATCGACCTCGAAATTTCGGCTGGTCTGCCCACGGTTCTTCTCGGCCCAAACGGCTCGGGAAAGACCACGTTGCTCAAGCTCGTCATGGGCCTGATCGCGCCTACGGCGGGGACCATCACTTACAACGGTCGTGAAAGGCCGACGCCGGGCTCGCGCGCATTCGTCTTCCAGAAGCCGATGATGCTGCGCAGGTCGGTGGCCGCAAACGTGGCTTATGCGCTGAAGGCGGCGGGCCGGCGGCCGGATCGGCTGGAAATCGCGCGGCTGCTCGCAGAAGTCGGCCTTGCGGGCATGGAGGACCGTCCTGCGCGCAAACTGTCCGGAGGCGAGCAGCAGCGGCTCGCACTTGCACGTGCGCTCGCCCGCGAGCCCGAGGTGCTGTTTCTCGACGAGCCGACGGCGAGCCTTGATCCGGCATCGACCAAGGCGGTCGAGGACATCGTCGCTCGTGTTGCGAGGTCCGGCGTCAAGATTGTGATGACCACCCACGACCTCGGCCAGGCCCGCAGGCTGGCGTCCGAGGTGGTTTTCCTCGCCAAAGGTCGACTGATCGAGCGGGCGCCGGCCGAAGCCTTCTTCACGCAACCTGCAACGGACGAGGCGCGCCGCTTCGTGGCGGGCGAACTCGTTCTCTAACCCAAGGGGAGATCACATGCGCGTTCGGTTCTTGGCCTTTGCCGCCGCCGCATTGGCAGCCGCCAGTTTGATGACGGCGCCTGCGGTCGCACAGGACAAATCCATTATCGTTTCGTCGACGACATCGACCCAGGATTCCGGCCTGTTCGGCTACATCCTGCCGAAGTTCAAGGAGAAGACCGGCATCGATGTGAAGGTCGTCGCCCAGGGCACAGGGCAGGCGCTCGATACGGCCCGCCGGGGTGACGCCGACGTTGTGTTCGTCCACGCCAAGGCGCAGGAGGAGAAGTTCGTCGCCGAAGGCTGGGGCGTGAAGCGCTATCCCGTGATGTACAACGATTTCGTGCTGATCGGCCCCAAGTCCGATCCGGCGAAAGTGAAGGGCAAGGACATTCTGTCCGCGCTGAAGGCGATCCACGATGCGGGCGCGCCGTTCGTCTCGCGGGGCGACAAATCCGGCACCCACGCCGCCGAGCTGCGCCTCTGGAAAGAGGCCGAGCTCGATCCCGCCGGCAGCAAGCCTTCGTGGTATCGCGAGATTGGCCAGGGCATGGGCGCGGCGCTGAACACCGCCAACGCGATGGGTGCCTACGTGCTCGCGGACCGCGGCACCTGGATCTCCTTCAAGAACAAGGAGCAGCTGGAGATTCTGGTCGAGGGCGACGAGCGGCTGTTCAACCAGTACGGCGTCATCCTCGTGAACCCGGAGAAGCACCCGCACGTGAAGAAGGAGTACGGCCAGCAGTTCATCGACTGGCTGATCTCCGACGAGGGGCAGCAGGCCATCGCCGAGTACAAGATTGAGGGGCAGCAGCTCTTCTTCCCGAACGCAAAGTCCGGCAGCTGATTGAGTAAGGGCGCTGATTGCATTTTCGTGCAACAGCGCCTTCTTTTATCTTTATCTGAGTACTGACGGCGATTTCGCAGCGAGCAGCGCGAAGAGCGGCATTCTGTGTACCGAAATTGCTGCAGCGGGGTCAGAGCGGCTTCGTCAGCAATATCCACTCACGCCCGGGATTGGTCCAACCCTCTTTGACCATCTCCCGCCGAGCTGTCTCACGATAACCGCATCGTTCGAAGACGCAGCGCGCACCGATATTGGTATCGGAAACGATGGCACTCATGCCCCTTTTGCCGCATCTGCGGCCGTTTTCTTCGGCCACACGAAGCAGCTGCGAGCCAAGACCATTTCCGCGATAGTCCGGCAGAACAGCAAGCACACTCACGCACCAAGTCGACGGCGCGAGATTGGCCAACTCTTGCACTGGCGCGAACACGATTGGCATGTACTCGGCCATCGGCTCGGGCCGGTCAGGAATCTCGTAGCCGATGAGGCAGCCGACAGCTTTGCCATCGACTTCAATGATGGATGCGTTTCCCAACAAGGAGCTGCCTTCATCCGGCCCTGTGTGCTCGCCTGACTTCCCGGCGCTCGCAAGTTTGCCCGAGAGATAAAGGAGCATTCCTTCTTCCGCGCAATTTACGAGCTCGGCAAGGCGATCAGCGTCGTCGGCCCGAGCAGGGCGAATCGTGATCGATGGCGCTGAACCACTTGCGATCATTCGTAGTCTCCAGAAAGATCGCCCGGAGCCCGGTAGGGTCATAAGGGGGACTGGTGGGGACCGGGCCCCGGGCGAAACTCATTCAGGCCGCAAGGGCGCTCCGGCAGGCCTGGCTGATACACGCAATGTGGCGGTGATCCGTTCCGCAGCAGCCGCCCAGCACGTTGATCTGCGGGGGGCGCTGCAGCAGCTCGCGATACTGCGAGCCCAGCTCAATCGGATCGCCCGCATCGAGGTCGGGTGAGTCGTTGAGCTCCTGGTGGCTGCGCTTCGACGCGTTGCAGCGGAGGCCGCGAACCCGCTTCGTCCAGTTCTCGCCGGCCGGAAGCGCGCTCATGAAGTGATTGGGGTGAGCGCAGTTAATCATGTAGTAGACCGGCCCCGCCCCAGTGGCCTCATCCACCTCGGCAATCGCATCTGCGAGGCTCTGGCCTGTCGGCAGGCGGCCATCCGTTTCCGTCGTGAACGAGATGGCGACCGGCATGCCTGCCTTCATGGCGGCGCGCGTAATGCCAATGGCCTCGTTGGCGTTGGTCATGGTGATGGCCGTCACCATGTCGGCCTTCGCGTCGGCAAAGGCGCCAATCTGGTGCGTGTGATAGCTCTCCGCCTCGTCAGGGGACATCATCTGGCCGGGGTCATAACCGTCGCCCCGTGGGCCCACGCAGCCGCTCACCACCATGGAAAGCCTTGAAGCATCGTGCTTCGCTTGCAGCTCGCGCATGAGCGCGATGGCGTCCCGGTTCACGGCCGCGATGTCGTCTCGGGAATAACCGAGGAGCGCACCCCAATCGGAGCTCGCGCGCCAAGTCGGACTTTCGAAGATGAAGCCCGTTCCGTCGGAAAGGGCGATGGCTATGTACCTCTCGTAGTAGCGAGTAAGGGCGGCCCGGCCATCTTCCGTCTTCATCAGGTCGAACGCGGCGAAATAGGGGAGATCGATGCCGTCGAGGAAAATCAGCGTCGTCTCGATGCCGCCGTCGGTGAGGAACAAGCCGCCGTCAAGCTGCGGCAGGCGATTGCTGTAGCTTTTAGACATTGGTTTTTCCTGCGTCTCATGATCTTTGATGTGTCTGGCCGGCGCCAAACTTGATGGGCCCACGAAAAGCAGGTCGGCGGCTCTTCGGCTGTTCCGCAGGAAACAGGTGGCATTCGTGGAGGTTGATGGCTTCGATTGAGCCGCTGTCAGAATGTCAACCCGAGACGGACGTCAGTCAGACTGCAGACCGGGACGATGCTGACTTTCTGCAACTACGCCTTAAGTACACGCCCCGGTGGGTTGCCGGATCGGCGATGGGGCGCTATTGATGCCTCGGTACGCAAAACCTCTTGTGAAAACGAGAGGATATCGAAAGAGGGCGGAGTGGCGCCGGGCGCTTGACGTATCGGTGCCGTCACAAAGCTCCTGCCCAAAATTCGGGAGGATGGCGGGTACGCAAGTGCGCGCCACATCGAAAGGCGTAATGGCCAGTCGTACTGACTTTTGCGTTCGACGCGAACGTCCGAGCTACGATCTTGTTTCCTTCACTCAGGCTTGGGAGAGCCGCTGCGCGAAGCGGCCGGGTCCGGTTCAACTGTGACTGCGGGATTGGCTGAAAAGGTCGTGCCGCAACCGGGCACGCCCACATCCGCACAATCTTCACCCTGGCTTCTGGAGGTGGACAATCTCCACGTCCACTTTGTGACGTCCGCCGGCGTGGTGCGCGCCGTCGAGGGCCTGTCCTACAAGGTGAAACCCGGCGAAGTCGTCGCGCTCGTGGGTGAATCGGGGTGCGGAAAATCCGTGTCCGCACTAACGGTGATGCGTCTGTTGGCCAAGCCTGCCGGGCGCATCGTGGGCGGTCGAATCCTGTTCCAGGGCCGCGATCTCCTCAAACTGAGCGAAGAGGAGATGCGGGAAATTCGCGGCCGGGAGATCTCGATGATCTTCCAGGAGCCGATGACCTCGCTCAACCCGGTGCTGACCATCGGCTTCCAGATCATGGAGCCGCTGATGATCCATCTCGGGATGAGCGAAAAGGAGGCGCGCGCCCGCGCTGCGGAGCTGATGCGCCAGGTCGGCATCCCGGATGGCGAACGGCGGCTGGATCAATATCCGCATCAATTCTCGGGCGGCATGCGCCAGCGCGTGATGATCGCCATCGGGCTCGCGTGCAACCCCAAGCTCATCATCGCTGACGAGCCTACCACTGCGCTCGACGTGACGATCCAGGCGCAGATCCTGCAGCTGATGAAGGATCTGTCGCGCGAGCTCGGCATCGCGATGGTCATCATTACCCACAATCTGGGCGTGGTGGCACGCTACGCCGATCGCGTGAACGTCATGTACGCGGCGCGCATGGTCGAACAAGGCACGGCAGACGATGTTTTCGCGCGGCCGCGCCATCCGTACACCTACGGCCTCTTGCGTTCGGTGCCGCGGCTCGACAAGCCGCGTGAGGCCAAGCTCGAAACAATCGAAGGCCTGCCGCCGAACCTCGTTTCTCCGCCACAGGGTTGCCGTTTCGCGCCACGCTGTGCTGCGGCTGTCAGCGCCTGCAAGACGGCGCAGCCGCCTTTGCTGGAGGTTGAGCCTGGCCATTTCTCTGCCTGCATCCGAGCCAAGGAGTTGGCGGAGCAGGGGCCGCGCGCGATTGGACTCTCCACGGCTGTCGGTCCGGCAAAACAGAGCACGCAACGCTCCGATGTACCGCCGCTCGTGAAGGTGGAAGGTCTCACTAAGCATTTCGTCGTATCAGGCGGGTCAAAACTCTTCGGCCAGCCGCCGCTGATTGTGCGCGCTGTGAACGACGTCAGCTTCTCGATCGCGCCCGGGCAGACGCTCGGGCTGGTTGGCGAATCGGGTTGCGGGAAGACGACCGTTGGCCGTTTGGTGTTGAAGCTGGAGGAGGCCACCTCGGGGTCCATTCTGTTCGAAGGAAAGGACCTGACCAAAGCCAGTCACGACGAGCTGCGTGACGTGCGCCGGCGGATCCAGGTCATCTTCCAGGATCCGTATTCCTCCCTCAATCCGCGCATGACCATCGGTCAGATCATCTCCGAGCCGATGTTGGTTCATCGCTTGGTGCCGAACAGGAAGGCGGCTCGTGAGCGCGTCGAGGACCTGCTGACCCAGGTCGGCCTTTATCCGTATATGGCCGATCGGTACCCGCACGAGCTCTCGGGTGGGCAACGCCAGCGCGTCGGCATTGCGCGGGCGCTCGCGATGGAGCCCAAGTTCATCGTTTGCGATGAGCCTGTCTCGGCGCTCGACGTTTCGATCCAGGCGCAGGTCATCAACCTGCTCGAGGAGCTGCAGGAGAAATACGGACTCACGTACTTGTTCATTGCTCACGATCTGGCAGTGGTGCGGCATATCTCGCACCGCATCGTGGTCATGTATCTCGGGCGCGTGATGGAGGTTGCAGACAGGGATTCGCTCTACGAAAATCCGCTTCATCCGTATACGCAGGCTCTTCTCGCCGCCGTCCCGGTGCCGGATCCGGAGGCAGAACGGGCCCGCAAGCACACGATTTTGAAGGGCGAGGTGCCAAGCCCACTCAATCCGCCATCGGGATGTGTTTTCCGTACCCGGTGTCCGCGGGCGACCGAGCAATGCAAGGTCGCCGTTCCAGAACTTAGAAAATTCGGGGAGGACCACTACGCGGCCTGCATCAACATCTGAAGGATGCGGACCAAAACACTCACAAGGCTGGGAGGAAGTGATGTTTAGTCGATTGGCACTATCCGCAGCACTGACTGCGGCAGTTGCGCTTTTGCCCGCCGGAGCGGACGCGCAAACACCGAAGAAGGGCGGTGAACTGAGATTTGCCGTTAGTGCCGAGCCACCGGATTACGACTGCCACGCGGCGACATCGTTCGCGTTCATCCATCCGGTAAGACCCCACTACAATACGCTGCTCAAATTCGATCCCGCGAACTACCCGAAGGTGGTGGGTGATCTGGCGGAGTCTTGGGAGCAGTCAGCGGACGGCCTCACCTACACGTTCAAGCTCAAGAAGAACGTGAAATTCCACGACGGGACTCCGATGACATCGGAGGACGTCAAGGCCTCTTACGAGCGCATCCGCAATCCACAGGGCGGCGCGCGGTCGATCCGCAAGGCAGCGTACGAGGACATCGAGTCCATCGAGACGCCTGACGAGTACACGGTCGTCTTCAAGCTGAAGGCGCCAAACGCGTCGATGCTGACCAACTTCGCCTCGCCGTGGGACTGCATCTACAGCGCGGCGAAGCTGAAGGAAGATCCGAAATTTCCGGAACGCAACATTCTGGGCACCGGTCCCTTCAAGTTCGTCGAGCACGCGGCGGGCTCGCACTGGGTTGGCGAGCGGTTCGAGGATTATCATGTGCCTGATCGGCCGTATCTCGACCGTTATCGCGCCATCTTCATCACCAGCACGGCGGCTCGCGTGAATGCGCTGCAGGCCGGCGAGGTGCTCACAGAGTTCCGCGGCCACTCACCCGCTGATCGCGACAAGCTCGTTGCTGCGCTGGGCGACAAGGTGGAGGTGCTGGAGAGTCCCTGGATTTGCAGCCTCGTCGTGACGTTCAACACCGAGAAAAAGCCGTTCGACGATGCGCGCGTGCGCAGGGCGTTGTCGCTGGCGATCGATCGGTGGAAGGGCGCGGAGGCGCTGTCCAAGATTGCACTCGTGCGCCATGTCGGCGGCGTGCTGCGACCGGGGTACGAGCTCGCAGCGACGGACAAGGAGCTGGAGGAAATTCCGGGCTTCGGACGCGACATCAAGGCGGCACGCGAGGAGGCCAAGAAGCTCCTGGCGGAAGCTGGCGTGTCGAACCTCAAGTTCAAGCTGATGAACCGGAATGTGGCGATGCCGTACACCCCGGTCGGCGTCTTTCTGATCGATCAGTGGCGGCAGATTGGCGTCACCACGGAGCACGAGCAGCCCGAAACGGCGGCCTATATCTCGAACCTGAGAAACGGGAATTATGAGGCCGGGCTCGACTTCCATTGCGACGCGGTGGACGACCCCAACCTGCAGCTTGCCAAGTACATCTCAGCCGATCGCTCGCCCATCAACTATTCCCGGGCCAACGATCGCAAGCTGGATGAGCTCTACGACAAGCAGAAGGGTGAGCTCGACGTCGAGAAGCGCAAGCAGATCCTGCGCGAGTTCGAGCGCCATGCCCTGGCTGAGGCCTACACGATTCCGGTCGTGTGGTGGCACCGCATTATCGTGAACTGGAAGCAGCTCAAGGGCTGGCATATGTCGCCGAGCCACTACCTGAACCAGGATCTTCAGGACGTCTGGCTCGATCAGTAACGCCTGATGGTGAGCTGGGCAGCCGGCACTACGCTTCGGTTGCCCAGCTCCGGCTTCTTCGTGTGACAATTCCGAGGTTCGAACCGGCTCCAGATGCTCCGTTACACGATCAACCGTCTGCTTCTGATGATCCCGACGCTGCTCGGCGTAGCGGTGCTGGTGTTTGTGCTGCTGCGGCTGATGCCCGGTGACATCGTCGAGATGCGCTATCTCATGGACGGCGGACAAGTCAGTCCGGAGGTGCTGGCGCAGGAGCGCGCCCGTCTTGGGCTCGACAAGCCGCTCTGGCAGCAGTTCATCGACTGGATGGGAGGCCTGCTCGTCGGCGATCTCGGCACGTCCATGTGGACGGGGCGGCCAGTGTGGGACGAAATTTCAAGCCGGTTTCAGCTGTCGTTCCAGGTGGCCATCATGGCCACGATTCTGGCAACGGCTATCGCCATTCCGCTGGGTACGCTCGCTGCACTATTCAAGGACACCTGGGTTGACCGCATTATCCAGGTCTTCGCCATCGCGGGGCTCGCAGTGCCGTCCTTCTGGCTCGGCATGCTGATGATCCTAAGCCTGCTCCTGTTTTTCAACTGGATCCCGCCGCTCACATTTACGCCGATTTACGTCGATCCCTGGCATAATCTTTCGCAGCTCATCTGGCCTGCGCTTGCGGTGGGGTATCGCTATTCAGCCGTGGCGACGCGCATGACGCGCTCCACCGTGCTTGAGGTGCTGCAAGAGGACTATATCCGCACCGCTCGGGCGAAGGGTGTGTTTGAGCGCCTTGTCGTTACGCGGCACGCCATGCGCAATGCGATGCTGCCGGTCGTCACGGTCATCGGGCTCGAGTTTGCCTTCCTCATCGGCGGTCTTGTGGTGACAGAGCAGGTCTTCAACCTGAACGGCATCGGCAAGCTGTTCGTGGAGACGGTCACGCGCAACGACTACACGATGGTCCAGGCGCTCGTAATGCTCGTGGCCACATTCTTCATCATCGTCAATTTCATCGTCGACCTGCTCTACGCAGCGCTCGATCCACGCATCCGGTACCGCTGATATGGCTATCGCGGAAGAGACACCGAAAATCACCTACACGGTGCCAAAGAAGCGGCACCCGGTGCTGCAGTTCGCCATAACCCAGCCGCTCGGCGCGGCGGGGCTGGTGTTCATCATCGTTCTCTTCATCGCCGGCATCTTTGCGGAGTACGTGGCACCGTATGATCCGCTGGAGATCGATTACGGCGCGATGCTCGCGCCGCCGTCCTGGGAGCACTGGATGGGGACCGACGCGTTCGGCCGCGACGTGTTCTCACGCATCATTTATGGCGCGCGGACGGCACTCGCGGTCGGTTTCTTGTCCTCACTACTTGGTTCGGGGATTGGTGCCGTGATTGGCGTCGTGTCGGCCTATTTCGGCGGCCGAATCGACATGGTGATCCAGCGGTTCATGGACATCCTTCTGTCGTTCCCGATCATCGTGCTAGCGCTGGCTGTTGTGGCCGTGCTGGGGAAGTGGCCGGTGGCTGGATTGGACATCAATCTTATCATCGCCATCGCCATCCCGATGATCCCTAAGGTGTCACGCGTCGTGCGCTCCGCCGCGCTCGCAATCCGTGAGATGCCATACGTGGATGCGGCTCGCGCAGCTGGCTACAGCCACGCCCGCATCATCTTCCGGCACATCGCGCCGAACGTCGTGGCGCCGTTCCTCATCATGTTCACGGCCTTTATCGCGCAGGCCATTCTGCTCGAGGCTTCTCTCTCGTTCCTCGGATTGGGTGTGACGGAGCCGACCCCGGCTTGGGGCCTCATGCTGTCGGGCGCTTCGCAGGAATTCTATCAGGAAGCGCCCTGGATGATCATCTTCCCGGGCCTTGCTATCAGCCTCGCCGTCTTCGCATTCAATCTTTTCGGCGACTCGCTCAGAGACTGGCTTGATCCAAAGATCAAGCTTTGATGATCGAATGATAGGCATGCTGCCCAATGCTGCGGCTAATGATCCGACGCCGCAGCCCGATGATGAGGCGCCCTTGCTCAGAAAACGGTCAATGCGCTAAGGGAAACGCATCATTTCTGGGTCGCGCGACCCGGGATGCCTTATTGGGGATCCGCACGCAGCTTGCATTGGCGATCTGGCCCACGCGAAGGCGCTGTGCCGGAGAGCCGTTTGTTGCGTCGAATTATTGGTCGAGGTCGCAACGGTGTCTCCTTTGGACGAAAAGCTCGAACCCATTTACGCGGAAGTGCTGCGGCGGAATGCCGGAGAGCTCGAATTTCACCAGGCCGTTCGGGAAGTTCTGAGCAGCATCGGATTGGTCATTGCCAAGCATCCGGATTACGCTGATCAGGCGCTCATCGAACGCCTCTGCGAGCCTGAGCGGCAAATCATCTTCCGCGTGCCCTGGATCGACGACAAAGGGCAGGTTCAGATCAACCGTGGCTTCCGCGTCTGCTTTAACTCTGCGCTCGGTCCGTACAAGGGTGGCTTGCGTTTCCATCCGAGCGTCAATCTCGGCATCATCAAGTTTCTCGGCTTCGAGCAGACCTTCAAGAATGCGCTGACCGGCATGCCCATCGGCGGCGCCAAGGGCGGGTCCGACTTCGATCCCAAGGGCCGCTCCGAGATGGAAATCATGCGGTTCTGTCAGTCGTTCATGACCGAGCTTTACCGCCATCTCGGGGAATACACCGACGTTCCGGCTGGTGACATCGGCGTCGGCCAGCGCGAGATCGGCTACATGTTCGGCCAGTACAAGCGCATCACGAACCGCTACGAGTCCGGCGTCCTCACTGGAAAGGGCCTGACGTGGGGCGGGTCGCAGGTCCGCAAGGAAGCCACAGGTTACGGCGCCGTCTTCTTCGTCGAGCAGATGCTGAAGACGCGGGGGCTCGACTTCGAGGGCAAGAAGGTCGTCGTCTCGGGCTCCGGCAACGTCGCCATCTACACGATCGAGAAAATCCAGGAGCTCGGCGGTCGTGTGATCGCGTGCTCCGATTCCGATGGCTATGTCGTCGAGGAAAGCGGGATTGACCTCGATCTCCTGAAAGAGATCAAGGAAGTTCGGCGCGAGCGCATCTCGACCTACGCCAAGCTGCGCAAGGACACGGCGGATTACGTGCCCAAAGGGCGCATCTGGGACGTGCCGTGCGACATTGCCATGCCGTGTGCAACGCAGAATGAGCTTAACGGCGGAGACGCCCGCAAGCTCGTTCAGAATGGGGTCATCGCGGTCGGCGAAGGTGCGAACATGCCGTGCACGCCGGATGCGGTGCAGATTTTCCAGGAAGCGAACGTGCTTTTCGGGCCCGGCAAGGCGACCAATGCGGGTGGCGTTGCGACCAGCGCGCTGGAGATGCAGCAGAACGCCTCGCGCGATTCTTGGACCTTCGAGGAAACGGAGCAGCGCCTCGCCACGATTATGCGGCAGATCCATGATCGCTGCGCCGAAACGGCCGAGGAATACGGCATGCCCGGCAACTACGTGGCGGGCGCCAACATCGCCGGCTTCATCCGTGTTGCCGAGGCGATGCGGGCGCTGGGCGTGATTTAATGCAGTGAAAGCCAGCGGCTAAGGCGCTGGCCATTCCTTGTTCCGAAGCGGCTTCTCCTACTCTTGCCGGTCGTAATTCTTTGCGAACGCAAAGTCGGAGCGCATCGGCTGCCAGACCGTGATCTGGCGCTGATCACGCAGGATCGCAGGCAGTCGATCGAGATAGGCCCGGCGATACGGCCGCGGAATTTGAACCTCGATGAGGTCCTGCCGATCAGCCCAGGTTTCATGGATCATGAAGCGGGTCGGATCGTCAGGGTTCCGGTGCAGGGTTGCGTTGATGAACGTCGGCTCGTGCCGCATGGCATCGAGCACCGGTGTCAGCAAGCTCAGGAACTCCGCCTCGCACCCCGGCTTGACGTGAAGGACGACTACAGCGGAGATCGGCTCGGACCTTGTGTGACTGGCTGGCTGTGAGCGGGTATCTGCGGTCGAGGACATGGCAGTTTCTCCAAACATGTTGCCTCAAGCCGTGATCGCCCGCGTGCGTCGAAGCGCGATCAGCTGCAATTCGGCGAAGAACCCCACCACGATCGCCTGAGCAGCGACCAGGACGTATCCTGCCAGCGTCGGCGCAACGTACCCGGACACCAGCAGCAACAAGCTGGCCACCACCCAAAGGACGTTGCCCGAGATGATGGTGCGAACGGCCCCGATTGCCGGAATCTGACGAGACGCTGTCCAGCCGACCAGTGCCACGAAAGGCACGAGAATGAGGCCGGCTTCACGTAATAGGATTTCAGGAAGCCCGAGCGGGCCCGAAAGAAGCTCGGCGGCCGCTACGAGCAAGACGGCGGTGATGCCGGTCGCGATGGCATCGAGAAGCAGGATCTGGCGGAGCGACAACGAGGTGATGGTCCGAAGCATGGGTGCCCCTTCAAAAGTTGAAACGCCGGCGGAAGCCGTGTCGCGCAACCTAGGAAGTGCACGGGAAGCATCGCAATTACCTCGGAGGTCATTGGAGACGCGCCGCGACCGCGCTAATCCTTTTCGATGACCATCGCGGCTTCATCGTTCGGCCAGCATTTGCGGGAGTGGCGCCACCGGCGGCGCATGAGCCAGCTTGATCTGGCGCTCGCCGCGGATGTTTCAGCACGTCACTTGAGCTTCATCGAAACGGGCCGCGCGCGGCCGAGCCGCGAGATGGTGCTGCATCTTTGCGATCAGCTGGCCGTGCCGCTGCGAGAACGCAATGCCATCCTGCTATCCGCGGGATACGCGCCGGTTTACCCGCAACGCTCACTGGATGATGCGGCATTGGCCCAGGCGCGCAAGGCTGTGGAGCTGATCCTTACGGGGCACGAGCCATATCCGGCTTTGGCCATCGACCGGCACTGGAACCTTGTTTCGGCCAATCACCCGATCGCGCGCCTTATGGCAGGCACCGCTGAAGAATTGCTCTCCCCGCCAGTCAATGTTCTACGCCTCAGCCTGCACCCCCGCGGGCTTGCTTCGCGCATCGAAAACTACGCCGAATGGCGCCATCACATTTTGACCCGCCTGCGCCAACAGATTGACGCAAGTGCAGACCCGGTTTTGATCAAGCTGCACCGTGAACTGTCTTCGTACAGAGGCAACTCCGAACGGTGCCCGGCAACCGAATGGCCATCCGATGGCGTCGTGACACCGCTTCGGCTGCGCAGCAATGTTGGCGTGCTGTCTTTGTTCAGTACGACGACCGTCTTTGGCACGCCCATTGATGTCACGCTGGCGGAGCTTGCGATCGAAGCCTTCTTCCCGGCGGATGATGAGACCGCAGAGAAACTGCGCGAGCTGAACGCGCAGCCCAGGGCTTCCGAAAACTGACTTCAAAGCAGGCCTCAGACTTTCCCTTTCCACGGCACCAGCAGGCGTTCGAGAAAACGCATCACCATCTCGAACACATACGCCATGAAGCCGATGGCAACGATGCCGAGGATGACCACGTCAGTGCGTAGGAAGTTGGAGGCGTTGTAGACCATTTTGCCCAGGCCTGCGTCCGCAGCGACCATTTCCGCGGCCACGAGGGTCGTCCAGCCGACGCCCATACCGATGCGCAGTCCGACCAGAATTTCCGGCAGCGCCGCCGGCAGGACGACGTGACGGATGACCTGCGCCTGGCTCGCCCCCATGGAAAGGGCCGCCTGAATCTGCTCCTGGCTCACCGAACGCACTCCCGCGCGTGCTGACAGGGCAACAGGCGCGAAAATGGCGAGGAACAGCAGCATGATTTTCGACTGCTCGCCAATGCCGAACCAGATGATCATCAGCGGCAGATAGGCGAGGGGTGGCAGAGGCCGGTAGAATTCAATGGGCGGATCGAAGATGCCGCGCGCAATGCGCGATACGCCCATCGCAATGCCAACCGGAATCCCGATCACGACCGCCAGCGCGAACGCCGAGAAAACGCGGTACATGCTCCAAAAGAAGTGCACCCACAGTGTGTGGTTATCGAGATCGCCGGCGACGGCTTGCTGAAATGCGGACCAAATGGCCTGCGGTTTCGGCAGAAAAAGCGGGCGAATCCAGCCCATGTTCGTCGCAAGCCACCACAGCCCCAGCATGCAGGCGATGCTCAAGATGCTGAGCGTCAGCGTCGAGCCTTCACCGAGCACGCGATAGCGGCTCGTGCGCACGCGGCCGTTGGCGCGCGGCGCAACCGGTGTCAGCGGTCGACTGGCTTCGGTTTCCAGCTCGGTTACGTGCGTCATTCAAAGAACTCCGGCATTCCGAGGCTGTTAGACGGTTGAGAGCGCTTCGCGACGTTGAATTTCGCCGAGCACTTCCTCACGCATTCTGATGAAGTCAGGACTTGATTTGACAGCGCGCGCATCGCGGGTCGCGATGTAGCGATGGCAGAAATCGAGCTCGTAAACTTTCTCGATCTTGCCCGGTCGCGGCGTCATCACGATGAGCCGGGTTGCCAGAAAAATGGCTTCCTCGACGGAATGGGTAATGAAAAAGACCATTTTTCCCGTGCGATGCCAGACGTCGAGGATCAGCTCCTGCACCTGCTCACGGGTGAGCGCATCGAGCGCGCCGAGGGGCTCGTCCATCAGCAAGACCTCGGGATCGGAAGCCAGCGCCCGCGCAATCCCCACGCGCTGCTGCATGCCGCCCGAAAGCTCGTAAATCATCTTGCTTTCGAAATCGGCGAGCCCAACCAGTGCAAGTTTTTCCCGCGCTATTGCGTATCGCGCCTGTCGCGAAAGGCCCCGCATTTTCAGCCCGAAGGCCACATTGTCGAGAACGTTGAGCCAGGGCATCAGCGCATGGCGCTGGAAGACGACGCCGCGGTCCGCGCCCGGACCTGTCACGGGTTTGCCGTCCAGCCTGACTTCTCCCTCGGACGGCGTAAGAAAACCGGCGATGACGGAAAGCAGAGTTGTTTTTCCGCAACCCGAAGCGCCAATGGCGACGACAAATTCCCGATCGTTGATGGTGAGATTGACGTTGGACAGAGCCTCGACAATGCCCGAGGCGGTTTGATAGCGGACGCAAAGATCGCGTACTTCGAGCTTTGGCACGAAGTCCTCGTGTTTTTCTCCACCCCAAAAAATCGAATTGGGCCCGGATTATCCGAGCCCGAATTCCGTTTCGCCTAATTTTTCACTGTCGCCGCAGCAGCGGCAACAAATTCAGGATTCACGAAATTCTCAGGATTGCTCGGAAGCTCCGTAATGCGTCCCTGATCTTTGAGGAACTTCGCCGTATCCAGAATTGCCTTGGCAACGACGCTATCCTTGCCGCCGCCGAGCCATGCACTCGATGCCTGTTCTGCGGCGGAGGGGAAATTGTAATCCGCCATCGCCGCCGGCACGTCCTCAGGCTTGGCGCCGACGACCTTTGCCGTCGCCTGCACCATCGGTGAGTCAGGTGTCCACTTGTCCTTGTTTGCGACGTAATCGGCGTCGGCCTTTGCAATGGCCGCGATGAACTTCGTCACGAACTCCTTGTTTTGCTCCGCCCACGCCCGGTTGACCATGATGGCATCGAACGTCGGCTTGCCTTTTTTGGCGAGATCACCGGACGAAATGATAACCTTGCCGTTGCCCTTGATCCTGGCGAGAACAGGATTCCAGACGAATGCCGCATCGATGTCGCCGCGTTCCCATGCTGCCGCGATCTCTGGTGGCCGCAGGTTCAGAATTTCGACTTCCTTCGGATTGACTCCGGCGTCTTCAAGGGCCGCGAGCAAGTGATAGTGAGTAGTCGAGACGAAAGGAGTGGCTACTTTCTTGCCCTTCAAATCCTGTACAGAGTTGATACCCGTGCCGTTGCGCGCAACAAGCTGCTCGGCGTTTCCGATGTCATCGAGAATGTAGATGATTTGCACATCCATGCCTTGGGCGATGGCCGCTGTGGCGGGGCTAGAGCCGACTTCGCCAATGGGTACCTGGCCGGAAGCCATCGCCTTGATGACCTCGCCACCGCCCGCAATCATTTTCCAATTAATTTTATAACCGGTTGCTTTTTCGAGTTCGCCTGAGGCCATGAGCGCGCGCATCGGCACGATCATGTCCTGGTGACCGAAGGTTACCTCTTTGGTTTGGGCGTATGCACTTGCTAATCCCAAACTCAGCGCCAACGGCAGCGCCAGCAATGCACTTTTCATGCCGTCCTCCCATCGCCTCTTCGAAGTCTCAGCAGCCACGCAGGACGCCGACGAAACAACTCATGGTTTTGTGTTCTGATCCCTGTTGTTCCGTTTGCTGCAACACCTGCGATCCTAAAGCACCTTGCGCAGCGGAAACAAGCGATTGTGGAGACTTTCATTCCGATTGCCCGAATGGCTGGCAACCTGCCTGGCGTTTGTCTATGTCTTGCTCGAATTTCACCCGGTAATTCCGGGAGTTGGCGTCAAACGTGAAAGGAAGCTGACTTGTCCGTGTCGAGTGAGCCGTTGCTCAGAGAGCTACGCGTTCTGGAGCTTGGTCATTTCATCGCCGCGCCCTTCTGCACGCGCGTGCTTGCCGATCTCGGCGCCGATGTGATCAAGGTTGAGCCACCGGGTGGCGATCCGGTCCGCGGATGGGGCATGCAGGCCAATGGGCAGTCCATCTGGTGGAGCGTGCATGGGCGAAACAAGCGGTGCGTGACTCTTGACGTGCGCAAACCGGAAGGGCGCGAGATCGTTCTCGACCTCGTGAAGAGGTGTGATGTCGTCGTTGAAAATTTCCGGCCCGGGCAGCTTGAGAAATGGGGCCTGGGGCCAGACCAGCTTGCCGAAGCGCGCCCCGGCATCGTTTTGGTCAGGATTTCCGGTTACGGGCAGACCGGGCCTGATGCCCACAAATCCGGATTTGGCGTGATCGGAGAAGCAAAAGGCGGGCTTCGGTATCTGGGCGGGTATCCGAAAAACGTGACTGATTTGCCGCCGCCGCGCGCGGGCGTCAGCCTGGGGGACAGCGTCGCGGGGCTTTATGGGGCCGTTGGGGCACTTGCCGCCGTTCTCGATCAGCGGAGCACAGGTGCGAAAGAGGCGCGCGTCATCGACGTGGCGCTGGGCGAGGCGGTGCTATCCCTTTTGGAAGGTGCGCTGCCTGAATATGGCCTCACCGGCAAGATTCGGGAACCGATGGGCTCAGCCATCAACACTGCAGCGCCGACCAACGCCTATCCGTGCAAGGACGGAACGTGGTTGCTGATTGCAGCCAATTCCGATCCGTTGTTTGCCGCGTTGTGCCGGGTGATGGGAAAGCCGGAGCTCGCCGACGATCCGCGTTTCAAGGATAATCGCGGCCGCGTCGAACATATGGCGGAGCTCGATGCCATTATTGCCGAGTGGACCCGGACCCTGACACCGCAGGAGGCTTTGGAGCAGCTGGAAGCGGCCAACATTCCCGCCACCAAGATCTATACAATTGCCGACGTCGCGAGTGACCAGCAGTTCCGCGCCCGCCATATGGTGACAACGGTGCAGGATCCGCAGCTGGGTTCAGTGCTCCACCCGGGTGTCGTGCCTATGGTGCAAGGGCTTGATCGCGACACGCAAATCCGTTGGGCTGGCCCGCCGATCGGCTACCATAATCGCGAAGTTTACGAGCAGCTCCTCGGCTACTCTCCGGCCAAGCTGGCGGAGCTTCAGGAAAAGGGAATCGTATGAGCCAGGTTACCATAGTCGAGGTCGCGCCCCGCGACGGCTTCCAGTCGGTCAAGGAGTTCATCCCGACCGAAACAAAAATCAAAATCGTCGAGGCCTTGGCCGCGACTGGCGTGCCGCGCATGGAGATCGGCTCGTTCGTCAGTCCGAAGGCCATTCCCCAGATGGCGGATACGGCCGAGGTTTTGAAGCGCGCCCGCCTGCCGGCGACGCTGCGCACGCACGTTCTCGTGCCGAACCGGAAGGGACTGGAGCTTGCGAAGGCGGCCGGCGTAAAGGAGGTGTGCTGGGTCCTTTCGGTCAGCGAGAGCCACAACCAGTCGAACGTGCGCCGCTCCGTCGACCAGAGCTTCGCGGACTTCGAGGAAGCCTGGAAGGAGCAGGGCGAGGGGCTGAAGCTGAGATTCGCCCTTGCCACCAGCTTCGACTGCCCGTTCGAGGGGCGGACGCCCGAGGCTCGCGTTATCGCCTGTGTCGAGCGGGTGCTGAAGATCGTGGACGAGCTCGAAATCTCGATCGCGGACACCACGGGGCGTGCCGCGCCGAACCACGTGCGCGGTCTGTTCTCGACCCTCGTCCGGAACTACGGCAGCGACAAGGTCCAGTTCTCCTTCCACGGACATGACACATACAACCTGGGGGTGGCGAACGCCATTGCCGCCTACGAAGCGGGCGTGCGGATCATCGACGGCGCTGCCGCCGGGCTCGGCGGATGTCCGTTCGCGCCGGGCGCCACCGGTAATACAGCGACAGAGGACCTGGTGTTCGCGTTCGAGCACATGGGCATTTCGACCGGCATCGATTTCGCCAAGCTGCTCGAAGCCGCCGACATGGTGCAGGCCGTGGCGCCTTCACAAGCCGGTGGCCGCGTGCGGACAGTGTCGCGCCAACGCGCGCTGGCGGGCTTCGGCGAGAACACCCGGGGTTTGCCACCTGAGGTGGCGGCCTGCGCCTGAGGCTTTTCAGCGCCTTCTAATCGGTGCGGGGGACGTCCAGCCGATGGACGATCCCCTGCGTCCTTTCATCAAGCGGCGGATAGCGTTTCAACACCAGGGGATCGTGGCCGGGCACGATATGCCGACGTGAGGTGGCGAGCGCTTCCAGCCGATCGTAGGATCTCAGCATCGCCTCGATGTCGACGACGATGGGGAAGGGGTGCCGGCGTTCGAAGTTCTCGTAAAGATGAGTGGCGTCTGAAGCGAGAACCACCCAGCCGGACTGGGTCAGCACCCGCACGCATTGCAGCCCTTTGCTGTGTCCCGGTACCTTGTGGACGGTGATGCCCGGTGCGATCTCCCCGTCGCCGTCATGGAACCGAACCCGCCCCGAATAGACTTTCCGCACCATTTGGCAGACGTGCTCGGCCGTGAACGGGCGGCGCAAGATTTCATCGCACATGCAACGGCCTGTGGCGTAGGCCATTTCTGCTTCTTGCAGATGGAAAGTCGCGGCGGGGAAGTGCTCCAGGGTGCCGGCGTGGTCGTAGTGGAGGTGCGTGACGATGACGGTATCAATCGTTTCGGCTTCAATGCCGATATGTTTCAGCAGGTCTCGCGGTTCATGTTGTAGGACACGCCCCCGCTCCTTGGCCTCGGCATGGCTGAAACCGGTATCGACCAGGATCGTCCGCCGCTCGTTTCGGATGAGCCACACGAAGTAGTCGATGGGGTGCGGACTGGCGTGGTCATCGGGCATCAGGAAATTGTCTGCCCGTGATCTGTTAGCATGCGTTCCATACTTAAGTGCTAGGACTTCGTATGTTTCGGCCATGGCGTTTCCTCGGAGTTATCTTTAGTTCTGGGTGGGAGGCGATGGTCGCGTCATCCCCGTCGAGTGGCAAGCCGCCATGCTGGTCAACGGCAAAAAAGGATCGACAGTGAACGTCTCTTTTCTGCAAGAGCTGCTGAACACTATCGCCGACCAGGGTCGGCAACTCCTGCCTTGGACGGCTCGAAGCGGTGACGCGAGCAAGGATATCGCGGAACTGGCAAAGGCCCTGGTCTCCGTGCGCGGCGAGGCGTCGGGCGTGGCCATGGCCCGCCAAATTCTGGAAATCTACCGGGGGCTCACGAGGCAGCAAAAGCACGCGTTCTTCCAGTTCTTGGCCACTTCAATGCAGCCGCGACAGGAGACCGTTCTTGAGGCTGCCTCCGCGTATGTATCAGACCCATCGCCGGAGCGGCTGTCGAAACTTCAGTCGGCAGTAGAAAGTCCGCGGCAGGAGTTTTTCCGCAGGCTCAACCTCGCCCCGGGCGCCACGGGCGAAATCGTGGCCATGCGGCGAGACCTGCTGGGCATGCTCCCAGAGGATCCCTCGTTGAATGTGGTCGATATCGACCTGCGCCATCTCCTTTATTCCTGGTTCAACCGGGGCTTCTTGGTGCTGCGCCGCATCGACTGGCAGACGCCCGCCGCGATCCTCGAGAAGATCATCGCCTACGAAGCGGTGCATGAGATCAAGGGTTGGGATGACCTGCGCCGCCGCCTCGATCCGGCTGACCGCCGCTGCTTTGCCTTCTTCCATCCGTCGCTGGTGGATGAGCCGCTGATCTTCGTCGAGGTGGCGCTGACAGACGATATGGCGAGAAGCATCAAAAGCTTACTTGATGAGGCCCCGAAGGCTGGCACGCCGGGCGAGCCGACGACAGCGGTCTTCTACTCCATCTCCAACTGCCAGGAGGGCCTGCGCGGCATTTCCTTCGGCAACTTCCTCATCAAACAAGTGGTGGAAGAGCTGGCGCGCGAGCAGCCGTCCCTCAAGACGTTCGTCACGCTCTCGCCTGTGCCGATGTTCGCCCGCTGGTTGGACAAGGAGCTCATCCGGAATGAGACCGGCCTCATTACGCCGGAGCTGCGGCAGGCACTGCAAGTCCTGGGCGATCCCGGCTGGGTTGAGGATGCGGAGCAGGTGAAGCTGCTGGAAACGCCGCTGACAGTTCTCGCCGCTCACTATCTGGTCAACGCGAAGACTGGAGAGGGCCGCCCTGTCGATCCTGTTGCCCGGTTCCACCTCGGTAACGGCGCACGGCTCGAGAGGATCAACTGGCTGGGGGACACGTCGCCGAAAGGGCTCAGGGAGTCCCATAGCATCATGGTGAACTACCGCTACGACCTCAAGGAGTTCGAGCGGAATCACGAGGCTTACGCGAACGAAGGCGTTGTGGCGCTCTCCCGGAGCGTTCGCAACCTGCTGAAGATCGTGCCGAAGGTGAAGGTCGCACGCCCGGAACCTCGGCAGTTGCCGCCGCCTGACAGCACGGCGGGCAGTGAGCCCGAGATTGTGGAAATCATCGAACCTGCGGACCGCTGACCTTCGCTGAGTCAAGTGGCCCACAAAAAGGCCGCTCCGTACTTCGCGAAGAGCGGCTGTTATAGGAACGCTGATTTTCAAAGAGCTTCGCCGACGAATGGCCCGCCTACGGTGCACTGCACGCGGCTTGCCCGAAGCAGGGCGCAAACACGGCTTGCTTCTTCTGCCGAGGTGATGGGGCCGGCGATCAGCTGGTAGTTGGGCGCCGTCGGTGGACCCGAGACCACGTAGCGCGGTTCCAGATCGCCGAGTGTGTTGGCGTGGCGCTCAGCCAACAGGCTCCAGCGCAGGCGCAGGGCTTCGAGCGAAGGCCCGGCGTCGAGGTGGATCGCGTAGGCTTCCGAAGCGACTGTCACTGTCGGAGGGCCGAAGGTGATCTCGAGCTCGCGAGGCGGCAGGCTGCCCGTCTCCATTTTCAGCGCCAGCGGGCCATCCTGGGGAGATGGGAGAGAGGCGGTGCGCGTCGGAGGCGGAGCCACCGGCTCAGCGGTTGCCGTGCGGGCTGTAACTTTCCGCACCGGCGGTGGCGGAGCCACTGCTTCTGCCGGGGCCTCGTCCTCACTTTCCGCCTCGTCCAGCCTCTGGCTTTGCTCTATCCTGGGTGCGTTCAGGACCGTTGGCGTAACGGGTTGCGCTGAAGCAATGTGACTTGGCTCGCTGCCAACCTCAGGCGGGGCAACACTTGGGCTGGGGACTGAAACCGCAGCGCTTTCAGTCAGCTCGTCCTCTTCGGGGTCTTGCGGCTCAATAGCTTCTGCGGTCGTCTGCGGCCGGTTGATGATGGCAACGGGCCGCTTCGCGGCCGCTTCCTTCACCTCGGAAAGCTCGCGCTCCAAGTTCGCGATGGTCGTCCGAAGGACGCTAATCTCTTCTGTAAGCTGCTCCACGACCTGGGTTTCGCGGTTGACTTCCTCAGACCGCAGGGCCTGCGTTGTGAGAGGCGCAGCCCATTCCGGTTGGGCCAGCAACATGTAGATGTACGCCGCCGCAGCCGTGCCCAAAAAAGTCCAAGTGCCCAGGTAGAGGGCCGAAGAGCTGCGCGGCTGCGCAGGGGGAGTAGCAATTCTTTCAGCAAACGTCTGGTTATTTGTTGGTTGCGCTTGCATGGCGGCCCTGGGACCCAAATTGCTCGGACGCCAGACCAGAATGCGGTCGCGCGGCCAAGCACATGATTCGCTTGTGCCAAACCGTCGTCCGAGTCTGCTGTTGGGGTCAACGGGATCAGCCGTGCCAGTTGGTGACATCTGTGGATAGTCGGTTGGCGCGCTATCAACTTTTGCTGGTGAAACTTTGAGGCAGGCGCGACTACGGGTGGCAGAGCGCGCCTGAAGGATAACAGGATAGAAGTGTTCGGTTCCGCTTAGGTGTTTTCCGTCATGACGTCACGCCCACTGCTCACCGTCGTGCTCGCCGCAGGCAAGGGCACGCGCATGAAATCAGCTCTGCCGAAGGTGTTGCACCGGGTCGGCGGCCTCTCGTTGTTGGGTCATGTACTCAGGACCGTCGGGGCGCTGGGGGCGAGCCGAACGGCCGTGGTGATTGCACCACAGATGGATGACGTGCGGGCCGAGGTAGCAAAGCGCCTGCCCTCGGCAGAAGTTTTCGTCCAGGAACAGCAGCTGGGCACGGCGCACGCGGTTCTTTCGGCACGGCCAGCCATTGTTGGGCATCAGGGTGACGTCCTGGTCGCCTTTGGTGACACGCCGCTCATCCTGCCAGAAACGCTCCAGAGCCTGCTCGACTGCCTCAATGACGACACGCCGGTTGCGGTGCTCGGGTTCGAGGCCGCAGATCCGACAGGCTACGGGCGCCTGCTTCAGGACGCCGACGGAAATGTCGTCGCGATCCGCGAGCACAAGGATGCAACGGAAGCCGAGAGGGCGGTCACTTTCTGCTGCTCTGGCGTGATGGCGTTCCGCGGCCCGCGATTGCTCGAGCTGTTGGATGCCATCGGAACGAACAACGCTCAGCGTGAGTACTATCTCACCGATGCCGTCGCCATCGCGCGATCGAAGGGTTATCGGGTCGCCGCCATTTCGTGCCCGGAGGAAGAGGTTCTGGGGGTCAACTCACGCAATCAACTTGCCGAGGCGGAGGCGGTTTTCCAGCGGCGCTTCCGCGAGAAGGTCATGGCAGAGGGCGCCACTCTGGTTGCGCCGGAGACCGTCTGGTTCAGCTACGACACGGTGGTCGGCCGCGACGTGATGATTGAACCGAACGTGTTCTTTGGACCGGGCGTGACGATCGAGGACGAGGTCATCATTCACGCCAATTGCCATTTCGAAGGCGCCTGTCTGCGGCGCGGGGCGGAGATCGGACCCTTTGCCCGACTCAGGCCCGGCGCCGACATCGGCCCAAAATCGAAGATCGGCAACTTCGTCGAGGTCAAGAACGTGGTGGTCGAGGAGGGGGCCAAGGCGAACCACCTCTCCTACCTCGGCGACGGCCGCGTTGGTGCCGGCGCAAATATCGGTGCAGGGACAATCTTCTGCAACTACGACGGCTTCTTCAAACACAAGACGGAGATCGGGCCGGGTGCCTTCGTCGGCTCCAATACAGCGCTTGTGGCACCGGTGACCGTGGGCGCTGGCGCCTACATCGGGTCAGGCAGCGTCATTACCAAGAACGTGCCGGCAGATGCGCTCGCGCTGGAACGCAATGAGCAAACGGTGCGCGAGGGCTGGGCAGCCAAGTTCCGCGCCATGATGCAACGTCGTAAGGCAGGAAAACATTAACCCAATCGAAAAGTTGCGAAACACGGTTTGAATTGTTTCGAGCATTCTCGGGGCATAGCAAAAGAACAAATGATTTCCCGACAGTATAGGGGCATGTTTGGATGTGCGGGATCGTGGGCATTCTTGGCTCGAAGCCTGTCGCGGAAGATCTTGTCGATGCGCTGCGTCGACTTGAGTACCGCGGTTACGACTCTGCTGGCATTGCCACGGTGGAGAACGGACATCTCGACCGGCGGAGGGCTGAGGGCAAGCTGAAGAACCTGGAGTTGAAGCTTTCAGAGCAGCCGTTGAAAGGGCGGGCCGGCATTGGCCACACGCGCTGGGCGACGCATGGTCGGCCGATCGAGCGCAATGCCCACCCCCACATGAATGACCGCGTGGCTGTGGTTCACAACGGCATCATCGAGAACTTCCAGGAGCTTCGGGACGAGCTCACGGCCAAAGGCTACGAGTTCGAGACGGAGACCGACACCGAGACAATTCTCCATCTGGTCACGGATTATCTCAATCAGGGATGCAGGCCTGTCGAGGCAGCCCATAAGGCGCTACAGCGCCTGAGCGGTGCGTTTGCCCTGGGGCTCATTTTTGCCGGTCACGATGACCTGATGATCGGCGCCCGGCGTGGGCCACCGCTGGCGATCGGCCACGGCAAGAACGAGATGTATCTCGGCTCGGACGCCATCGCGCTGGCACCGTTCACGGATGCGATCACCTACCTCGAGGATGGTGACTGGGTCGTCATCACCCGCTCCGGAGCGCAAATCTACGATACGGCGGGCAACCCGGTGGAGCGGCCAATCGTGAGGTCGGTAGCGAGCTCATTGCTCGTGGACAAGGGCAACTACCGCCACTTCATGGCCAAGGAGATCCACGAGCAGCCCGAGGTCATCAGCCATACACTCGCCCATTACCTCGACATGGCGACGGGCAAGGTCGTGTTCCCCGACCTTGGCGTGGATCTGGCCAAGATCTCGCGCATCACCATGTCGGCCTGTGGCACGGCTTACTACGCGGGGCTCGTCGGCAAGTACTGGCTGGAGCGGTACGCGCGCATTCCGGTCGATATCGACGTGGCATCCGAGTTCCGCTACCGCGAGGCGCCGATGCCGGAAGGCGGTCTCGCCATCTTCATTTCGCAGTCGGGCGAGACGGCGGACACCTTGGCGTCGCTGCGCTACTGCAAGGCCCAGGGGCAGAAGATTGCCTCGGTCGTCAACGTGCGGACGTCGACCATCGCGCGCGAGTCTCATGCGATTCTGCCGACGCTCGCCGGGCCGGAGATTGGCGTTGCGTCCACCAAGGCGTTCACCTGCCAGCTTTCTGTTCTCGCCTGTCTTGCCATCGCGGCGGGTCGCGCGCGGGGCACGCTCTCCGAGGCAGACGAGAAAGAGCTTGTTCGTGCACTGACCGAGGTGCCTCGGCACGTCAATACGATCCTGCGCAGCGAGCCGATGTACGAGACGCTCGCCCATTCACTGCAAAAGGCGAAGGATGTTCTCTATCTGGGCCGTGGGCAGAACTTCCCCATCGCGCTTGAAGGTGCGCTGAAGCTCAAGGAGATCTCCTACATTCACGCGGAGGGCTACGCCGCCGGCGAGCTCAAGCATGGCCCCATCGCGCTTATCGACGAGAATGTGCCGGTGGTGGTTGTGGCGCCGGAAGACGACCTGTTCGAGAAAACCGTCTCGAATATGCAGGAAGTCGCGGCACGCGGTGGGCAGATTATCCTGATCTCGAACGCGCCGGCGTCGAAGGCGGGCTGCAAACTCCACACCCATTTGCAGATGCCGGACGCTCACCCCTTTACGAATCCCCTGCTTTATGCGGTACCCGTGCAACTGATCGCGTATCACACTGCCGTCGCCATGGGCACCGACGTTGATCAACCACGTAACCTGGCCAAGTCCGTCACTGTGGAATAGGGCCGGGAGCGAAGGATTGGCCGTCGAATTGCCCAAATAATGTGCTTGGCGTCGACTCAGCGGTCGTGGAGGTGATGCGCGTAACGGAGGTTACGGGCGAGGACTTCGCAATGACGCGGGTACGCGCGAGGGGGAGGGGAATTGACTGTCTCGTTGGGGCGGTCGCGGCGATTCTTGTTGCAGGTGGCATTACTGAGCCCATCTTCGCAGCAGAATCTGCCAAGGGTAAGACCAGCGCATTGAAATCCGCTTCAACTCAAACGGACAAGCAGATCGAGAAGGGCATCGCGGCCTACGAGGCCGGGAAGATCGATCTGGCGGTTCAGGAATTGACGAGCGCCATTAGCAGCGGGAAGATCTCGCAGTCGAAGCTCGCGCAGGCGCTCTATTACCGCGGTCTCGCCTATCGCAAGCAGAACAGGCCGGCCCAGGCAATCTCCGATTTCACCAGCGCCCTGTGGATCAAGGACGGCCTCGATGCGGAGCAGCGTTCGAACGCTTTGCTGAATCGCGCTGCGGCTTATCGGGATGCCGGCTTGAATGAGCAGGCGGAGGCGGATGAGAAGCGAGTTGCCGCAACCAGGCAGCCGCGCGCCAAAGCGAACGCTGAGACTGCCGCCGCGTCCACCGCGGCAGAATCGCCATCACCGGCTTCGAGCGGCAGCGGTTTGACTGGCTTCTTCAACGCGCTCTTCGGTGGCGCATCGTCGAATCCGCCACAGAGCGCAGCCAGCGCCCCCTCGAGCCGCTCCGGAGAGGCTGCCGGTGCCCCGAGGGCGGCGACGCAGCAGACGTCCGCCTGGTCCAGCACATGGGGCGAGAACACTGTCGTTCGAAAAGCAGGCAAAGGCGGCGGCAACAGCGTTCCTGCCACAACCGCTTCCACCGGCAAGGCCGCTGCACAGGGCAGTTACGTCATTCAGGTCGCGGCGGTTCGCACCAAGCAGGAGGCTCAGGCGGTTGCGAAACGGCTCCGTCAGCTCGGCGGCAGCTTCGGTGCCCGGGAGCCGGGCATCGAGGAAGCCGTGATGGGCAACATGGGCACGCTATACCGGGTGAGCCTAGGGCCGTTCGCCAGCAGTGGCGAGGTCGAAAAGGTTTGCCCGCAACTCCGCCAGGCGGGCCTTGATTGCCACATCATCAGCCGGTGAGGGCCAACGCTTCTCCAGGCGGGACCAGTTGTCCTCCCTCCACTTATCGCCTATTGCGTACTCAGCTTATTCCGGTTTCCCTGAAACTGTAACGAGTAAGGGAGGGCCTCTTCCGCGTTTCGGCGCTGGGCGGGGTGGTAAGTCGAAGCATGCAACACGACGGTGCGGAGCAGCAGTCGCTGTCCGGTGAAGGCGCGAGCGCGCAGCCGAAGCCCGCGCGTCCGGGTGTGGCGCAGAGCCACTCAGAGCTGCACCTGGGTGCTCGGCTGAGAAACTACTTCCTGACTGGTCTTGTCGTCGTCGGGCCGGTGACGATCACGCTCTACATCGCGTGGTGGTTCATCAATGTCGTCGATGCCTGGGTCAAACCCTTCGTTCCGAAGGTCTACAACCCGGAGACGTATCTTCCGTTTCCGATGCCCGGCATCGGCCTTCTTTTCGGGTTCATCGGTCTGACCTTGATCGGCGCGCTCGCCGCGAACCTTATCGGTCGCACGATCATCAGCTCGGGCGAGCTGTTCCTGCAGCGCATGCCGATCGTGCGCAACGTCTATCAGGCGTTGAAGCAGATCTTCATTTCGGTGGTCACGGCCGCCGGATCGGGCGCCGCCTTCAACAAGGTGGGCCTCATGGAATTCCCGTCGAAGGGGATCTGGTCGCTCGTCTACATCACGGGCGAGGCCCAGGGGGAGATCAAGGAAGTCCGGCCCGGCGGTGAAGACGATCTGCTCACTGTCTTCATGCCCACCGGTATCATGCCGCCGACCGGGTTCGTCTGCGTCGTGCCACGCAGGGACGTGATCGTCCTCAGCATGAGCGTCGAGGATGCGGCCAAGATGGTCATTTCGGCGGGCATGGTCATGCCTGAGTATCAGAAGCAACTCAAAACGCTTGCTGATGCTGCGCGGGACCCTCAATCGTAGGGTGCGCTGTTGAAAATCGCGATTGCGGGCGTCGCAGCTTTATAAGCTTGATTTTCCGGCGCCGTACTTACGCAGCGCGGAACAGGCGCACGGCGTCGTCGCACTCGAAAAGGTAGAGCAGGTTGCGGATCGCGGCGCCGCGCGTGCTTGTAAGGTGAGGGTCCGTGTGGAGGAGCAGGCGGGCGTCATCGCGTGCCGCCGCCAGCAATTCCTCGAAGTTCGGCACATTGGCGATGCGGAACTCGGGCATGCCGCTTTGACGCGCGCCCAACACCTCGCCGCCCCCGCGCAGCTCCAGATCCTTTTCTGCGATGAGGAAGCCGTCCTCCGTCTCGCGCATCATCTTGAGCCGCTCCTGCGCTGTCTCGCCGAGCGGAGGTTTGTAGAGCAGCACGCAATAGGACTGCCGTTGCCCGCGGCCGACACGCCCTCGCAGCTGATGGAGCTGGGCCAGCCCGAACCGCTCCGCGTGCTCGATGACCATGATCGTGGCGTTGGGCACGTTCACACCGACCTCGATGACGGTTGTCGAAACCAGCACCCGGAGTTTGCCCTCGGCGAACGCGGCCATGGTCGCGTCCTTCACCCGCCCTGGCATGGCGCCGTGCAGAAGTCCCACGACCGGACCGAGCACCTGGGTGAGGTGGGCGTGTCGTTCCTGGGCTGCGGCGAGCTCGGACGCGCCGTTGCCTTCGATCAGCGGGCAGACCCAGTAAACCTGCGCGCCTTCCGAGACGGCGCGCCGCAGACCGTCCACAACCTCTTCAAGCCGCTCGGTCGAGACAAGAGTGGTGATGACAGGCTTGCGGCCCGCCGGCTTCTCCGTCAGCCGCGACACGTCGAGGTCGCCGTAATGGGTCATGAGGAGCGTCCGCGGGATTGGCGTGGCCGTCATGACCAGAACGTCGGCTGAGCCATTGCCGCCCTTGGTCTGCAGCGCGAGTCGCTGGTGCACGCCAAATCTGTGCTGCTCGTCGATGACGGCGAAGGCGAGGTCCTTGAACACGACGTCCGGCTGGAAGAGGGCGTGTGTGCCCACGAGGATGTCGATATCGCCGCGGGCGAGGCGCTCCAGAATTTCAGCGCGCGTCTTGCCCTTTTCGCGCCCGGTGAGCAGGGCGACCCGTACTCCGGCTTTCTCGGCGAGCGGTCCGATCGTCTCCACGTGCTGGCGCGCCAGAACTTCTGTAGGCGCCATAAGTGCGGCTTGCGCGCCGGCCTCAACCGCGATGGCCATCGATATGAGGGCGACAGCGGTCTTGCCGGAACCAACATCTCCCTGTAGCAGCCGCAGCATGCGGGTGGGAGCCGCCATATCGGCTTCGATTTCGCGCAACGCCTTACTCTGCGAGGGCGTCAGCGCGAAGGGAAGGGCGGCCAGCAGCTGTTTACGGATACGCCCATCACCGACAATCGGGCGGCCACGTTGTGCCTTGAAGCTCTGGCGAACCAAGGCCAGCGCGATCTGCCCGGCAAGAAGTTCATCGTAGGCCAGTCGCTGCCAATGCGGGGCCGCCGGCGAGACCTCGTCCGGCTCCTGCGGCACGTGCAGACGTCTGATGGCCTCGCCGAAGCTGGGCCAGCCGCGCGCCTTTAGCCAGCGCGGCTCCTGCCATTCGGGTAACTCGGGCACGCGCTCGACCGCCTGCCGCATCAGCTTGAGCAGGATTTTCCCGGAGAGACCGGCCGTGAGCGGATAAACCGGCTCGAGCATCGGCAGGTCGGCGCGCGCCTCCGGCGGCACGATGTAGTCCGGATGGACCATTTGCAGCGTATCGCCGTAACGCTCGACACGACCCGAAATGTAGCGCGTGCTGCCGACAGGAAGCTGGCGTTCGACGAATCGGCGCTCCGCGTGAAAGAAAATGAGGTCGATCCGTCCGGTTTCGTCCTCGCAAGTGACCTTATAGGGTGCCTTCGCCACACCGGGCGGCGGTGCTTTGTGCTTCAGGACACGGACGGCGAACGTGGCTATCGTTCCGGGCACGGCAAGTGCCAGACCTGGCTCCGAGCGCCGATCGATGACGCCTGTCGGTACGTGCCAGAGCAGATCCACGACGCGTGGCTCGGAAATTCCCGGCGGCAGACGCACCGCTTTTTTGAGCAGCGCCAGCAGGCGTGGCCCGACGCCCGTGAGCGCCTGTGCAGAGGCGAACAGTGGTGTCAGCACGCTGGGTCGCATGACAAGTGGTACGCTGATCCGATAAGCGGCGCCGTTGGCGCTGGGGGCTGGTGCGTCGCAGCTCACCCTTTGCGCGCGGCATCGCGGGCGCTATATCACGCCATTGACAAGCAACGTTGGCGGCGCGGGCTGGCAGCGTCAAGGCGCGCGGCGGAATATCCAAAACCAGCGAGGGAGACGGCATGTCAGGGGAAGATCTCGACGTGCGCCGGCGCAGGGCCGCTTATCGCGCCTCGCATCGCGGCACCAAGGAAATGGACTGGCTCCTGGGGCGCTATGCCAACGCCGTCCTGCCGGAGCTGGAAGGGGAAGACCTCGAACAGTTCGAGCGGCTGTTGATGCTCCCCGATCCGGACTTGCAAAAGTGGCTGATGCATCCAGAGCTTTCCGCAGGCACAGGATTCACAGATCTGATCCACGATATGCGCCGCTTCCATCGGCTGGAGTGATCAGTATATCGGATCAATCCTCTGCTGGTCGCGAAGGTCCCGCCAATTGAACCTGCGCCGTGGCCAGCACGCGAGTTTCGGTGACAAGCACCGGGACGTTGAGTAGGGGTGCTGCGGCATCGCAAGCGTTTTGCGCCGTGGCGCAAATGTTGGACTCGGCAGGCTCCCGCACGCCGTTGTTCAGGACAATGGATACACTTGTAAAACAACGAGAGCTCACTTTTTCCGGCGTGCCCGAGGGGCTCGACGCCCTGGTGCTGTCACGCCTGACGCGCGAGGCGGCAACGGCATCCGGCGGTCCGGGCTTCGTCCTGCACGTGGCGCGTGACGACCGGCGGCTCGAGACGCTGCAGGCCTGCCTCAACTTCTTCGATCCCAAGGTGCGGGTCATCGTCTTTCCGGCCTGGGATACCGTTCCTTATGACCGCGTCGGCCCCAATGCGGAGATCGTTGCCAAGCGCATGGCGGCGCTTGCGCGACTGGTCGCCGGCGGTCGTCGTGAGCCCACCCTGATCCTGACGACCGTCAACGCAATTCTCCAGCGCGTGCCGCCGCGTCAGTTCGTGCGCAATGCCATCCGGCAGATCGCGCCGGGTCAACGCATCGACATGAACCGACTGATCCAGCGGCTGCTGCTTGGCGGCTATCAGCGGACGGGCGCGGTGATGGAGCCGGGCGAGTTCGCTGTGCGCGGCGGCATCCTCGATCTGTTCCCGGCAGGTCGGTCCAGCCCTGTAAGGCTCGACTTTTTCGGCGATACGCTGGAAAGCATCAAGACGTTCGATCCGGAAACGCAGCGCACGCAAAAGATCGTCCAGAAAATGACGCTGCTTCCGGTCAGCGAGGTGGCGTTCGGACCGGAGGCGGAGCGTATTTTCCGCAGCCGTTACGTTGAGCTGTTTGGTGGCGGCACGGCGGACGATCCGCTTTATCAGGCCATCAGCGCCGGTCAGCGCTACCCTGGAATGGAGCAATGGCTGCCGCTTTTCCATGAGCGGCTGGAGACGCTGTTCGACTACATCCAGGGCAGCGACATCAGTTTCGATTTCCGCGCCGAGGAAGCGGTAACGCAACGTCTGGAGCAGATACAGGAGCACTATCAGGCTCGTGTGGAGGCGCTGGAAGCAGCCAAGTTCGGCACGCCACCATACAAGCCGGTGCCTCCGGATCTCATGTATCTCTCCGAGACAGAATGGCGCGATTGTCTCAGTGCGCTGACAGTTCGACACTTTACGCCCTTTGAGCAGGAGGCACAGCCGAACGTTGCCAGCCTCGGTGGCCGGCCGGGGCGCAATTTCGCGCCGGAGCGTACGGCCGAGGGGAGCGATCTCTTCGGGGCCGTTGTGGGCCACGTTCGCAACCTTCTCAACGAGAACAAGCGGGTCATCATCACGGCCTGGACCCCCGGCGCACGCGAGCGCCTGGGCACGCTGTTGAGCTCCCACGGGCTTAAGGAGGCGCGCAAGGTCGACAGTTATGCCGAGGTGCTTTCGCTGCCGGGGCGGGTGCCGGCCTTGGCCGTCCTCGGCCTTGAGCAGGGATTTGAGACGCCTGACCTCGCGGTCATCGGCGAGCAGGATATCCTCGGCGACCGGCTGGTCCGGCCGCGGCGCAAGGCGAAGCGGGCCGCAGATGTCATCACCGAGGCAACGAGCCTTTCGGTGGGGGATCTCGTCGTTCACGTCGATCACGGCATCGGCCGTTTTGCGGGCCTGCAGACCATCACCGCGCTCGGTGCGCCGCACGACTGCCTGGAGATCGTCTACGCCGGCGGCGACAAGCTCTACCTGCCCGTCGAGAACATCGAGCTGCTGTCCCGATATGGTTCGGAAACGGAGGGCGTGCAGCTCGACAAGCTGGGCGGCGTCGGGTGGCAGTCGCGCAAGGCGCGGCTCAAGAACCGGCTGCGCGAGATTGCCTCCGAGCTCATCAAGATCGCGGCGCTTCGGCAACTCAAGGAGGCTCCGGTCATCACGCCGCCGCCTGGGGCTTACGAAGAGTTTGTCGCCCGGTTTCCGTACGAAGAGACAGAGGATCAGCTGGCAAGCATCGAAGCTGTCCTGGAGGACCTCGCTTCCGGCCGCCCGATGGATCGCCTTGTCTGCGGCGACGTCGGCTTCGGCAAGACCGAGGTGGCGCTAAGGGCGGCATTCGTGACGGCGATGGCGGGGTTGCAGGTCGCCGTGGTTGTGCCCACCACGCTGCTCGCCCGTCAGCACACGAAGACATTCATGGAACGGTTCAAGGGATTGCCGATCCGCATTGCGCAGGCTTCCCGCCTCGTGTCGTCGAAAGAGATGGCGGAGGTCAAGGAAGGGCTCGCCAAAGGCACGATCGACATCGTCATCGGCACCCATGCCCTTCTCGGCAAGTCCATCAAGTTTGCGCGGCTCGGCCTGTTGATCGTGGACGAGGAGCAGCATTTCGGCGTCGCCCACAAGGAGCGGCTGAAGCAAATCCGCGAGGACGTGCACGTCCTGACACTGTCGGCGACGCCCATTCCGCGCACCTTGCAGCTGGCGCTTTCCGGCGTGCGGGAGCTCTCGCTCATCACCACGCCGCCCGTGGACCGGCTTGCGGTGCGGACGTACATCTCGCCGTTCGACCCGGTCATCATCCGCGAGGCGTTGCGGCGTGAGCGTTATCGCGGCGGGCAGTCGTTCTATGTCGTGCCGCGGATCGCGGACCTCGACGAAGTATCGGAATTTCTGCGCGAAGCTGTTCCTGAGTTGAGGGTAGCGCGGGCGCACGGCCAGCTATCCAATACCGAGCTGGAAGAGGTGATGACGGCCTTCTACGAGGGTCAGTACGACGTGCTGCTGTCGACGGCCATCGTGGAATCCGGCCTCGACGTGCCCAATGCGAACACGCTGATCGTGCACCGGGCCGATATGTTCGGCTTGGCGCAGCTCTATCAGCTGCGGGGCCGCGTGGGTCGCTCGAAAACCCGTGCCTACGCATACTTCACGACGCCGCCGGGGCAGAAGCTCACGGAGGGCGCGGAGAAGCGGCTCAAGGTCTTGCATTCACTGGATTCGCTGGGCGCGGGCTTCTCGCTCGCCAGCCACGACCTCGATATTCGCGGCGCCGGCAACCTGTTGGGCGAGGAGCAGTCGGGCCACATCCGCGAAGTCGGCTTCGAGCTGTACCAGTCGATGCTGGAGGAGGCGATCGCCTCTCTCAAAGGCAGCGATTTTGCCGAGACGCAGGAGCAGTGGAGCCCGCAGATCTCGCTGGGAACGGCTGTTCTCATCCCCGAGACGTACGTGGGCGATCTGCAGTTGCGGCTGGGCCTCTACCGCAGGCTTGCCAACCTCGAGAACCGCGAGGAAATCGACGCCTTCGCGGCCGAGCTGGTCGATCGCTTCGGCGAGCTGCCGGAAGAGGTTCGACATCTCCTGGATGTCGTGGAGATCAAAGGCCTTTGCCGCCAGGCTGGCATCGCCCAGGTGGATGCCGGTCCGAAGGGCGCTGTGTTGGCCTTCCGCAACAACACCTTCTCCAACCCGGAGGGGCTCATCGATCTGATGCAGCGCTCGCGCGGCAAGATGAAGCTCCAACCCGACCACAAGCTGGTGTTCAAGGACGACTGGGATTCGCCGGAACAGCGGCTTAAGGGCGTGCGCCGGTTGATTTCCGACCTGGCACGGCTTGCGGAAAAGGGGCGGAAAGCCGCGTGACCGCCTCTTGTTCACTCGCCAGAGGCAAGTTAATCCGGGCGGCGATCACGCAGGCGACAGCCAGCCTGTCACCCGCAATGGCCCGTGTGCGTTGGTGTCGTGGTTTGAAGGATCGGCGGCCCCAAATCCCGGCGCGCGCTGAACTTGCCGATCCATCCCGGGGCACAACCCAGAGATCTGACAGCGAAGGAGGCGAGAGCATGAGCGAAGTAAGCCCACTGCGGTACAAACGCGTGTGCCTGAAGCTGTCAGGCGAGGCGATGAGCGGCCGCGGCGAGTTCGGCTTCGACATGGCGGTGGCCACCCGGCTTGCCCGGGATGTGGGCGAAGCCGTTGCTGCTGGCGTGAAGCTGGTCGTCGTGCTTGGCGGCGGCAACATCTTCCGCGGCATGGCCGGGGCCGCCAAGGGGATGGATCGGGCGACGGCGGACTACATGGGCATGCTGGCGACCGTGATGAACGCGCTGGCCTTCCACAATGCCCTCGAACAGCTCGGCATTCCGGCTCGCGTGCTCTCGGCGATCCCCATGCCGACCATCTGTGAATCCTACGTGCGCGCCAAAGCGTTGCATCACCTGGAGAACGGCCGCGTCGTGATCTGCGCAGCCGGAACAGGTAACCCCTTCTTCACGACCGATACGACGGCCGCCCTTCGCGCGATCGAGATGAATTGTGACGCCGTCGCCAAAGCAACCCAGGTCGACGGCGTTTATTCAGCGGATCCACGAGTTGATCCGAACGCGGTGCGCTATGACCGCCTGACGTACTCCGAGGTGCTTGCGCGCAATCTCAAGGTGATGGACGGGGCGGCCATCGCGCTTGCTCGCGACAACGGTCTTCCGGTAATTGTCTTCTCGATCGAAGAGTCTGGTAATCTCGTAAAAATGTTGCGCGGCGAGGCCCGCGCGACGGTCATTGAGGGCGTTTGATCTCTCGGATCGCGCCGTCCCCGTCATTCGCCGGCGGCGATAATGAATACGTGGGCAGCGCCGCGCCCGCCAGGAGGAGTGGAATGGCTCAGGGCAATTTCGACCTTGGTGACATGGAAAGGCGTATGCGCGCGGCTATCGAGGCGCTGAAGCGAGAGCTCAGCGGTCTCAGGACCGGCCGCGCCAGCCCTAACCTGCTGGACCCCGTGATGGTTAATGTCTACGGGCAGAAAATGCCCCTCAATCAGGTTGGCTCAGTTTCCGTTCCAGAACCGCGCATGATTGCTGTGCATGTCTGGGACAAGGCGGCTGTTCCGGCGGTCGACAAGGCCATCCGCGAGGCCAATCTCGGGCTCAACCCCATCATCGATGGCAACATCATTCGCCTGCCGATCCCGCCACTCACTCAGGAGCGGCGCCAGGAGCTCGTCAAACTCGCGCACAAGTATGCCGAGCAGAGCCGCGTGGCGATCCGCAACGTGCGCCGGGAGGGCATGGACCTGCTGAAAAAGCTCGAAAAGGACGGCAAGATGAGCCAGGACGAGCACCGCGCCAATTCGACCAAGGTGCAAGACCTGACAGACAAGCTCATCAAGGAGGTCGACCAGATCCTGGCCAACAAGGAAGCAGAGATCAACAAGATATGATCTTGCCTGGGGGCGCATGCCTCCGCCTGAGCCGATTCCGAAAGAGAGCTAGCTAGGCCGGTGGCAGACATTCAGACACGAATTGCTGCGGATGCGGACGATGGGCTCGCGCCGCCGCGCCATGTGGCCATCATCATGGACGGCAACGGGCGCTGGGCGAACCGTCGTGGACTGCCCCGGACCATCGGTCATCGGATGGGTGTCGAAGCGCTGCGCCGCACCGTGCAGGCGGCCATCGAGTTCGGCATCCCTTATCTGACGATCTACACCTTCTCCTCCGAGAACTGGTCGCGACCCGCCTCGGAGGTCAACGAGCTGATGGGCATGATGAAGCGGTTCGTTCGGAAGGATCTGGCCGAACTGCATCGGAACGGCGTGAAGGTGAGGGTGATCGGCGAGCGGGAAGGGATCGATCCGGAACTGCTCGCGTTGATCGAAGAGGCGGAAGGGCTTACGGCCGCCAATGATCGTCTGACGCTCGTCGTCGCATTCAACTACGGCTCACGGTTCGAGATCGCCAAAGCGGCTCGCAAGCTCGCCGAAAAGGCGGCGCGGGGCGCCATTGACCCCGCGACGATCACTCCGGAAACATTTGCCGCCGAGCTTGACACCAGCGGCATTCCTGATCCTGACCTTGTCATCCGGACCAGTGGGGAAATTCGGCTGTCGAACTTCCTGTTATGGCAGGCCGCTTATGCGGAGCTGGTGTTCATGGATGCGTATTGGCCGGAGTTTGGTCGTGAGCTGTTCGCACAGGCGCTCGCCGAATATCGCTCGCGGGATCGCCGCTATGGCGGGCTCTCGACGCGCTCCCACAGCATGAAAGCGCAGCAGTCATGAGCGGCCTGACCTCAGATCAGGAGCAGGCCGTGCGAAGCGCGGTAACGACCAGCGATCTGAAGCCCCGCATCATTTCCGGGGTGTTGCTGGGATTGCTGGCGTTGGGCCTCACCTACGCGGGCACGGTGACGTTTGCCGCCCTCGTCATTGCGATTGCCTTGGCCATGGCTTGGGAATGGGGGCGCGTGGTCCGTGGTCCCGAAATCGATCCGGCCTGCATTGTTCACAGCGCGATTGTCGCTGCTGCGGCTTTGTTGGCGGCGCTCGGGTACGCGGCGCTCGGGCTCGTGCTGATCGTCATGGGCGCCATTCTTGTCGGGCTGCTCCGATTCAGCGAAGGGGGTAGGCTCTCCGCGCTCGGTGTTCCTTACGTCGGCATCCCGGCGGTTTCTTTGCTCTGGATTCGCGCTGACGTGAGCTACGGCTTTCTGGCTGTCCTGTTTGTTCTGCTTGTGGTTATCGCGACCGACACCTTTGCCTATTTCGGGGGGCGGGCCATCGGAGGCCCTCGTCTCTGGCCGCGTGTCTCACCAAATAAGACATGGTCAGGTTTCCTGGCCGGCATCACGGCAGGAACGCTGGTTGGCGTCGTCTTCGCGTTTTTCCTTGAGGAAGCGTCCTACGCACACCTGGCGGCAACGGCTTTCGTGCTGGCGTTGGTCTCGCAGGCCGGCGATCTTGCGGAGTCGGCCCTAAAGCGCGGCTTCGGGGTCAAGGACGCGAGCGCCCTTCTACCCGGGCACGGCGGTTTCCTGGACCGCATGGACGGCGTTGTCTTCGCAGCGACTGCAGCGGCGCTGATAGCCCTCAGAGGCAATTTGCACGAGCCGGCGCGTGCCCTCTTGTTCGGATCGTAAAATTCCGTCACGAGGAGCCCCGGCCACCGAGGCTGGCGCTGCTCGGCAGATGGTGGATGCTTTTGAATTGAGAACTGCTGGTCAGGCGAACGTGAAAACGGTCACCATCCTAGGAGCGACGGGTTCAGTCGGGACAAGCACGCTCGACATCATTCGGCAGGCGCCCGAGGCGTTCCAGGTGGTCGCTCTGACGGCGCAGTCCAATGCCGCCAAGCTTGCAGAGCTTGCCCGGGCATACCGCGCGAAGTTCGCAGTCATTGGCGACACAAGCCGATACGCCGAGCTGCGCGATCTCCTTGCCGGCACCGGGATCGAGGTTGCAGCCGGGCCCGAGGCCCTTGTTGCGGCTGCCGAAATGCCGGCGGATTGCGTCGTCGCGGCAATCACCGGCGCGGCGGGCCTTGCGCCGACGTTCGCGGCCGCTGGCAAGGGTAGGCGCCTGGCGCTCGCGAACAAGGAATGCCTCGTTGCGGCAGGCGACGTGTTCATGTCGGCCATCCGGGAGTCCGGCACTGAGCTGGTGCCCATCGACTCCGAGCATTCCGGCGCATTCCAGCTTCTCAAGGACAACAATACCCGTGCCGTCGAGCGCATCATTCTGACGGCCTCCGGCGGCCCGTTCCGGGACTGGGATCTCGATCGCCTCGCGACCGCGACACCGGAAGCGGCGCTCAAGCACCCGAAATGGAGCATGGGGCCGAAGATCTCGATTGATTCGGCCACCCTCATGAACAAGGGGCTGGAGCTGATCGAGGCCTATCACTTGTTCCCGGTAGAGGCCCGGCAGATCGAGGTGGTTGTCCATCCGCAGTCGATCATCCATTGCCTCGTCATGTTCCAGGATGGATCGATGCTGGCGCAGATGTCCTGCCCGGACATGCGCATTCCAATCTCGGTGGGACTTGCCTGGCCGGAGCGCCTGCAATCTCCGGTCGAACGGGTCGACCTCGTCAAACTCCAGTCGCTAACCTTTGAGGCGCCCGACCTCACGCGCTTTCCGGCGCTAACGCTCGCGCGTGAGGCCTTGGAACGCGGCGGCACCGCGCCGGCTATCCTCAATGCGGCCAATGAGGTCGCAGTGGAAGGTTTTCTCGCGAGACGGTTGAGCTTCCTTGACATCACGCGCACGGTCGCCACATGCCTCAACCGAGCGGAACAGGCCGGCATGATAAAACTTCCACAGACGCTGGAAGACGTATTGGAGGCTGACGGCGCCGGTCGCCAGTTGGCACGAGATGTGATTGGGGCTTGAGCCGAAGGTCGCTTCGGCACAAGCTGCGGCAAGAGTCTGAGGAGATCGAGCAGATGGCGCTGATATCCAGTTTCTTCGATGGGATCGGAGGCTTTCTTTTCGTTCTCCTGCCGTTTTTGTTCGTGTTGACGGTCGTGGTGTTCATCCACGAGCTGGGACACTTCCTGGTCGCGCGTTGGTGCGGGGTCAACGTCAGGGCGTTTTCCATCGGCTTTGGGCCCGAAATCGCTGGCTTCTATGACCGGCACGGCACGCGGTGGCGAATCGCCTGGATACCACTCGGCGGCTACGTCAAGTTCATGGACGATGAGAACGCCGCGAGCGCGGGGCCTTCCGCACGGCTCGAGGAAATGACGCCCGAGGAGCGTGCCGGCGCCTTTCATGCGAAGCCGTTGTGGCAGCGGGCTGCCATCGTGGCGGCGGGGCCAATCGCCAACTTCCTGCTCGCGATTGTCATTTTCGCGCTGATGTTCTCACTCATCGGCGTGCGCTCGACGGCGCCGCGAGTCGATGAGGTCGTGCCGAACTCGCCCGCGGCCGTGGCCGGATTCATGCCTGGCGACGTGATTCTCGAAATCGACGGCGAGCCGGTGGAGAGCTTCAACGACGTTCTTCGCACGGTGAGCACGTCGCCCGGCCGCGAGCTGACGTTCAAGGTCGATCGCGGCGGCGCCATCCTCAATTTGCGGGCCACGCCGGAGCGTCAGGAGATTCAAGACAGCCTCGGCGGTACGATCGTGCGCGGTATCATCGGCATCCGTCGCGTGACCACGCCGGATTCCATGGAGCTGCGGAAGGCCGGCCCGCTGGAGGCGCTGTGGCTGGGGGTGCGGGAGACGAACTTCATCATCACGTCGACCCTGTCCTACATCGGTGATGTGATTATCGGGCGTCAGAGCGCCGACCAGCTCGGTGGACCGATTCGAATTGCGGAGGTGTCGGGGCAGGTCGCAAAGATTGGGCCTGAAGCCTTGCTGAACCTGATCGCGGTGATCTCGGTCAGTATTGGTCTGATCAATCTTTTCCCCATCCCGCTGCTCGATGGTGGACACCTTTTGTTCTACGCCATCGAGGCACTCCGCCGTAAGCCGCTGAGCGAGAAGACTCAGGAAATTGGCTTCCGGATCGGACTTGCGGTTGTACTCATGCTGATGGTCTTCGCGACGTGGAACGATATTCCGATCGTACGTCGTTGGATTATCGGAAATGGTTAGAGGACAAAGCATTTTTAGCGGTTGTGAAACATTCTTGCCACTTCCAATGCCCTTGGTGAATCGTTAAAACCTGTACCGAACAGCTGAGTCTGCCTCGGGGGTGACGGGGTCATAATAACACCCCCTATGACTCAGTAAGGAGGGGTTGCGTTGGTCTGCCGCGAGGCTTTCAACGCCGCTTCCGGGGGGCACGGGTAACGAAGGGCAGACGCAGGTATGCGACTTCGGAAACGGGCATTGGGGGGATGGCGGCTTTTTCTTCACGCAGTCGCTGTCAGTTCTTCAGTTGTCGCGCTGGACGCCTTGGCATCGGCTTCGGCCGTGTATGCGCAGGGCGTCATTGTGCGCGAAATTCAGGTGGTCGGTAACCGGCGCGTCGAGCCCGAGACCGTCCGGTCCTATCTCCATTTCTCGGTTGGTGATCCATACGACGCGGCCAGGGCTGACAGCTCCATTCGCGCGCTGTTCTCGACTGGCCTCTTTGCCGACGTGGAGATTGAGCGGCAGGGCAGCACGGTCATCGTGCATGTCGTGGAGAATCCGGTCGTCAACCAGGTTGCCTTCGAGGGCAACAGCGAGATCGATTCGAAGACTCTGGAAGCCGAGATCCAGCTCAAGCCGCGGTCCGTCTATACGCGTGCTCGTGCGCTGTCGGACGCTCAGCGGATCCTCGATGTCTACAGGCGCCAGGGCCGGTATGCCGCGGTGGTCGATCCCAAGATCATTGAGCTCGACCAGAACCGCGTGAACGTGGTGTTCGAGATCAACGAGGGCGTCGCCACCAAGGTCAAGGCCATCAACTTCGTCGGTAACCGGGCTTTTTCGGATTCCCAGCTCCGGGACGTCATCTCGACGACGGAGTCGAGCTGGCTGGACTTCCTCAAAGGGAATGCGGTCTACGACCCCGACCGCATGAACCTCGACCGCGAGCTTCTGCGGCAGTACTACCTCAAGAACGGCTACGCCGACGTGAATATCGTCTCGGCCCACGCCGAGTTGGATCGTGACGGTTCGGGCTTCTTCCTGACGTTCGTCGTCGAGGAAGGCGAGCCGTATGTCTTCGGTGATGTGCGGATTGAAAGCTCGCTGCCTGAATTGCAGCCGGAGACGCTGCAGGGCGAGGTGCTGACCGTTACCGGCGAGACGTTTAATGCCGCCTATATCGACAAGACGGTCGAAAAGCTCACGCTGCGCGTGTCGGAGCAGGGCTTTGCCTTTGCGCGCGTGCGTCCCCGCACGGAGCGCAATCCGATGGCGCGTGCCATCGACATCATTTACGAGATCGACCAAGGCCCACGCGTCTACATCGAGCGCATCAACATAGTCGGCAACTATCGCACGAAGGATCATGTGATCCGGCGCGAGTTCCGGCTGGCGGAGGGTGATGCCTACAATCCGCTGCTCGTGGACCAGGCCAAGAAGCGCATTCAGAACCTCGGCTTCTTCAAGTCTGCGGACGTGAAGCGCCGTCCGGGCTCCGCACCTGACCGCGTGATCCTCGATGTCGAGGTGGAAGAGCAGCCGACAGGTGAGCTTTCGTTTGGTGCCGGTTACTCCACCAGCGAAGGCATCATCGGCGACGTGAGCATCACGGAGCGCAACCTGCTGGGTAACGGCCAGTTCCTCCGCCTGAAGGTCGGCGGCTCGATGGAGCGCTTCCAGATCGATCTGAGCTTCACCGAGCCCCGCTTCCTGGATCGTAACCTGGCCGCTGGCTTCGATCTCTTCCACAAAGAGATCGACCAGATGGATGAGTCGTCATTCAAGAGCCGCCGGAGCGGTGGCAGCCTGCGGATCGGCTATCCGATCACCGAAAACATCTGGATGACGAACAGCTACACGCTGTCGTATGATGATATTTATGATGTCGGGCCCCATGCCTCAGAGGCTATTAGGGAAGCTGAAGGTGCAGCCTTAACATCCGCCCTTGGTACCGCGATTACGTACGACACGCGCAACCATCCTCGTAATCCGAACCGCGGCATTTACCTCCAGCTCGCGACAGACTTTGCCGGTGTGGGTGGCGACGTGAAGTACGTCCGGCTGCAGGGTGAAGGTCGCGCCTACTACCCCATCACTGAGGATATCACCTTCGTTGGTCGCGTCATTGCAGGGCACATCGAGGGCTGGGGTGGGGACCATGTCCGCCTGCTCGACCTCTATTATCGTGGCGGCGAGACAATTCGTGGCTTCGACCGTGCCGGTTTTGGACCTCGCGATTTGGACACGCGCGATGCCCTGGGCGGTCAGACGTACTGGGCTGCAACAGCTGAAATCCGCTTCCCGCTACCTTTCATCCCGGAGGAGTTGGGTATGTCAGGCGCGGTTTTTGCGGATGCAGGATCGTTATTTGGAGCTGGTGCCCGAGCCAAAGAGTTGGATAAAGAGAACAAAATTGATTTGGCCGACGACTCCTCTATCCGCTCCTCAGTTGGCGTCGGCCTGTTGTGGAACTCGCCGCTTGGTCCGCTGCGCCTCGACTACGCTTACGT
>PKEY01000088.1 GCA_002919265.1 Hyphomicrobiaceae bacterium | reverse complement strand
CCGCCAATTGCCGGCAATACGCCGATGGCGATGCCGACGATGGTCGACCACAGCAGAAGAAATGGTCTGCTGATGATTTCTCCGATCACCTTCAGCTGCGAGACGCGCAGCGATCCCTTGACTTGAGTTGAATCTCGCGCCGTCTGCGACCGACCAAGATTTTGCACGTCGGTCATGATCTGCGAAAAGGCGAAGATGCCGATCAGCACCGGCAGGAAGGGAAAGCCGCCGCTCAGGAAATCGGACCCGAATGTGAAGCGCGGGATGCCGCCGACCGGATCATTCCCAAACATCGCGATGACGAGGCCGATGCCGGCGGAAATGAGGCCCTTGGTCATCGAGCTTTCTGCAAGGCCCGCAACCATCGCCAGGGCCAGGATAAACAGAGAAAAATACTCCCACGGTCCAAACTGGAGGGCGATGGCAGCAAGCGGACCAGTGACCAGCACGAGGAACAGTCCGCCAATCAATCCGCCAAAGCAGGACGCCCAGATGCCCAGCCAGACGGCCCGCCCCGGCTCTCCGGCGCGGGCCATCGGGAAACCATCGAAGGTCGTCGCAATGGCCGATGGCGTTCCCGGAATGCCAAGGAGCGACGCGGTAATCAGACCACCCGCGGATCCTCCGACGTAGACACCCGTCATTGCGGCAAGGCCCTGCAGCGGGTCGAGACCGAACGTGAACGGCAGGAGGATGATGATTGTGAGCGTAATGGTGACGCCAGGGATGGCGCCGCCGATTACCCCCATCAAGGTGCCCAAGAACAGCGGAAGCAGATACTTCCACTGCATGATGTTCAGCAGCGCGTTGCCGAGTAGCTCGAGCATCCTACCAGCCCGTCAGACTGCCCCGAGGTAGCAGCACGAGAAGATATCGCTCGAAAACCAGGTGACTGACGAGCGATGTGGCGATCGAAATGAGAATGACAGTGGCCCAGGCCCTCACGGACGTGGGCCACTCGATGGCGGGCATCAGAGCCAACACAAAAAGGATCGTGGCGAGCCGGTAGCCGAGGATTGGCAGCAAAAAGACGTAGGCTGCAACGATGCCGAACAGCAGCGGCACGCGCCAGAAGGCGGCATCTGCTTGCATGCTCCCGGCTGCTGTTGCCTGGGCGCGATTTGCGAGGACGTTCTGAACAAAAAGGACGACGCCCGCAAACGCGAGGAGGCTCAGAACGATCCGTGGATAGAAGCCCGGGCCTACCGGTGTCAGCGGTAGCTGGGGAAGGCTGAACGACTGGACCAGCAGGCCAAAGCTAAGCGCCGTCAGAATGAGTCCGATGACGCCGTCGCGGCCAACTCTCATTGCTTCGCGAGCCCAAGCTCCGTCATGATGGCCTTGTTCTCCGCGTCGAGCTTGTCGAGAAACTCACCGTAGTCTTTTGCATTGAGGTACGCCACCCGCGTCCCTTGGAGCCTTAGTGCCTCAGCGAATTCCGGTTCGGCGGTCGCCTTCGCGCAGGCCTCGTCGAGCTTCGCACGTACATCCGCAGGCGTCCCCTTGGGCACGAGCAGACCACGGACGACCTCATAAACGACGTCGATGCCGTTCTCTTTCAGGGTCGGGACATCGGGAATTTCTGGCAGGCGCTGCTCCGTCCCAACCGCAAGGAATTTGAGCTCGCCAGCCTCGACCTTGCCCTTCTGGGTCAAGTTGGAATCCGTGAGATCAACGTGTCCGCCCAGAATGGCGTTCATCCGCGGTGCGAGGCCGTCATAGGAGACATATTTCAGTTTAATTCCGGCAGCCTTTTCGATCCTCGCCGGAAAAAGGTGGCTGGTCGACCCGAGCGTTGCGCCTACCGTGATTTCTCCGGGCCGCTTTTTCGCGTCCTCGACGAACTCCTTGAAGGTTTTCCACGGCGTCTTGGCACTGGCCGTAAGCACAGACGGCGTGGCCGCAATCAGGCAAATCGGCTCGAAATCCTTGTAGCTGACGTCAGCCATGCCGGCGTAATAGGTGAGGTGGATGTAATCGTGGACAGCAAGGAGCGTGTATCCATCCGCCGGCGCGTTACGAGCTTCCCGAGCCCCCACCGTTCCTGAAGCGCCACCGATGTTGGCGATGACGACCGTCTGGCCGATGTGCTTCTGGAAATGTGGGACAAAAGGTCGGAAAATGTTGTCCGTATCACCGCCCGCGGCCCACGGGACGATCATCTTGATCGGCCTCTCAGGGAAATCGGCGAGAGCTGGCGTCGTGAGCGTGAGGCCGAGCAGGGCGAGAAAAGACGAAGCCCATTTCATCTTCACGGCATTCCTCCCGGATTTGTTTGTTTCTGTCTTCCGGGTAATAACACCTTAGATGAGGCACCAAGGCAAGCCGCTGGTGCGCGGACGGAGGGTGGTGGGCATGGCAGAGATCAGGGTAGCCATTGCGGGATTGGGCGCGATCGGGCTGAAAGTGGCGCGGCGGATCGATTCCGGCGATATCGAGAGGCTCGTGCTCACGGCCGTCTCCGCGCGAGATCAGGTGAAGGCCGAAAGAACAATCGCCAGTTTTCGCAATCCTCCGAAACTTCTGCCGTTGGAGCGATTGGCCGAGGAAGCTGACGTCGTCGTGGAGTGCGTTCCTGCCGCCCATTTTCTGGCGGCAGCCGAAGGGCCGATCCGCCTTGGCCGAATCTTCATGCCGCTCTCCGTCGGCGCATTATTGAACCACATGCATCTCGTCGATCTGGCACGCGAGACGGGGGCACGGATCGTGGTTCCAAGCGGCGCGATACTGGGGCTCGATGCGGTACGCGCGGTGGCCGAGGGCAACGTCCATTCGGTACGGCTCATTACGCGCAAGCCGCCTGCCGGCTTGGCTGGGGCACCATTGCTCGTCGAAAAGGGAATATCCGTCGAAGGGTTGAAGGAACCCCTCAAAGTTTTCTCAGGAACGGCGCGCGAAGCGGCAAAGGGTTTTCCTGCCAATCTCAATGTGTCAGTGGCACTGTCCCTCGCTGGTGTTGGCCCTGACCGAACCGAGGTCGAGGTTTGGGCCGATCCGACGGTGTCACACAACACCCACACGATTATCGTGAAGTCGGATTCTTCCCAGCTCACGATGACAATCGAGAACATCCCGTCGGCTGAGAATCCGCGAACCGGCGTGATCACACCTCTGAGCGTCATCGCGGCTCTGCGCCGGCTTGCTTCTCCCTTGGTTGTTGGTACTTGAGGCCGACTTCATAAGACGGCCGCGCCAATCGCAGGCGCGCCGGGACCAGTGAGATTCTATGCTTCAAGCAATCATCATGGCCGTCGCGGGCGATGGCCTGCTTTCGCTCATGGATGCCCTCATCAAATCCATGACGCCCCGATACCCGACGTTTCAAATCGCTTTCATGCGGTTTTCGTCGGGCCTCCTCTGGGCGAGCCTGGTTCTCGCCATTCTGCGGCCAGGCTGGCCCAGCCGCGAAACTGTGTTCTACAACACGACGCGGTCGGTTCTTGTGGTCATGACGGCCACGTCATTCTTTTTTGCCTTGGGTCAGCTGCCGCTCGCCGACGCCGTTGCGCTGTCGTTCCTCTCGCCCATGTTCATCGCGCTGTTCGGCGCGATTTTCCTCAAGGAGCGCATCGACACCGGCATCGTCCTGGCCCTGGTAGCAGGCTTCTGTGGCATGCTGCTGATTGCGGGTGGGCGGATAGGTTCGGGAGATTATGGCGAAGGCGCGCTCCTTGGAACGGTTGCGTGCGTCCTCTCGGCGGTAACCTATGCGCTCAATCTGGTACTGCTGAGATCTCGGGCGCAGAGAGACGCGTTGTCTATCATCGTCTGGTTCCAAAATATGGGACCGGCACTTTTGCTTGCGCCGGCTGCGGCGTTCGTCTGGACACCTTTGATTTCAGAGGATCTCGCTCTTCTCGCACTGATCGGCCTGCTCGGAGTCTCCGGCCATTTTCTCTTGGCGCTCGCATTTGCCCGGGCGGAGGCCGCACGGCTTGCGCCAATTCATTACGTCACGCTCGCTTGGGGTGTGCTGTTCGGCTACCTGCTTTTTGCTGACCTGCCTGGCTTGACGACAATCGCGGGGGCAGGGCTTATCGTCCTGGGAACGATCGCAACGCACCGGCGGAAAATCGAAACTCCGCGCGCCAGCTCCGAGAAGCGTCCGGCATGAGAAATCGACGTGAGCGGGGCTTGGAGTATTCTTGGAAGCGGACCTCAGGCGCAATCAAATACCCAGCTGCCGAGACGCCTGCAATGCCCGCTCGGGTTGATGAACAACGGAGTCTGGTTCTGAGCCGGTCTACTACTGTTTACCGCGGCTCAGGCGCGCGATCTGGTCCTTAAGTCGGAGTTTTTGAAGCTTCAGGCTGTTGACCTTGATGGAATCCACCGCAGGTCTCGACAGCTCTTCCTCGATCATCCTGTCAAGCAACCGATGCTTTTCCGTCAGTTCCGCCAGATCTGGGGAGGCCGACATCTTGCCCTCCGATCGAGTTTAGGACGCGATAATCTTGGCAGAATTGTCGAAAAATGTCGAATCACAGTGGTAAATCGTTTGCCCGAAAACTACGGGCAGAATCTCAGTGTGCGAAGACAAGCCTCGGTAATTTCAGGTTTTTCCTTTGAATTTCTGTTCCGTGCTCTTGCCAGCTCGGGCGCTCTGGCAGATATTGCCGCGAACGAGGCATATGTCATTGCGGTGGTTGAGTTCGCGCATGCAGCGGCAGGATGAACGAGACATTCGCGAGCTGTTGATTACGCTCCGCGCCGAACACCGCGCGCTGGATATGGAGATTGCGGCCCTCGAATCGCAGCCCTATGTGGATCAGCTTCACGTAAAGCGACTTAAGAGGAAGAAGCTGCAGCTCAAGGACCGAATTACGGCACTGGAAGACCAGCTCTTGCCCGACATTATCGCGTAATTTTCCGGATCGTGGGCAAGTTGGCTCTGCGCGCGCGTAACCACTTGTCAAAAGGCTGCCGGGTCTGTAATTGCGCGTCCTTTCTTACGCTGGCCGAATGCCCAAACCAAAGATGCGAAGATGAGCGCAACCAAGCCCGACTCTCCGAAAGTGGGCCTCATTATGGGCAGCCAGTCCGATTGGCCCACGATGAAGCGCGCCGCGGATGCCCTGACCCGGCTCGGGGTGCCTTTCGAAAAGAAGATCGTTTCTGCGCACCGTACGCCTGATCGGCTTTACGCTTACGCAAAATCGGCCAAGGAGCGAGGCCTTAAGGTTATCATCGCCGGAGCAGGCGGCGCGGCGCATCTTCCTGGCATGGTTGCGGCTCTGACGACGCTGCCTGTGCTGGGAGTGCCTATCGAGAGCCGGGCGCTCAAGGGGCAAGACAGCCTTTATTCCATCGTGCAGATGCCAGCGGGCATTCCCGTCGGCACCTTGGCCATCGGGGAGGCCGGTGCGGAGAATGCCGGCTTGCTTGCTGCCCAGATCCTGGCGCTCGAAGATCCGGCGCTTGCGGCTCGCCTGGAGCAGTTTCGCGCGCGGCAAACCGCGGCCGTAGCCGAGGCGCCGGAAGATGTCTGAAATCGGTCTGGCCGAACCGCTGCCCCCCGGCAGCACGATCGGCGTTCTCGGCGGTGGTCAGCTGGGGCGAATGCTCAGCATGGCAGCGGCCAAACTGGGGCTGCGGACGCACATCTACTGCGACGAGCCGCGGTGTCCGGCGTTCGATGTCTCTGCCCAGCAGACGGTGGGTAGCTATACGGACTTCGAACGGTTGACGGCATTCGCCCGGAGCGTGGATGTGGTCACCTACGAATTCGAGAACGTTCCGGTCGAAGCCGCCTGCCATCTTGCCGAGATAGTGCCCGTACGGCCGGGCCCCCGCGCGCTGCAAGTTGCCCAGGACAGGCTGGTCGAGAAGCAGTTCATCTCGGGGCTCGGCGTGCAGGTGGCCCCGTTTGCCCGCGTGGACACGGCTCAGGATCTCGCGGCCGCTCTCGATCGTTTCGGCGGCCAGTGCATCCTGAAAACCCGTCGCTTTGGCTATGACGGCAAGGGGCAGGTAAGCGTCGCGCCAGGAGAAAACTGCGCTCAGGCCCTTGCTGCCGTCGGAAATGCTCCCGCGATACTCGAGAAGCGCCTGTCATTCGCATGCGAAGTTTCGGTGCTCGTGGTGCGCGGGCGGGACGGCCAGGATCGCTTCTACGACATTCCTCAGAACACGCACTCGGGTGGTATCCTTCGCCGGTCAGTGGTGCCGTCTTCACTCGCACCGGAAGAGCAGGAACTCGCCCGCAGGATGGCTCAGCGGATTGCAGAAGCGCTGGACTATGTCGGCGTGCTGGCGGTCGAGATGTTCTACATGGGGCCGGGAAGCGAGGAGCCACTGTACGTCAACGAGATCGCTCCGCGCGTCCACAATAGTGGTCATTGGACGATGGACGCTTGTCCGGTGAGCCAGTTCGAGAATCATATCCGGGCCGTAGCCGGGTGGCCGCTAGGCTCAACAGAGCGCCACTCCAATGCGGAGATGATAAATCTTATCGGAAAGGACGCGCAGGCTTGGCGTGAGCTGGCGGCCGAGGCGGGCACGCTGATCCACCTCTACGGAAAGCGGGAGCCGCGCGACGGCCGTAAGATGGGACACATCAACAGGCTTTTTCCCAAGTGCTGAGCTGCTGATCCCGTGGACTTGACAGGGGGAGTTTGCTATATCAGTTCCAGATTTGGAGAGCTGGCCACCCCATGGGCGACCATGCGGGAGTGGTTGGTTGTGTTTATTGGCCAACGTTAGAAAGAAGAGGTAGAAGCCGCGTGCAAGTCCTCGTTCGCGACAACAACATCGATCAAGCCCTCAAGGCGCTGAAGAAGAAGATGCAGCGCGAGGGTATTTTCCGGGAGATGAAGCTCCGGAATTACTACGAGAAGCCCTCTGAGAGAAGGGCCCGTGAGAAGGCGGAAGCCATTCGGCGCGCACGGAAGCTGGCGCGCAAGCGGGCTCAGCGGGAGGGGCTGCTGCCTAGCAAGGGCAAGGGCAAAGCGCGGTAAGTCAAGGCCAAGCCCGGCCAGCTATTAAGGCCGGGGGCTTTTCCCAAAATTTCGTCCAAGCGTTTGTGGGGCTGCTCAGTCGCTGAGTGGCCCTTTGGGCGTTGTGCTCCTTGGACCGCCTTCCGAGGCTAGCCGATTAGGCAGGAGTGCACCTGCGGCGTTGGATAATGAGCCAGTGGTTCCAGGCGGAAAGCAGGAGGAACAGGTAGCCGTTGAGCTCGATAAATTCCTCCCAGAATCGCAGCTCCGCGTCGACGGCGATGTCCCGATCGAACTCGACGGCAACCACCAGCAGAGTGCCGGCGACGAATAGCGGCATGGCGGCCGGTGCAAGCGCGAGACGGATCAGGCCCCACCAGTGATGCCGGCGACGCGCGAGATACCAAAGGATCGGCAAAGTCATCGCCACGAGGAGGATTTCTTGTAAGCCGTGGTGTGAAAGCCAGCGAAACCAATCCGGACCGCCTAACGTCTTTACGTCGAGCTCTCTGACGAATGCTGCAGCAGTCAGCATGGAGAGTGCACCGGAAGCCGTTTTCTCTTCCTCGACACCATACCGCCAGCCCAAGAAAAACAGTACGAAGACCGATAGCAGAACGAGAAGCTGGGTATGTTCCAGGATACCGTGCTCTTTGCTGAGAGGAGGCCCATAGCCGGCCCACCACGCGGCAAGAAACGCGGCGTTGATGAACACTATACCAACGATGATAAAATGCCTGATGCGTTTCTCGCTAGCCAACGGGTTGCGCGTACGGAAATCCGCATTGGCATGACTATGTGCGCCCATAGGCCCTCCGCCCCGTGGCTTTCGAACCAGTTAACTGTGCACCCTGCCACAGTAAGGCAGGGTTCTTGTGGCGACCGTGATAAAGCTCTCGTCCTCAACAGACGGAGGATAGCGCTCCGAACTAGTGCTCCAGCGCCTTCACGATCTCTTCGGTCATCTTCTTCGCGTCGCCGAAGAGCATCATCGTGTTGTCGCGGTAGAACAGGGTGTTGTCGATCCCCGCGTAGCCGGATGAAAGTGAGCGCTTGTTGAAGATCACTGTTCCGGCCTTCCACACCTCAAGCACAGGCATCCCGTAGATGGGCGAGGACGGATCTTCCTTCGCAGCTGGGTTGGTCACGTCGTTGGCGCCGATGACGTAGACCACATCAGCCTGCGAGAACTCGTGGTTGATGTCTTCCAGCTCGAAGACCTCGTCGTACGGAACGTTCGCCTCGGCGAGCAGCACGTTCATGTGGCCCGGCATACGGCCGGCGACCGGGTGAATAGCGTATTTCACCTCGACACCCGCCTTCTTCAGCACATCGGCCATCTCACGCAGGGCGTGCTGGGCTTGCGCTACCGCCATGCCGTAGCCCGGCACGATGATAACCTTGCTCGCGTTTTTGAGCATGAAGGCGGCATCTTCAGCCGACCCCTGCTTCACAGGACGGCGCTCAGCCTCGCCGGACGGCCCTGCCACCTCGCCACCGAAGCCGCCGAGAATGACGGAAATGAACGAGCGGTTCATGCCCTTGCACATGATGTAGGACAGGATCGCGCCCGAGGAGCCGACCAGCGCCCCCGTGATAATCAGCGCCACGTTGCCAAGGGTGAACCCGATACCTGCAGCAGCCCAGCCCGAGTACGAGTTGAGCATCGACACGACGACCGGCATGTCGGCGCCGCCGATCGGGATGATGATCAGCACACCAAAGACAAGAGCGACAATGGCGATCAGCCAGAACAGCCACGCAGAGCCGCCGGACTGTGCAAAGGCGGCAATCAGAAGGATGAGCAACACGCCCAGCCCAAGATTGATGGCATGCCGCGCCGGCAGGAGAATTGGCTTGCCAGACATCCGGCCGGAGAGCTTGGCGAATGCGATCACGCTGCCCGTGAAAGTGATGGCACCGATGGCGGTGCCGAGCGACATCTCGATGAGGCTACCAAACACCAGTCGGCCGTCGGGGCCTGCGATCCCGAAGGCTTCAGGCGCATAGAGGGCCGCCGCAGCCACGAACACGGCGGCGAGACCCACGAGCGAGTGGAACGCTGCGACCAGCTCCGGCATGGCCGTCATCGGGATGGAGCGCGCGATGTACGCGCCGATGCCGCCGCCAATGCCAATGCCGGCGATGATCAGCACCCATGTCAGGACTGAGTCGGGTGCAGAGATCTGCGTAAGTGTTGTGAAAACGGCAATGGCCATGCCGACCATGCCGAATAGGTTGCCCTGCCGCGAGGTTTCGGGGCTCGACAGTCCACGGAGCGCCAGGATGAAGAGGATACCCGACAGCAGGTAGAGAAGTGCAACGAGATTGGCCGACATGAGGGGATCCTCTAGCGCTGCTTGCCGCCCTTTTTCTTGTACATGGCCAGCATGCGCTGGGTGACGAGAAAGCCACCGAAGATGTTCACGGAGGCCATGATGAGGGCGAGGAAGCCGAAGAACTTGGCAAGCCCCGATCCGGAAACGACGAGGCTTACGCCGACAGCGAGGAGCGCGCCGACGACAATCACGGAGGAAATGGCGTTCGTAACCGACATCAGCGGGGTGTGGAGAGCCGGCGTGACGCTCCAGACGACGTAGTAGCCGACGAAGATCGCAATCACGAACACCATGAACTGGTAGACCAGCGGGTCCACGTCAGCCCCGCCTATGGCTGCGGCCCACGCTGTCGACGGTAAGGTCAGAAATGCCAATGCAGCGAGCACAGACGCGATGGGGCCTGAACCCCGTCCCAGAGTGAACATCTTTGCCATTCCCTCTGCCATGGTCATGCACCCTGCTGCTGCAAGTTGGGATGCACAATCTTGCCGTCCCGCGCGACAAGCGTGCCTTTGATGATCTCGTCGTCCCAGTCGACTTTGATCGCGCGTTCCTTCTTGTCGATCATCAGCTCGAGGAACGCATACAGGTTACGGGCATACAGGTTTGACGCGTTGACCGGCACCTCGCCCGCGAGGTTGATGGGCCCGGCGATCCTGACGCCGTTGACCTCGACGACTTCCCCCGGCTTCGTCAGCTCGCAGTTGCCGCCGCGTTCGGCCGCAAGATCGACAATAACCGAGCCGGGCTTCATGCTCTCGACCATCTCGCGGGTGACCAACCGCGGCGCCGCGCGCCCCGGAATCAGCGCAGTCGTGATGACGACGTCCTGGGTCTTGATGTGGCTGGCGATCAGCTCGGCCTGCTTCTTCTGGTATTCGGCCGACATCGGCTTCGCGTAGCCGGCCTGCGTCTCCGCTTGCCTGAACTCCTCGTCTTCGACAGCAATGAACTTGGCACCCAGCGACAGCACCTGCTCCTTGGTCGCCGGGCGGACGTCCGTAGCGGTCACGACCGCTCCCAGCCGGCGCGCCGTCGCGATCGCCTGTAGCCCGGCCACGCCGACGCCCATCACGAAGACACGCGCGGCCGGCACGGTGCCGGCGGCCGTCATCATCATGGGCATGGCCTGCTCAAACATGGCGGCTGCATTCACCACCGCCTTGTAGCCGGCGAGGTTGGCCTGGCTCGACAGCACGTCCATCGACTGCGCGCGCGAGATGCGCGGCATGAACTCCATCGCGAACAGGGCTGCGCCCGTGGCCGCGAGGGCATCGAGGTCGGCACGATCGGCGTAGGGATCGAGCATGCCCACCACGAAGGCGCCGGGCTTCAGCGCCTTCACATCTTCGATTGAGGGGCGGCGAACCCTGAGCAGTATATCGGCCCCGGACAGCGCTTCCTCGCGGGTGCGAGCGATATGCGCCCCTTGGGCCTCGTACAGGTCGTCAGCGAAGCGTGATCGCAGGCCCGCCCCCGACTCGATCTTCACGTTGCAACCGGCATTCGCCAGCCGTTTGACGGTATCAGGCGAAATGGCGACACGTGTCTCGTTCGCCGGTTCAGCCGTAACAGCAATAACGACCATCGGGGGCACCATATTTGGTTGGGCTGAGGAGGACACCTCCTCAGGTCGTGTCGAGATCGAGCCCGTGCCGCGTGGACATCCGCGGCACGGAGAAGTGACTGTACTGATTACAGCAGGAAGATCGCCATGAGGATCAGGGTCAGCGCCACGAGGGCGGTGAGCCACTTGGCTCCCTTGATGAAGCCGTTATAGGTCCTGATGTGCTCTTGGTAGTCCATGGCTGGGCTGCCGCCCGAAGTGTCGATGCTCACTGCTCCCCTCCAAAACTGTCTTAATCCTGAATTAGGCATTACCCCGCATACATTGGTTGCGGGACATCCATACCAACCCAGCTTTGCACCTATCCCAGCCAGCCGCACGCTTCAAGTCTGCGCTTGGCTGCAGAGGGTGCGGCCTTCCGCGGTTGTGCACAGGCGATCTGTTGGTGCTCGTAAGGTTAACGTTGAGCCGCTACACTGCCCCCGAGCTCGTTAGTGCGCGTCGAGCTCTGCGGCCGTGAGTGGCCGACCAGAATGGGGCGTATCGATGCGGAACAACTTTTTGAGCTTTTGCGTGGGGTTTGCAGCGGCCGTGCTGCTTGGAAGCACGGCGATCGCAGTGCTAGGTGTGCCGCCCACGCAGGCTTCAGATCAGTCGGCAGTCATCAGCCAACCTGCAGAGTAAGCAATTCAAACTTGCAGCCGGGCCCTCTATACTGGCTGCAAGTCTTGCTCGCTTTTCCTCGGAATTTTCATTTCCTTTATTCACAGTCGATTGCGAACTGCGTCGACGGGTGCCGGCTGCTGCGTCTGCCGCCCGACCGTTGCCATCAATCGCCCCAATTGTTTCGGTCATTCGGATCGAACACCTCAATCCCGAGTAAGGTAGCGCCTCATGCTCAGAGCCTTTTCGCGCGCTTTGGCTTTCATCTCGGTTCTTGTGTCGATTTCAGCTCCGCTGGGGAGTATTGCGTTCGCGGCCTGCGAGAACACTGGCAGGTTCGACCGCTGGCTGGCGGAATTCCGGCGTGAGGCGGCGGCAGAGGGCATTTCTCAACGCACGATTTCGGCTGCGCTCGACGGTATGACGCTCGATCGCGGCATCATTGCGCGCGACAGGCGCCAGACGTTTTTCGCCCAGTCCTTCCTCGATGTGGTGAACAAGCTCGCCACCAACAATCGCATCCAGAATGGAAGGAAGGCGATGCAACGGCATCAGGCCGTCTTCCAGAGAGCTGAGCGGCAATACGGGGTGCCCGCTCCAGTGATCACGGCGTTTTGGGCGCTGGAGAGTGATTTCGGCGTAGGGATGGGCAAATTGCCGGTCCTCCGTTCGCTGGCGACACTGGCCTACGATTGCCGCCGCGGTGACATGTTCCGCAAGGAGCTCATGGCTGCGCTCAAGATCATCGATCGCGGGGATCTGCGCCCGAGCCAGATGATCGGATCCTGGGCAGGTGAGCTCGGGCAAACGCAGTTCTTGCCCACCCACTATCTGGCCCACGCTGTCGATTATGACGGCGATGGCAGGCGCGATCTTCTCAACAGCCCTGCCGACGTCATTGGCTCGACAGCGGCGTTCCTCGCAAGCCTCGGCTGGCGCCGCGGCGAACCGTGGTTGCACGAAGTGGTCCTGACAGGCGACCTTCCCTGGAAAGAGGCAGACCTTGCCGTCAAACACCCGCGTGCCCAGTGGGCACGGTGGGGCGTCACCCAGCGGGACGGACGGCCGCTGCCAAGGGACAACATGCCGGCCTCGCTTCTTCTGCCGATGGGGCGGAACGGGCCTGCGTTTCTTGCGTACCCGAACTTCGATGTCTACTTGAAGTGGAACCAGTCCCTTTACTACTCGATAACTGCAGCCTACCTGGCCACCCGTCTCGATGGCGCGCCACCATTGAGCAGGGGACGCGGCCCGGTGGAGCCCTTCGGCATGGCTGAGACGAAGGAGCTGCAACAATTGCTCCGACGGGCGGGTTTATACAACGAGAGCATCGATGGAATCATGGGCGCGGGCACGCGGGCGGCCATAAAGGCGGCCCAGATCAAGTTTGGGCTGCCCGCAGACGGCTATCCCTCGCGTGAACTCGTCGAACGTCTCCGGCGCCTGTAGACGTCGGCCCGGTTCTGGGCTATCCGCGCCAGCCTCCACCGACCTCATCAAATCTGCTGGAAGGGACCGCAATGCTGCTCGCGGGAAAAGTCGCCATCGTAACCGGCGCGGCTCAAGGAATTGGTCAGGCGTGCGCGGAACGGCTGGCTAGGGAAGGGGCGAAAGTCGTTGTTGCCGACGTTAACGACGAGCTCGGGACGAAAGTGGCGGAGGGGATCAAGTCCTCAGGCGGCGAGGCGTTTTTCCATCAGTGTGACGTCGCCGAGCGCCTTGATGTTCATAACCTCATCGCTGCGGCGCTCGCCCGCTACGAGCGCATCGATGTGCTGGTCAACAACGCGGCGGTCCTCGACGACAAGCCGTTCCTCGACCTTGAAGAGGCCGAGTTCGACCGCGTCATTCGCACCAATCTGAAAGGCAGTTTCCTCTGCGCCCAGGCAGTGGCGCGGCAACTCGTCAAGCAGATCACCGAGGGTGATGGGAGCGGCAGTCCGGGCGCCATCGTCAACATGAGCTCGGTCAACGCGTGGTTCGGCCTGCCCGATCACGTGGCCTATTCCGTCTCAAAGGGGGGAATTGCCCAGCTCACCAAGTCGATGGCGATTGCGCTTGCCCCCTACGGCATTCGCGTCAACGCTGTGGGGCCGGGCTCCATCGCGACGCCAATGTTGGACGAGGTCATCAAGGACAAGGCGTTCCGCACGAAAGTGTTGTCGCGAACGCCGCTTGGACGCTTCGGAAAGCCCGAGGAAATTGCCGCAATCGTTGCGTGGCTTGCCAGCGATGAAGCGAGCTACGTGACCGGGACGACGGTTTATGCCGACGGCGGACGCATGCCGCTCAATTACGTGGTTCCGGTCAACGAGTAGGAGCGAGCAGGGGGCCGTGGGCTCGGCCCCCGATTTGCCTCAGTCGTTGCTTTCGTGAGCAGGGTCGGCCTCTTCCTGCTCCTCATCCTCCGACCGACGCTGGCCAATTTCGCGCAGTTTTGCCAGCACGCGGGCCTCTTCTTCCTGCTCGGTCTCTTCGTGAACTTCTTCTTGCTGCTCGGGCATGATCTCGGACGACTTCAGCGTCTCGGAGACCGGCAGCAGAGTTCCGCCAGCTTCTTCGCCGCTACGGGCACGTTCTCTTTCGAGCCGCTTCGCCGCTCTCTCGACTTCTGCGTCGAGGTCGGTTTGCGAGCATAGGCCAAGCGCCACCGGATCCTGAGGCACCAGGTTCGCCGAGTTCCAGTGCGTACGGTCGCGAATAGCCTGGATGGTCGGCTTGGTCGTGCCAACCAGACGCATGATCTGGCTGTCGTTCAGCTCAGGATGGTTCCGCAGGAGCCACAGCACCGCATTCGGCCGATCCTGGCGGCGTGAAATGGGCGTATACCGCGGGCCGCGCTTGGTCTTGACCTGCGGGATCTCGATCTTGGGCTCGGCCAGCTTAAGGCGATAATTGGGGTCCGCTTCGCCCCGCTTGATCTCCTCTCGCGTGAGCTGGCCAGTCGCAATCGGGTCCATGCCCTTGATCCCAGCCGCCACGTCGCCGTCGGCGATTGCTTTCACCTCGAGTATGTGCAAGCCGCAAAACTCGGCGATCTGTTCGAAGGTGAGAGACGTATTCTCTACAAGCCACACGGCGGTGGACTTGGGCATCAGGGGTCTGCGTGTGCTCATAAAGAATTCTCCTCCTGCCCCCGCGCCCGGATGCGAGGACTTGCTTGTTTCGAATTCATGAGGGGGATGCTTGCTTATATAGGCCGCCACTCCGCCGCGCAACGAGTCGAAAGATGCAACTGGCTATGCGACCTGAGGTTGCGGGTGAGACAGTCTCGCACTGGAATGGGCGATCCTGATTCGTTATTGCGCTGCACACAAAGCCCGAATACTTTCCCGTGACCAGGCTCTGGGGGGACGCCCAGGTCTCTTGCTGGGCGTAGGAGAACCGAACATGACCATCCTGACGCGGAAAACTTACTACTTCGAGGACCTGGAGCTTGGCATGGAAGCGAGCTACCAGAAGCTTGTAACCGAAGGGGACATCAACGCTTTCGCAGAGGTCACCGGCGACAGGAATCCGGTCCATCTCGATCCCGAGTATGCTGCGAAGACGATTTTCAAGGAGCGCATCGCCCACGGGATGCTGACGGCGAGCTTTATCTCGGCTGTCTTCGCCATGGAGCTGCCCGGTCCGGGAGTAATTTACGTCTCGCAGACGCTCAATTTCCGCGCCCCGGTCAAGATTGGCCAGACGGTGACCGCCAAGGTTCGCGTTGTTGAGTTGTTTCCGGCAAAGCGCCGCGCGCGGTTCGATACAATTTGCACGGTCGATGGGAAAGTGGTGCTGGAAGGCGAGGCCATGTTGATGGTGCCCTCTCGGCCCGCCTGAAGGCGGATTGCTGCGCGCCCCTTCTCATCAGCCTCCACTGCAGTTATTCCATCGGGCCTCGAAGAGAGGCTTTCGCGGAGAGATCATGCCTGCGCACCGCCTGCGCGTCGTCCACGGCCACCACATCGTTCCGCCGGAGATCTGCGGTTCTGTCCTCGCTATCGGCAATTTCGACGGTGTGCATCGCGGCCACCAGGCGCTGATGCTTGCCGCGCGCGAGGAAGCGCGGAAAACGGGCAAGACTGCCGGCGTCATGGTGTTCGAGCCGCATCCGCGAGAGTTTTTCCGTCCGGACGAACCGCATTTTCGGCTAACGACGTTGGACCAGAAGCTTCGGCTGGTGGAACGCCTGGGGATGGACTTCGCCATTGTGATGAAGTTCGACGCCGATCTGGCGAACCTGCCCGCAACCCGGTTCATAGAAAAAATCCTCGTCCGCGATCTGCAGGTCAGCCACGTCGTGATCGGATATGATTTCTTCTTCGGCAAAGGGCGCGGCGGCAATCCGGAGCTGATGCGCTCCGCCGGGCTCGAGCACGGGTTCGGCGTGACGGTTATCCCGCCTGTGGCAGAGGCCGGGGAGGCATTTTCATCGAGCGCGATCCGGGCGAAACTCTCCGCTGGAGACGTGCGCTCAGCGGCTCATGATCTTGGACATTGGTGGCGGATCGTCGGGACGGTAACCGGCGGTGCCAAGCGGGGAACCGGATTGGGTTTCCCGACCGCGAACATCACCTTGCCCAAGGGCACGGCATTGGCGCACGGCATCTATGCCGTCCGTGTCTATGTGGACGGTCAGCGCCACCACGGCGCGGCATACCTTGGCACCCGGCCCACGTTCGATCACGGCGCGCCCGTCCTTGAGGTATTCCTTTTCGATTTCGACGGCGATCTTTACGGTAAGGAGATCGAGGTCGAGTTCATCGACTTCGTTCGTGAGGACCAGCGCTTCCCGAATGCCGAAGCCTTGATCGAGCAAATGAAACTGGACTGCGCCCGCGCCCATGAGATCATCGCGGGCGTGGAAAAGACCTCTCCGCTGGCCGGATCGCCTCTGGCGGAGAGTTGAAAGCTACAGCGGCCGACGTTCCACTTGTGCTTCGCGAGCGGAGGTTGCTAGAAGGCCACTGATCCCAAACCCGAAAGTGAGCCCATGCCCAAGGACAATGGCAGCAATACGGGCCCGCAGGGCCGCGACTGGAGCCAGACACTCTTCTTGCCCCGTACCTCGTTCCCGATGAAGGCTGGCTTGCCGGAGCTCGAGCCGCGAATCATCAACCGTTGGAACGAGATCGGCCTGTACCGCCGCCTGCGCCAAGCCGCGAAGGGCCGCAAGAAGTTTATTCTCCATGACGGCCCGCCCTACGCGAATGGGCACATTCATATCGGCACGGGACTGAACAAGATCCTCAAGGATCTCGTCGTGCGCTCGCAGCAGATGATGGGCCGCGACGCCAATTACGTGCCGGGGTGGGACTGCCACGGCCTGCCGATCGAGTGGAAGATCGAGGAGGAGTATCGCTCCAAGGGCAAGACCAAGGACTCGGTACCCATCATCGAGTTGCGGCGTGACTGCCGCGCGTTTGCCGAGAAGTGGATCGACATTCAGCGCGAGGAATTCAAGCGGCTCGGCGTCGTCGGGGATTGGGAGAATCCGTACTCGACGATGAGCTTCGATGCCGAGGCGAAGATCGCTGGCGAGCTTATCAAGTTCGCCATGAACGGGTCGCTGTATCGCGGCTCGAAGCCGGTAATGTGGTCCGTCGTGGAGCGCACGGCTCTCGCGGAAGCAGAGGTCGAATATCACGAGGTCACGAGCCCGACGATCTGGGTCCGCTTCCCCGTCGCTGAAGTGCAGGTGACGAAGCGGCAGCTGAGCCAGGGGCTCAACGAGATTGCCAACGTTAGTCAGGCCGCGATCGTCATCTGGACGACCACGCCATGGACTATCCCGGGCAACCGCGCGATCGCGTACAACCGCAATATCCAGTACGGGCTGTACGAGATCACCGATGCCCCGGCTGATAACTGGGCAAAGGTGGGCGAGCGCCTGATTGTGGCCGATAAGCTCGCTGACAGCGTCCGCACCGCGGCGCGAATTAACGAGTGGCGGCGTTTGGGTGACGTCACCGAGGCCACGCTCGAGGCGATGATCTGTCATCACCCGTTCCATGGCCAGGGCTACGAGTTTCAGGTTCGCCTCTTCCACGGTGATCACGTCACCGACGACGCGGGTACGGGCTTTGTGCACACAGCCCCCGGCCACGGCTCAGAGGACTATGCCGTGTTCGAAGAGCACCGGGAGGCCTTCGCCGAGGCGGGCGTACCCGAGGTGCCGCATACCGTCGACGAGGACGGCTACTACTTCCGGCATGTACCGCTATTCGGTGGCGAGAATCCGAAGCGTGTCATCGACGACAAGGGCAAGTTCGGTGACGCCAATGAAGCGGTGATCCAGGAGCTGATCAAGGTTGGTGCACTGATTGCCCGTGGACGCCTCAAGCACTCCTATCCGCACTCATGGCGGTCGAAGGCGCCGGTCATTTTCCGCAATACGCCGCAGTGGTTCATCGCCATCGACAAGCCGATCGATGTGCCGGGCAAGAAGGGCAAGGCGTCGATCCGCGAGTATGCCCTGAAGGCGATCGACGAGACGCGCTTCTATCCGCCAACTGGCCAGAACCGGCTGCGCGGCATGATCGAGCAGCGGCCGGACTGGGTCATCTCGCGCCAGCGTGCCTGGGGCGTGCCGATCACCGTCTTCGTGAACAAAACGACGCAGACCTACATCCCGAACCGGCAGTGGAAGGGCTCCAAGGAACTCACCCGACGGATCATCGAGGCCTTCAAGGCTGAAGGCGCTGACGCCTGGTTTGCGGATAACGCCAAGGAGCGCTTCCTCGGCGGGCTTGTCGATGATCTCAACGAGTGGGAGCAGGTCCGCGACATCCTCGACGTCTGGTTCGATTCAGGTTCTACGCACGCGTTCGTGCTCGAGGAGCGCAAGGACCTGGCGTGGCCGGCATCGCTCTATCTCGAGGGTTCGGACCAGCATCGCGGCTGGTTCCACTCCTCGCTGCTGGAGAGCTGCGGTACGCGCGGCCGGGCCCCCTATGAGGCAGTCCTCACGCACGGCTTCGTCGTGGATGAGGACGGGCGGAAAATGTCGAAGTCGCTCGGCAACGTGGTGGCGCCTCAGGACGTCATCAAGCAGTCGGGCGCCGAGATTCTGCGCATCTGGGTGGCCAGCGCGGATTACTCTGAGGATTTGCGCATCGGTCCGGAAATTCTGAAGTCGAACATTGAGGCCTACCGCAAGATCCGCAACACGCTGCGGTGGATGCTCGGCAACCTCGCGCATTTTGAGGAGAAGCTGAAGGTCCGTCCGCGTGAGATGCCGAGCCTCGACCGCTACATGCTCCACAGGCTGGCGGAACTCGACCCGCTCGTGCGGCAGGGCTACGAGACGTTCGACTTCAAACGGGTGTTCCACGCGCTGTCGAACTTCTGCGTCGTGGATCTCTCGGCGTTCTACTTCGATATCCGTAAGGACACGCTCTACTGCGAGCCATATTCCAGCAAGAAGCGGCATGCGTGCCTGACAGTTCTGAACGAGATCTTCAACTGTCTGACGATCTGGCTGGCGCCGATCATCTGTTTCACTGCCGAGGAAGCGTGGCTGGCGCGCTATCCGTCGGAGGATGATTCGGTCCACCTGCAGACGTTCCCGAAGATTCCGAAGGCTTGGCGTGACGAAACGCTCGCCCGGAAGTGGGAGCGTATCCGCCGCGTCCGCCGTGTCGTCACCGGCGCGCTGGAAGTGGAGCGCGCGGCGAAGCGGATCGGCTCGAGCCTTGAGGCCGCGCCCGATATTTACGTGGCGGACGACGAGCTGCTCGACGCGCTCGAGGACGTCGATATTGCCGAGGTCGCCATCACTAGCGCGGCGCAGGTGGTGCCTAGCGAGCCGCCTGTCGGCGCCTTCACGTTGCCGGAAGTACCGCGGGTCGGCGTCGTGCCGCGGCGGGCGGAGGGCCGCAAGTGCGCCCGGTCCTGGCGGATCGTGCCGGATGTGGGCTCCGATCCGGAGTACCCCGATCTTTCAGCGCGCGATGCCGCGGCGGTCCGCGAGTTCGACAAGCGCAATCTGGCAGCTCAGGCGGCCGAGTAAATCATGCCGCCTGACGCGAAGCCCGGCTGGTTGTGGGGGCCATACTCGCGTCTTGGCCTGACGGTGGCATTTGTCACGCTGATCGTGGACCAGCTCCACAAGTGGTGGATGCTCAGCGTCTATCGCATCGAGGAGAAGGGACGGGTCAGTGTGCTGCCGTTCTTCGACCTTGTTTATGTGAAGAACACCGGCATCAGCTACGGCCTGGGCGCCGGTTTCATCGGGCAAGGCGTCCTGGCGGCTTTCGCCTTTCTCGTGGCGGTGGCTCTCGCCGTCTGGCTCGCGCGGGGAGAGATGAATGGGCTCACCGCCACGAGCGTCGGACTTCTCATCGGCGGCGCCATCGGAAATGCCATAGATCGCCTGCATCTCGGAGGCGTGGCCGATTTCTTTCTGCTCCACGCCTTCGGATACTCCTGGTACGTGTTCAACATTGCTGACGTCGCGATCGTGGCCGGTGTGGCCGGTTTGCTATTCGACGCACTCACTTCGAGTCGCAATCGCGCCGCAAATGGTCCATAAAGATCCGGGGAGAAACGATTCTCCCTTACGGGAACTCCATCGGGGGCCGCTCATGAACTGGATGCGTCGTCAGAAGCGGATTGCGCTGGTGCTCGGCGCCGCGCTGGCATCCTCGGCACTTGCGGGCTGCGGCTTCGATGACGTCCAATTCAACGGCGCCATCTTCGAGGCAATGGGCCTCAATAACAACAAGAGCTACGAGGAGCCCAAGCTACCGCCGCGCGCCGGAATCGTTCTGCCGCCGGATACCCAGAGGCTGCCGCCGCCGTCTGAAACCGATGTTGCCGCGCCGCCGCCGGGAGAAGCCTGGCCGACTGACCCCGAGCAGAGCAGGATTGCCGCGGCCGAGGAGTTGGAGCGCCGACATCAGGATTACTGCCGCGAAGCGTTGTGGAAGGCTCGTGCCTCCGGGCAACCGGATGTACAGATCACGGGGCCGAAGGGGCCGTGCAATCCGTCGATTCTGCGTAACCTGACTGGCAAGGACATCACGACGCGGCAGTGAATCATCCTGCAGCTCTTGCATAGGTTGTAGGGATAGTGTGTCTTGTGTGCGCCGCCGCAATCGCTGGTGCGGATTGCGACATGCACAGGAAAGCGGCACGTGTTTGTGCCGCTTAATCTTTGACTACAGCACCGTTTGACAACACTGGCTTGAACACCGACATAACGTCGGAGAAGGGCAATCACTTGGGCTGACGTACGCGTCTGGCTCGCCGTTAATCTCTGCCTTTCCCTCCCCCTACCGGGACCGCGCCAGTGCATAAGGGACACAGTATGCTTAGACGCGTTCGGGTCTCATCCTTGGCTTCCACCTTCTTGGCGTTCATGATGATGTTGGCGTTTGCTCAGCTTCCTTCCTTGGCAAAAACCACTGAACGGCGGGCCACGGAGTTCACCCTCTCCAACGGCATGCAGGTGGTGGTCATTCCCGATCATCGGGCACCTGTCGTGACGCACATGGTGTGGTACCGCGTCGGCGCGGCCGATGAGCCCCGCGGGAAGTCGGGCATTGCCCACTTCCTCGAGCACCTGATGTTCAAGTCCACCGAAAAGATCGCGTCGGGCGAGTTTTCACGCATCGTGTCGCGCATGGGCGGGCAGGACAACGCCTTCACCAGCCAGGACGCCACGGCCTACTTCCAGCGCATCCATAAAGACCGTCTCGGTGAGGTCATGGCCATGGAAGCCGACCGCATGGTCAACCTGCGGCTCACCGAGCACGAGGTGCTAACTGAACGCGACGTTATTCTCGAAGAGCGCCGCTCGCGCGTGGAGAACAACCCGCAGGCGGTGCTCGATGAGCAGATGAATGCAGTGCTCTACTACTCCCACACCTACGGCATTCCCGTCATTGGCTGGGAGCATGAAATCGCCCGGCTGACCCGCGAGGATGCGCTGAGCTTCTACAAGCATCATTATGCGCCCAATAACGCGATTCTTGTGGTTTCCGGAGACGTGACGCCGGAAGAGGTGCGCCGCCTGGCCGAGGAGACCTACGGAAAAATTCCCGCCAATCCAGAGATCAAGCCGCGGGTCCGACCCATGGACCCGGAGCAGCGCGCCGCGCGCCGCGTCGAGCTCAAGGATCCGCGCGCGGGCAAGCCGTCCGTTCAGCGCTACTACGTGACGCCCAGCTACGTGACGGCCAAGCCGGGTGAGGCCGAGGCGCTCGATCTTCTTATGAAGATCGCGGGCTCTGGCGCGACGAGCCGGCTCTATCAGAAGCTCGTGGCAACCGACAAAATCGCATCGTCAGCAGGCGGATGGTACGGCGGCTCGAGCATGGATTTCGGCAAGATCGCCGTCTACGCAATTCCTGCCGATGGCGTATCGCTTGAGACCGTGGAAAAGGCCATCGACGAAGTTCTGGCCGACATCATCGAGAACGGTGTCACCGAGGCCGAACTCGCCCGTGCCAAGAAGGCCTACCTGGCGGAATACGTGTATGAAAGCGACAATCAGGCCACCCTGGCGCGCCGCTACGGGTGGGGATTGGTCGTAGGCCGAACGGTTGAGGACATCGAGGCCTGGCCCGAGCGCATCGCCAAGGTCACGCTCGACGATATCAAGATGGTCGCGCGCCGCTATCTCGACCCGCGCCGGTCGGTAACGGGCACTCTTATTCCCGTCGCGCCGGATGTCGTGCAGGAGACAGATACAGCCTCATCAGAGCGTCGTACGTGAGGAGACATCGCATGTCCGGCGCCCATCGATTCGATTTATTTCACTTTCTTCTCTCGCGTCTCACGGTCGTTGTGCTTGCCGCTGCGTTCCTGCTGGGGGCCGGTGCAACTCACCCAACAACAGCATCAGCAATGAACATTCAGACAGTAAAAAGTCCCGGCGGCATAGAGGCTTGGCTGGTTGAGGAACGTAGCGTTCCTCTGATTGCGATGCGGTTCGCCTTCGATGGCGGCAACTCTCAGGATCCTGACGGCAAGGAGGGCGTGGCCAACTTTCTCACGGCCATGATGGATGAGGGCGCCGGCGAGCTTAAGGCCATCGAGTTCCAGGAGCGCATGGAAGAGATCGCCATGCGCATGAGTTTCGAGGACGGGCGGGATGCCTTCTACGGAAGCTTCGAGACGCTGACGGAGAACCGCGACGAGGCCGTCGAGCTGCTTCGGCTCGCCATCAACAATCCACGCTTCGATGCCGATGCGATGGAGCGCATTCGCGGTCAGCTTCTTACTTCACTTGCCTATGCCGCAAAGGATCCAGACCGCGTCGCGGCGCGTGAATGGTTTAAGACGGCATTTCCGAACCATCCTTACGGTCGACCGGCCGCCGGAACCGAGGAAAGCATTGCAAAAATCACGCGCGATGACCTTGAAAACTATCGGCGACGCGTATTCGCCAAGGACACGCTGAAGGTTGTCGTTGTCGGTGATATCGACGCTGAAACGCTGGGCAAAATCCTGGATAAAGTCTTCGGTGATCTTCCCGAGAAAGCCGACCTGAACCCGGTGCCCTATGTCGAGCCCATGAAGGGCGGAGCCTTGCGGGTCATCGAAATGCCAGTCCCGCAGTCCGTGGCGACATTTGGCCTTGCGGGCATTCCGCGCAAGGACCCGGATTTCATCCCGGCCTTTGTGATGAATCACATCTTGGGCGGCGGCGGGTTTTCCTCCCGGCTTATGGAAGAGGTACGCGAAAAGCGCGGCCTCGCCTATTCAGTCTACAGCTACCTGCAGCCCTATCAGCACACGGCCATATTTGCTGGCGGTGTTGCCACGAAAAACGAGGAGATTGGCCAATCTCTTGAGGTGATCCGCGCGGAGCTGGAGCGCATGGCGAAGGATGGTCCGACCCAGGAGGAGCTCGACAACGCCAAGAGCTATCTCATCGGCTCCTACCCGTTGCGGTTCGACACGAACGCCAAGATCGCAAACCAGCTCCTCGGCATCATGCAGGACGGGCTGGGGAAGGATTATGTGGAGAAGCGGAACTCGCTGATCCAAGCGGTGACACTGGAAGACGTGAAACGGGCCGCAAAACGAATTCTTGTGACCGACAACCTCATCACGACGGTGGTCGGTCAACCGAAGAATCTGAAGGGCCGCAGCTGAAACCGCGGTTCGCATGCTTGGCATGGTCGGGGGACTCAGGTGTAACTGAGGGCCCCCGACTGCGTTTTGGACAGAGGAGACGTGAGCGGCATGGTCCAGTCAGTACTCCCCTTCCGGCAGATCGTAGACGGTGTTCTCGATGATACGATCGGATCGCATGGCTTGAGCAGAGCCGATTTCGATCGTTGGGTCGCGAAGCTGGCTCCGGCCCTGAACGATCTTCGTCGTGATTGGGAGACTGGTCGCCTGCCACTTCTCCGAGTTCCTGAGGAAACTGAAGATTTGGCGCCCGCCGAAAAAGCCATGGCGGCCCTGTCAGAGGGTGCCGAGACCATCGTGTTCTTCGGAACTGGTGGCTCAAGCCTGGGTGGGCAGACCCTGGCGCAGCTTGCGGGGTGGTGCATTCCGGGTGTGGCCGATCCAGAGCAGCTTCGGCGGCCTCGCACACGATTCTACGACAATCTGGACCCCGATACTCTGGGCCGCTCGCTGGAGAGCTTGAACCTCGCCACAACGCGCTTCGTGGTCATTTCAAAATCCGGCAACACGCCCGAGACGCTGGTGCAGGCCATCGCGGCACTGCAAGCTGTCAAGGCTGCAGGTCTGGCAGACCAAATTCCGAGAATGTTCCTTGGGCTGACGGAGCCGGCAATGCCCGGCCGCAAGAATGGTCTGAGGAAACTTTGCGAAGCGCACGGCATTCCAATGCTAGATCACCATACCGGTATTGGTGGTCGCTACTCCGTTCTTACCAACGTAGGACTGTTGCCAGCCATTGCGCGGGGGCTCGATATTCGAGCCTTGCGGGCCGGTGCAGCGGATGTCGTCGCGGTGATGCGGTCCGCGAGCTCACCTGCCGAGCTGCCTGCCGCCGTGGGCGCAGCCCTGAACATCGCGCTGGCGAAAGAACGGGGCGTGCGCATCAGCGTGGTGATGCCGTACGTGGACCGGCTCGCGCGGTTCGGCCACTGGTACGTGCAGCTCTGGGCGGAAAGCCTAGGCAAGAATGGAGAAGGCACCACGCCGATTGCGTGCCTTGGACCGCTCGATCAGCACAGCCAACTGCAGCTGTTCTTGGATGGCCCACGCGAGCATCTGATCACGGTGTTGCGGCTCGCGACCAAAGGTGTGGGCCCAAAGATCGATGCCGAACTCGCCGCGATGGCGGGGCTCGACGAGATGGCCGGGCGTACGGCTGGAGATCTCGTTGCCGCGCAGACCCGCGGCGTTCCTGAGGCGCTGCTGCAAGCGGGCCGGCCGGTACGCATCTTTGAGATCGACCAGCTTAACGAGCGAACGCTCGGTGCGCTGCTCATGCATTTCATGCTGGAGACAATCCTTGCTGGCCGTTTGCTTGGCATCGATCCGTTCGATCAGCCGGCCGTTGAGCTCGGCAAAAGGCTTTCGCGCGAACACCTGCAGAAAGGTCTTTAAAGGGCCGCACCCATGAGGGAGCGGTGAGGGGGAATCGATGGCCATCCGGCAGCTTCCACCGGAAACCGTCAACCGCATCGCTGCGGGGGAGGTGATCGAGCGGCCTGCGAGCGTCGTGAAGGAGCTGGTCGAGAACGCCATCGATGCCCAGGCCCGCGAGATCGAGGTGGTAACGTCCGGCGGCGGTGTATCGCTGATCCGCGTCACCGATGATGGCATCGGCATGGACCCTGATGACTTGCGGCTGTCAGTCGAGCGGCACGCCACCTCCAAGCTCAACGGCGATGATCTTCTCGATATTCGAACGCTGGGCTTCAGGGGCGAGGCGCTGCCTTCCATCGGTTCCGTCGCTGATCTGACGATCGTCTCGCGCCTGCGCGGCAGCGACGAAGCCTATGCACTGCGGGTTGAGCGGGGCCACAAACGACCTCTGCAGCCGGCTGCCGGCAATCCGGGTACTCGGGTCGAAGTCCGCAACCTCTTTTCGGCAACGCCGGCTCGGCTCAAGTTTCTCCGGTCCGACCGCGCCGAGAACTTGGCGATCATGGATGTGGTCAAGCGACTCGCGATGGCCCGTCCGGACGTCGGTTTCGTCGTCGTGACCGAGGATCGCGCGCCCTTGCGTATGCCCCCCACCAGCGGAGGTCCGGGAGGCTTGCTGCAAAGGCTTGGCCACATCATGGGGCGCACGTTTGTGGACGATGCCCTAGAGGTCGCGGGGGAGCGCGAAGGCATTCGCCTCACAGGCTTCGCAGGACTGCCGACGTTGCATCGGCCGGATGCAAGCCAGCAGTTCCTCTTCGTGAACGGCCGGCCGGTGCGGGACAAGCTGCTCGTCGGCGCTTTACGGGCGGCTTATTCCGATCTCATCCCGCGTGGTCGCCATCCGCTGCTCGCCTTATTCATCGACCTCGACCCGAGGCAGGTCGATGTCAATGTTCATCCCACGAAGGCCGAGGTGCGCTTTCGCAATCCTGCTGCGGTCCGTGCACTCATCGTCCGCGCGCTCATGGAAGCGCTGCAAAAGGCGGGACACCGCGCATCCAGCTCCGGCGGTGCCGCGGCCATCGAGGTGATTGCCGAGCGCAGCGCAAACCTGGCTTCGGCACAGCCGCCTCCCATGCGCAGGTTTGATACCGCTCCGAGCTACAGAGCTTCGCCGCCGGACCTGCGTGGGTTTGCCGAGGCGGTTCAGGCGCCGCTGACGGCCATCGACCAGCCGAGTGCGGAAGTTCACATCGACGATGAGCTAGCTCCGCAAGACTTGTTGGACCGGCCGCTGGGTGCCGCGCGCTGCCAGATCCACGAGACCTACATCATCGCGCAGACACGCACGTCGATGATCATCGTCGACCAGCACGCCGCGCACGAACGGCTCGTCTACGAACGCATGAAGGCCATGCTGGCGAACGGCGGCGTGGCGCGGCAGGGGCTTCTCATCCCTGAAATTGTCGAGGTCGGCGAAGATGAGGCCGAGGCGTTGGCCGAGCACGCGGACGAACTCGCGGAGTTTGGCTTGGTGCTCGAGCGGTTTGGGCGTGGCGCCGTCGCCGTGCGCGAAATCCCGGCGTTGCTCGGCCAAACCGATGTCCAAGGATTGATTCGCGATCTTGCTGCGGACATCCTGCGGGAAGGCACGCATATCTCCCTCAAGGAGCGGCTGGAGGCCGTCTGTGCGACCATGGCTTGCCACGGCAGCGTGCGTGCCGGGCGGCGTCTGACAGCGGCGGAGATGAATGCGCTGCTCCGCGAGATGGAAGCGACGCCGTTTGCCGGCCAATGCAATCACGGCCGCCCGACTTATGTCGAGCTGGCCCTGAGCGATATCGAGCGGTTGTTTGGCCGCCGATGACCTTATCGCCTCGCGCGAGAGGCGATCAGCACCAGCACGCCGATAATCACGAGGACGCCTCCAGGCACCAGCCGCCAGTCGAACATCGTCGTGTTGATGATGCCGGCGGATACGGCCAGGCTCTGCATCAGCAGTGCTGCGAGCGGCATGAAGGCGCTGGTGGCGATGAAGTTCTCGGTCTGGATCTTCACCACGGACGACAACTGCAGATAGTTCATCGCCGTAAAGAGCAGGCCGCCCATCAGCAGGGCGATGACGAGGGTCGGCCAGTGCCAGAGATCCGAAGGCGCCGCAAACAAGCTACTGCGTTCCAGGTATCCACTCGCGACGAGGACGGTTGAGGCGGCAACAAGGATCAGACACGCAAACCCCGTCACCAGCACCACCAGCCCGGTGATCTGCATTTTGGCCATGACCGTGCGGGCGGCGCGGTTCCATGGGTGGAATTCGCTCGCGTAGCCACGCAGGCAGATGGCCGCGGCAGCGAGGAAGCCGTAGAACAGGCCGATCGTCTGGCTGTTGAGATCGACCAGCCAGAGAAGCGTTGCTACGCCTGCTCCGACGATCCCCGCCCCAATCCACGCCCCCAGCCCAGGGCTGCGATGAAATACGAGCCAACCCACCACCAGCGCCATCGGGATTGAAAGGCGCAGGACCAGAGTGCCCTCTGCTGGCGACAGCGTCACGAGCGCGAGGCAGTAGCAGATCTCGACCAGGATTGCTGCAATGCCGACGATCCAGCTCCTCGGCGAGAGCATGATCGGGACAGCCTCGTTCCCGAGGCCCGTAACTGACAGCATGCCGGCAGCAGCGATCAGCAGCGAATAGAGGATGAAGACAATGGGATGGGCGCCCTGCGAGATCGCAAACGCGTTCATTACGCCCAGAATGGCGATGGCGATGACGTAGAAGCCGGCTTCAACCCAGCCGCTGATGCGCTCGCCGTGACCGGCCTGCTGTTGAGGTGTCTCTTTTTGCATTGATGGTGGCTTTCAGTCCTAAAGGCCAGCGAGATCAGCCCGCATATCTGGCGAATACAACCTGGGTGGTGCCCCATACGCGCCGGTCGATTTCCTCAAATGCAGCCGGCAGGACAAGGGTGGTTCGTTCAGCTTCTTCGACAACGGCGATGGCGCCAGGCGCTAGCCATCCACCCGCTGCAGCCGACTCGAGCGCCTTTTCGGCCAGGCCGCGCTCATAAGGTGGATCGGCGAAAAGAAGCGTGAAATGATTGCGGTTTCCCGCCGGCCCGAGGTCCGTGGCGTCGCGGCGAAAGACGCGCGTTACGCCCGCAAGCCCGAGCGCTTCGATATTGCGCCGGATGAGGCCGCGTGCCTCGGCATCCTGTTCGACGAACAGGCAAAAGACTGCGCCGCGCGACAGTGCCTCAATGCCGAGCGCACCAGTACCTGAGAACAGGTCGAGCACTTTCGCGCCTTCCAGCGTGAAGCCCGGTACGCTGTGTGTCAGGATGTTGAACACCGCCTCGCGCACGCGATCCGACGTGGGGCGCACGCGATCATCCTTGGGGGTCGCAAGCGGGCGCCCGCGAAACTGACCACCAACAATTCTCATTTCTCGTTGCTCTCGGCTTCCGAGGCCGCGCTGGCACGCTCCGCCTTGCGACTACGGCGGCGCACCCGCTCGTCATCGCTGGCATCGAGGAGGCCAAGTTCTCGAGACACCCGCGGCCCAAGCTGATCTATCAGTACCCGCCGGCGTACAGGCTCGACTTCGCCGGGTTGCAGATCGTGAAGCTGAAACGGCCCATAGGAGACGCGGATAAGCCGGTTGACCTCGAGGTTGAGGCTCTTGAGGACTTTTCGCACCTCGCGGTTTTTTCCTTCCCGTAGGGCGACGGTAAGCCAGACGTTGCTGCCCTGAACGCGTTCGAGCATGGCCTCGATGGGGCCATAGCGGACGCCTTCTACCTCGATGCCGTCTTTCAGCTTGTCCAACTCGACTTGGGTGATCTTGCCGTGGGCGCGCACGCGATAGCGGCGAACCCAGCCGGTGGATGGAAGCTCCATGTACCGCGCGAGCGCGCCGTCGGTGGTCAGCAGCAGCAATCCTTCGGAATTGAAGTCAAGGCGGCCGACAGAGATGACACGCGGCATCCCTTCCGGAAGGTTTTCGAACACGGTCGGCCGGCCCTCAGGATCGCGATGGGTCGTTACCAAGCCGCGCGGCTTGTGGTACCGCCAGAGCTGAACAGGCTCGAAGGAAGGCAGCGGTTTGCCGTCGACCAAGACGACGTCATCGGGGCCAACGTCGCGTGCGGGCGTGGTGAGTACTTCACCGTTGACCGTGACCCGCCCTTCGGCGATCCAACGCTCTGCTTCGCGACGCGAGCACAGGCCAGCCCGGGCCATGGCCTTGGCGATGCGCATGGTTTGAGGGGGACGGCCTGCTGCCACTTTGGTCGCAGCCTTCTGGCGCTCGGGTTGCTGTTTGGGCTCCGCCGGCTGAGATTGTTGGTGGCGCTGGGCAGACACACTTGGCCCCGCCGGCCTCTTCTGCACGGGTGCCGGTCGCCGTTTGGTTTGAGCCGTGCGAGGCTTGCGCATGATCTGCAACGTGTTCGATTCGGAATGAGGGCCTTTATGGCACCACGTTCGTCCGGAAGCCACATGGCCCTTGCATTGGAGGAAGCCCAGCGTGCTGCGGAACGCGGTGAGGTGCCCGTGGGCGCGGTCATTGTCGCGCCTGATGGTACCGTCGCCGCACGGAACGGCAACCGCACGCGGGAGCTCTGCGATCCTACGGCGCATGCCGAGATACTCGTCATCCGCGAGGCTTGTCGCGCGATCGGCTCGGAGAGATTGACCGGGTTCAGCCTTTACGTGACGCTCGAGCCTTGTCCGATGTGCGCCACGGCCATCTCATTTGCGCGGATTCGGCGACTGTACTACGGCGCGAGCGACCCCAAAGGTGGCGGCGTTGAGTTCGGACCCCGCATATTCACCCAGCCCACGTGTCATCACACGCCGGAGATTTACGGTGGAATCGCTGAAAAGGAAGCGGCTCAGCTGCTGAAGGCGTTCTTCGAGGCCCGTCGCAACGGCGATTGACGCCGGTTCAGACGGTTATTTCGGATGGACTGGGACGTGTGACTCTGCCCGCGTTCCGATTTCGCGACGCTGGCCGCCGGAGCTTAGCGCGCGCAGAAGCTCGCGGCGCAGTATATCTTTCGCAGGCTGTGCGGCTTCCAGAATTTCACGCGGCTTGGTGAATTCAAGCACGGCAAATTGATCGACCGCGACCTGGATCAGAATGTCAGGCCGCCGGTAGCGCAGACGCTCGCGTGTGATGCTCTTCTGGAGGATCTGGATCGACTGAACGATGACCTCCACGGCTGTTGGCCGCGGGCCGATGTCGGCCTTGGCTGTCTTGGCGTTGACGTCGATTGCCACGGTGATGTCGGCAGCGCCGTCAATGAGGTCGAACGGCAGCGGATTGGCAAGGCCGCCATCCACCATCATCCGCCCATCAAGGATTACCGGGGAGAAAAGTACAGGGATGGCGATGCTTGCAGCCACCGCTGGCCGCAGAGGACCGCTGTCCAACACCACCGCTTCCTGAGAAGCGAGATCGGTGGCAACGACCTTTAGGGGGATGGAAAGCTCAGAGAAATCCTTCGCGACCTGATCGGGATACAGCAGGTCGAGCAAAGTTGCCGAATTAAGTAACGACGAGCGTACCGGCACCACGCGCAACAGCCGCTGCACCGGCTCGGAGCGCGATGCGAAGAGCTGCCGGATGAGATCGAGCCGCCGGCCGAGAATTTCCTCCGTGTATGCCCGGATCTGTTTCGCAGAGAGCCCCGACGCGTAAGCTGCTCCGTAAAGCGCACCGATGGAAGTGCCCGCTATGATGGTCGGCTTGATGCCGAGCTCGTCAAACACCTCAAGCATCAGGATGTGGGCGAGGCCCCGCGCGCCGCCCCCGCCAAGCGCCAGCGCCACCGACGGAAGTTTGGCCGAAGGGGGATTCCCCTGGTGGAGCTGTTGGTTCATGTTTCTAAAACGCCGCTAATCGAACCTACCCGTCAAGACGACACTTTGGTCGAACACGGGGTGGGATTGAGAGGCAAGGTCAACGGGTTTCGCTTGCCTGCTTCAAGAACGGAAGCACAGCATTCAGTGTAGCTTCCGGGTTCTCCTCGGCGAGAAAATGGCCAGAAACGATGGCTTCCCCCCGCACATTCGCGCACCAATTGCGCCAGATGTCCAGCGGATCGGAGTTTCCTCTTCCGACATAATCTGTGCCCCAGAGCACCAGTGTCGGCGCGATGATTTTGCGGCCAGCCGCGCGATCTGCCTCGTCCAGCTGGCGGTCGATCGTTGCGCCGGCCCGGTAGTCTTCACAGACGGCGCGAATGCGTTCGGGGGCTCGCAGCATGGCCCGATAGTGGGTGAGGGCTTCTGGCGCGAAGCAGTCGAGGGTTCTCTCTCGGGTCCAGCTGCGCAGGGTATGCTCGACGTAATAGACCGGGTCCGCCGCGATGAGAGTTTCAGGCAGGGGTTCGGGCTGTGCGAGGAAGCTCCAGTGGTAGGACTTGAGCGCCGTCTGCGCGTTCATGTGGGCCCAGACTTCGGACGTTGGTAGAATGTCGAGCAGGACCAGCCGATCAATCTGCTCCGGATGGTCGAGCGCAAGACGGTAGGCGACGCGGGCGCCTCGATCATGGCCCATGATGCTGAAGCGCTCGTGGCCGAGCGCGCGCATCGCGACGATCAGGTCTTCCGCCATGGCGCGCTTTGAATAGGTGCGGTGCTCCGGATCGGGTTCGGGGACGGAGCTTGCGCCGTAACCCCGGAGGTCCATGACGACAACGGCGAACTCGCGGGCAAGCTCCTGCGCGACGCGGTGCCAGCAGACGTGCGTTTGGGGGTAGCCGTGCAGGAGCACGAGCGGAGCGCCGGCTCCGCCGATACGTGCGAAAACTTCGCCGGAAGCCGCCGGGAGACGGGCTGACTGGAAGCTCGGGAACAGATCAGGAAGGTCGGTGGCGGTGCTCATCTCTTCTCCTCCGGCGAGTGAGGATTGCGCACCGTGAGCTTAGCTGGCGGAACGCTCCCGCGCGATAGCCCGCCAGCCAATGTCCTTACGGTAGAACCCCTCCGCCCAGTCGATCCTGGCGATTGCCTCGTAGGCGCGATCGCGTGCTTCCGTCACCGTCCGCCCGCGGGCAGTTATGTTGAGGACACGGCCGCCGTTGGCGATCAACCGGGAGCCGTCACGGCGCGTGCCTGCGTGGAAGATCTCGACCCCCTCCACCTGCGCGGCGTGCTCCAGCCCGCGGATCTCTGTACCTTTCACGGGCGTGCCGGGATAGCCCTGCGCGGCCATCACCACGGTGAGCACGGCATCGTCGTGCCAACGCAGTGAGAAGTTGTCGAGCACGCCGTCGCAAGCCGCAAGAACGGCCGCCAGCAGGTCTGACTTGAGGCGCATCATCAGCACCTGGCATTCGGGGTCGCCGAAGCGCACGTTGAATTCGATGAGCTTCGGGCCTTCCGGCGTAATCATGAGCCCGGCGAACAGAACGCCTTTGTACGGGGTCCCCCGAGCGGCCATGCCGGCAACCACCGGGCGGATGATTTCCGCCATGACCCGCTCGGTCATCTCCGGAGTCATCACCGGAGCGGGCGAATAGGCCCCCATGCCGCCGGTATTCGGGCCCTTGTCGCCATCGAAGGCGCGCTTGTGGTCTTGCGCAGCGCCGAGGGGCAGGGCGGTCTTTCCATCAATAAGAGCGAAAAAGCTCGCCTCCTCGCCGTCGAGAAATTCCTCGATGACGATTTCGGCTCCGGCTGCGCCGAAGGTGCCGCCAAAGCAAGCGTCGATAGCTTCTTCCGCCTCTGCATAGGTTTCGGCGATGACGACACCCTTGCCGGCGGCCAATCCGTCGGCCTTCACAACCACGGGCAGCTTCTGCTTCCGCGCGAATGCCTTGGCGGCGGCTGCGTCCGAAAAGCGGCCATAGGCTGCTGTGGGTATGCCAAGATCGCGACAGAGATCCTTGGTAAAGCCCTTCGATCCTTCGAGGCGAGCCGCTTCCCGCGATGGCCCAAATACCTTGATGCCGGCAGCTGTCAGATCATCGGCCACTCCGGCCACCAGCGGCGCCTCGGGGCCCACTACCACGAGATCGATTCTGTTCTCCTTGCAGAAGGCAGCCAGCGCCGCATGGTCAGTGATGTCCAGCGGCACGCACGTTGCCACCTCGGCGATGCCGGCGTTGCCAGGGGCGCAATACAACTTGTCGAGCAGCGGACTCGCAGCGATAGCCCAAGCCAAAGCGTGTTCCCGGCCGCCGGAGCCCAGAAGAAGAACGTTCATGCGAGCAGTGTCCCGGATGTCGTGGACAAAAGGCAATTCGACGCCGCCGCATGGCGGCCACCATGGTGTATCATCCCTCGACCCAATTAGCAGAGATCAGCGTGGCCGAATCTGTCGCACAGCAGCGCACCGGCGCCAACATTGTCGAGTACTCCGTCTCCGAGCTCGCGAACGCCATCAAGCGGACGCTCGAAGATGGGTTCGGCTACGTGCGCCTGCGAGGCGAGGTCTCTGGGTATCGTGGCCCGCAAGCCTCCGGGCATGTTTATTTCGCGCTGAAGGACGAGGGCGCCAAGATCGATGCCGTCATCTGGCGCACCACCTGGCGGCGCCTCAAGGTGAAGCCCGAGGAAGGGATGGAGGTGGTCGCGGTGGGGCGCGTCACCGCCTACCCGGGCTCGTCCAAGTATCAGATCGTCATCGAAAGCCTAGAGCCTGCTGGCATCGGCGCGCTGATGGCCGTCCTTGAGGAGCGCAAACGCCGGCTCGCCGCCGAAGGCTTGTTCGAGGAGTCGCGCAAGAAGCCGCTTCCGTTTCTGCCACGCGTCGTGGGGATCGTAACATCGCCAACGGGCGCTGTGATCCGGGACATGCTTCACGGTTTCAACGAGCGGTTTCCGGTCCACGTCGTCGTCTGGCCGGTGCGGGTACAAGGCGAGACGTGCGCGGCCGAGGTCACGGCCGCCATTCAAGGGTTCAACGCGCTGCCGAAGGACGGGCCTGTGCCGCGGCCTGACGTGCTCATCGTTGCCCGCGGCGGTGGCAGCCTCGAGGACTTGTGGGGGTTCAACGACGAGGCCGTTGTGCGCGCAGCCGCAGCGAGCCAGATCCCGCTGATCTCCGCTGTCGGTCACGAGACCGACTGGACGCTTATCGACCTGGCAGCCGATGCCCGCGCGCCAACGCCTACCAAGGCCGCTGAGTGGGCGGTGCCCAAGCATTCGGATCTCGTCGAGGCGAACACCACGTTGGGTCTGCGGCTCATGCGCAGCATGCGTCGCGTATTGGAGGCTGCGCGCGCTCATTTGAAAGCTGCCGCTCGGGGGCTTCCACGGCGCGAGGACCTGCTGGCGTTGCCACGGCAGCGGTTCGACGCCGTTGAGCACCGGCTCGCGCGTGCTCTCCTCGCCAATACCCGCGCCCATGCCATGCGACTCGCGCGCGTGTCCGCGCGGCTTCATCCTAGGCTGCTGGAAACGCGCCTCCACCGCCTGCGTGACCAGCTGCGGGCGCTGGGCCGTCACAGCCGCGACGCACTGTCGCAGATGACCGCTGCGCGGCGTTCCCGCTTCGAGCGCGTCGCCGGGCGGCTCAACATCGAGGCCGTACGAAGCCGGGTCCATCGTGGCTCGGAGCGGCTTGCAACTGCCTCTTCTCGTGCGGAGCAGGCTTACAGGAACCGCATCGGCCATGAACGGGCACGGCTCGCGGGGCTCTCGAAGCTACTCGAGTCAGTGAGTTATCAGGGCGTGCTGAAGCGCGGATTTGCCTTGGTACGGGACGCTGAAGGGCGAACCATAAGATCCGTGAGGGCTGTTGCTCCGGGCGCCGAGGTGCAAGTGGAGCTCGCGGATGGTTGCCTGGATGCGGATGTGCGCGACGTAAGGCAGAGTGGCGAAGCCGCACGGCCGCGCATAGCCGACTCTGTACAGGTTCGCCGCCCTCGCCGAAAGCGCGAATTGCCTCCGGGTGGCCAAGGTTCACTCTTCTGATCGTGATCAACGACTGAAGCGGTGCTCCGGAACCTTGACGGATCGGGTCGCATTAGCGATCTCAATTTCAACCGCCAGCGGCAGTGTTCGACAGCATCATCGGAATTCGCAGTGATGAACCGGTTCGAGAGATTGTTTGGGGCCCAGGGTGGAGAGGCGCGCATCCGCTTCTCGGACGGGGAGTTTCATGTCCTCTCGCCCGGTGAATACGTCCGCTGTGCCGTGACAGGCGAGCCCATTCCGCTGCAGGAGCTACGCTATTGGAGCGTCGAGCTGCAGGAAGCCTATGCAACACCAGAGGCGTCGCTCAAGCGCTATCTCGAGCTGCGGGCGAAGCGCGCGCAACCAGCTTCAAAAGAGGAATCTGACAGGTCAGAAAAGTAGTCCGTCCTCGACCCAAGACACAAAAGACCCCGGCGACCACACGGTAGCCGGGGTTTTTGCTTGAGGCGGGGTACTGAGCCTGCTGGATGCCGCCAGGCTCGGATGGCCCGTCTTAGTGCCAGTGCTTATGCTTGTGCTTGTGGTGATGGTGGTGATGATGCGGGCGTGGGTACCAGCAGCGCCCAACCACGCGGCTGGAGATCACGCGGCCCCAGCGATTGACGCGCATCACAACCCGCTTGCCGTGAACACACCGCGTAACAACTCTGGTGCCCCAGTGCACCTTCTCGACCGCCGATCCTTTCTGGGCAGCGAGCGCACCGGCAGCCGCGATCGGAGCTGCGTTCGCACTGAGGGACATTCCCGCGGCTGCAGCTGCAAGAACGGTGGCGAAGATAGCTGACTTTCCGAGCATTTCCAAAACTCCCGTGCTAATGGTCCCCAGTTCACTCCGGAACTCGACCGTTCCGATGGGATGAAGACTGGCACAGGAAAGATGAACGACCACGGAGCACGTCGTTCATCAGGCATTCATGATTTGATTGCTGGTTAAGCAGCCGTTTTTGCGAACAGAAGGATCGCGCACTGCTCTGCCCACAGACGGCACACGCGCTCCAGGCCACGCCAATAATCAGCCGCTCGCCACCTGAATTTCCGCGCGGAGCGTGTGAGACGCGCCGGGAGAAAGCCGAATGATGTCTTCTCCAGCATTCGTGGTCTCCACGCAGACCATACGCCGGAAGTCTTCAGGGGGCATGTCACCGAGCTGCTGAGCCAGCTCTCGCCAGGGATTCCACACGACACTGCTGGAGCTGCCCGACTTGGTGATCACAATGCCTCGTCCAAGACCAGGGTCGCGAACAACCGCCGGTCCGGTGTGGTTTAGATAGATGCGGTCGACGAGGCCACTGAATGTAATAGGGCCGGTTTGGCGCTTTCGCGCATAGCCGTCCGTCTTGTCGAGATATTCGAGCCCGTCGAAACCCTCGACCTCGATCCGCTCGATGTCCGACACCTGGAAGTAGGAATGCAGCGCCTCTGTCAGATCGAAGGCCTCATCACCAGTGTTTTTGGTCGTCAGCTCGAGCTGCAGCGTCGCACTGGCTTCGATATGCAGGCTTACTTCAGCGCGATAGGGCCACAGGGCACGATCTTCAGGACTCGTTTCCGTGCGTAGGGTCAGCTTGGTCGACTGCCCCGTACTGGCGGTAGATAGCAGCGACCAGCGGCGCGTGCGCATGAACCCGTGCTTGGGTTTGCTGGGGTCCGTAGGGTGAGTGGCGAACCACGGCCAGCACACCGGCACGCCGCCACGCACCGGCTCGTCTCTGCCCGGCCGGATAGGCGATAGCCAGAAGACCTCGCAGTGGTCCGTCGGGTGCCAGCTGAGCACTTGCGCCCCTTTCAGCGCTATTCGGGCAGAGCACGCGGCATTGCTGATCCAGGCGATCGGCTCGCCATCCATTTCGGCAAAGCCGAGCTCGTTCTCGATCCCGAATTCCGCGTTCAGTTCTGCAGCATTTTTCATGGCTTGCATCTCGTTCCTGTCCTCGGGAAAACGCACGAAGGTCGCTTCCGACTGCTTCTGCTTCGCGGTCTAAGGTATGACTGCATGCACGAGCGAGCAGACAGAGGGCCAGAGCATGCTGACAGTCTACCACGCGAGCGGGGCAGGATTGGCCAAAGTGGAAGGTGAAAACGCAACGACGGGAGCCGTGTGGATCGATTTGCTCCACCCGACGCGGGAAGAAGAGCGGGACGTGGAGAAGCGGCTTGGCATCCTGTTGCCGACCCGCGAGGAGATGGCGGAAATCGAAGTCTCAAGCCGCCTTTATCAGGAAGGGGGCGCCTACTTCATGACGGCCACCGTGCTCCACCGCGCGGAAACAGCCACTCCTGAGGCAACAGCGATTACCTTCGTTCTGACAGAACGGACGCTCATTACGATCCGCTATGCGGAACCGCGCGCCTTTGCGATGTTCCTGGCCCGTGCGGCGCGGGGTGATGCTTCAGCCGGCTCTGCAATCGAAGTTCTTGTCGGCTTGCTCGAGGCCATAATCGATCGCGAGGCCGACATCATCGAAGGGATTCAGGCTCAGGCCGATCGGCTGGGGCAATCCATTTTCGAGATGAGAGGCGGCACGGCGACCCGCACGAAGCGGTTCGAAGTCGTTTTGAAGCAAATCGGCCGCCTGGGTGAAATCACCTCGAAACTCCGGGACAGTATGCTCTCGCTTAGCCGTTTGCTGACTTATCTCACCCAGGTCGCCACAAGCCGAGGTGACAGCCCTTCTGTCCGTGAACAGATCAGAACCGCTGGCCGCGATGTCCAGTCATTGTCCGACCACCTCGGGTATCTCAACTCCCGCCTTACGTTCATGCTTGATGCTTCGCTGGGCCTCGTTTCCATCGAGCAAAACCAGATTATCAAATTGTTCTCCGTCGCAGCGGTGGCGTTACTGCCACCGACACTGATTGCATCCATCTACGGCATGAACTTCCGCGTCATGCCCGAGCTGGAATGGTCGTTCGGCTATCCGTTGGCACTGGTTCTCATGGTGCTTTCGGCGGTGGTGCCGTTCATCTACTTCCGCCGTAAGGGCTGGCTGTAGGGCCAATCCTCCATCGACATCGCGTCACGGCATGCCTAGTTTGCAGCTATCGATCCAAGGAGGAATGGGAAAACATGGATCTCGGTATTAGAGGAAAGTCGGCGATCGTCTGCGCGGCGTCGAAGGGACTGGGCAGGGGATGCGCCGAGGCATTGGCTCGGGAAGGCGTTGCGCTGACCATTTGCGCCCGCGGCAAGGAAGCGCTGGAAGCAACGGCGGAGCACCTGCGGAGTTTAGGCGCTCCAAGCGTCACCACCGTGGTGTGCGATGTGACAACGGAAGAAGGGCGGCGCGCGCTACTCGAGGCTTGCCCCAACCCCGACATCCTCATCAACAACGCCGGCGGTCCGCCTCCGGGCGACTTCAAGGACTTTTCGCTCGACGACTGGCGGAAGGCTGTCGAGGGCAACATGCTGACGCCCATCGCGCTCATTCATGCGACGGTTTACGGGATGATGGAGCGCGGCTTCGGGCGCATTCTGAACATTACAAGCTCGTCCGTGAAAGCGCCTATTCCCACGTTGGAGCTTTCGAACGGTGCACGCGCTGGGCTGACGGGCGCTGTTGCTGCGCTTGCGCGCAAGACGGTGCACAGGAACGTGACGATCAATGCGCTACTGCCAGGGCCTTTTGAAACCGATCGGCTTCGTGCGACGTCCCAGAAAATCGCCGAGGCCCGCGGTCAATCCTTTGAGGCAGTGCACGAGGCGCGGAAGAACGAGGTGCCTGCTAAGCGCTTTGGCACGCCTGAGGAATTCGGCGCCGTGGCGGCGTTCCTGTGCTCCGTCCACGCCGGTTACATTACAGGCCAAAACATTGTTGTCGACGGCGGCGCATATCCCGGAACGCTGTAACCATCTCGATTTTGAACGACGATCGCAAAAAAATGGCGTCCCGAAAGAGGCCCTTCGGGACGCCAAAAATTTTGAAATTCCGTTGCCGAGCGTTTATCGAGGCTGCTCGGCAATGGGTGTCTTAGAACAGACCCTCGATTTGCCCTTTCTCATTGAGGCGGATCTGTTCGGCTGAGGGCACGCGCGGCAGGCCCGGCATCCGCATGATGTCGCCGCAGACCGCAACGACGAACTCGGCACCCGCCGACAGGATCACCTCACGGATATTGACCACGTGGCCCGTCGGAGCGCCGCGCAGGTTCGGGTTCGTCGAGAACGAGTACTGCGTTTTCGCCATGCAGATGGGCAGGTGCCCGTAGCCGTTCTCCTCGAACTCTTTCAGCTGATTGCGGACGCTCGCATCCGCACTGATGTCCGCCGCGCCGTACAGGCTGGTCGCAATCGTCTTGATCTTCTCCCACAGCGGCATGTCGTCGGGATAAAGCAGCTTGAAGTCGGCCTTGCCGCTTTCGCAGATCTCGACGACGTGCCGTGCGAGGTCCTCGGCGCCCTTGCCGCCATCGGCCCAGTGCGTGCAGGCGAATGCCCGCGTTCCGGCGCTCTCCGCGATCTCCATGACAGCTTTCAATTCCGCGTCGGTATCGGAAATGAAGCGGTTGATGGCGACCACGGGCTGGATGCCGAACTTGCGCACGTTCTCAATGTGGCGCTTCAGGTTCTCCGCGCCCTTGCGCACAGCTTCGACGTTCTCGGTCTTGAGGTCTTCCTTGGCGACGCCGCCGTGCATCTTGAGCGCACGCACCGTTGCGACGATCACCGCCGCCGACGGCTTGAGGCCAGCCTTCCGGCACTTGATGTCGAAGAACTTCTCGGCGCCGAGATCCGCGCCGAAGCCGGCCTCGGTCACAACGTAATCCGCAAGCTTCAACGCCGTTTTCGTCGCCAGCACCGAGTTGCAGCCGTGCGCGATGTTGGCGAACGGGCCGCCGTGGACGAACACGGGGTTGTTCTCCAGCGTTTGCACGAGGTTTGGCATCAGCGCGTCCTTGAGCAGGACGGTCATGGCGCCGTCTGCCTTGAGATCTCGCGCGAGGATCGGCTTCCGGTCACGCGTGTAGGCAACCACGATGTTGCCGAGCCGGCGCTGCAGGTCCTTGAGGTCCGTGGCAAGGCACAGGATGGCCATGACCTCGGACGCGACCGTGATGTCGAAGCCGTCCTGCCGTGGGAAGCCATTCGCGACGCCGCCCAGCGAGTTCACGATAGAGCGCAGTGCGCGGTCGTTCATGTCCATGACGCGCCGCCAGGCGATGCGCCGTGGGTCGATGCCGAGCTCGTTGCCCCAGTAAATATGATTGTCGATCATCGCGGCGAGCAGGTTGTTCGCCGACGTGATCGCGTGGAAATCGCCGGTGAAGTGGAGGTTGATGTCCTCCATCGGCACGACCTGGGCGTAACCGCCACCGGCTGCGCCGCCCTTCATTCCGAAGCACGGGCCCAGCGAGGGCTCGCGAAGGCAGCTCATGGCCTTCTTGCCGATGCGATTGAGGGCATCGCCAAGGCCCACCGTCGTGGTGGTCTTGCCCTCGCCAGCCGGCGTCGGGTTGATCGCGGTCACGAGGATGAGCTTGCCGTCCGGGCGATCCTGAAGGGTGTTGATAAAGTCGTAGGAAACCTTTGCCTTCGTCGGTCCATAAAGAAGAAGCGCCTCAGGCGGGATGCCCAGCTTCGCGCCGACCTCCTGGATCGGCTTCATTTTCGCTTCGCGGGCGATCTCAATGTCCGATTTCACCGTGGAGGAGGACGTTCCCCCTGAAGACTTGTCTGGCGTTGACTTTCCTGACGGCGGATCGAACCGATCTCCGACCTTGAGTCCCGCGGAGACGGCATATTCCGTTGCCGGAATTTTCTGGCCGCCAGGCGCGCGCACCCGCTTGATCAAGATACGGCCGCCCTTGGCCGCAACCTGAATGCCCTCGCCTGTAATGGCGACAATTTCGCCAGGGCCGCCTGAGCCATCTAGCTTGGCAGAATCGAAGATGTCGAGCTTTGTGCCCTTGATTGTGCTCCAGGCGCCCGGCGCGGGGTTGCTCGCGCGAATGAGGTTGTAAACCTCGGAAACCGGCTTCGACCAATCGATCTCGGCGAGCTCCTTTTTGAACCAGCTCTCGTAAGTGGCCTTTGAGTGATCTTGCGGAATTTTCGGGGCTTTACCCGCGCGGACGAGGTCGACAGCCTCCATCATGGCCTCGACGCCGAGGGGGAAGAGCTTCTTGAAGTACACGTCTCCCAGCGTCTCGTCCGGGCCGATTTCAACCTCCTTTTGGAGAAGGATGGGCCCCTCATCGAGCCCCTCATCGGGCCAGAAAATCGTAAGGCCCGTGCGCGTCTTGCCCATGGCGATGGGCCAGTTGATCGAGGACGGGCCGCGGTGCAGAGGCAGCAGAGAGGGGTGGTACTGGATGGTGCCGAGCTTCGGAACGTCGAGCACCGCCTGCGGTACGAACAGCGTGACATAGGCCATCACGCACAGATCTGGCTCGTAGGAGCGCATCAACTCGAGCGCTTCCGGCGTCTTCCATGATTTGGGCTGGTGAACAGGCAGGCCTTTTTCCTCGGCAAAGGCAGCGAGTGGATCGCGCGGTTTGCCCTCCTTGTCGGGCGCGCAGAACACGGCAACCACGTTCTCTCCGCGCTCCAGCAGCTTCTCAAGAACGGCCTTTCCGAAAGCCTGCTGCCCATGGACTACGATGCGCATTTGATTCCTTCCCAAATTTCTTTGTCTGTGCCGTGCGGACCTTTTTTCTCGGCTCCTTTCCCGTAATCACGGGAATTTCTTTCAAGAGCTGCCTGGATGGCCCCCAAATATGAGAGATGCCCAATTTTCTCGGAAATCGCGGGGTAGCCGGTCATCCGGGATTGGGCCTGAGGGAAATCGAGCCGACGGATCAGGCGCGCTCTGTTTCAGTCTTTTCACCTTGACGAACATCGACTCTTTCCTGTCGATGAGACTGGCATTGGGCGTCTGCCTCCGCAGGTGAAAACTTTGCGGAGGCATTTTCGAAAATCATTCTGCGGCCTGCCTTTGCGGCGGTTCTGTCGCCGGCCTGATTTCGGCGATTTCCTCGTCGGTATAGCCCAACACGTCACGCAGAATTTCTTCCGTATGCTCGCCGAGCAGCGGAGAGCGCCTCACTTCGGCCGGGCTGTCGGAGAGCTTGATGGGGTTGCCGACCGTCAGATACTTGCCGCGTGTCGGGTGATCGACCTCGACAATCGTGCCGGTGGCGCGCAGCGACTGATCCTCGGCAAGCTCCTTCATCGAAAGGATCGGCCCGCAGGGGATGTCGTACTTGTTGAGAGTTTCCATGACCTCGAACTTCGTCTTGGTCATGGTCCACTGCTCAATGCGCTCAAAGATTTGCTTGAGCCGCGGAAGCCGGGCCTTCGGTGTTGCGTAATCGGGGTGCGTCTTCCATTCAGGCTCGCCGATGACGTCGCAAATCTTGTCCCAGACGGGTGCCTGGGCGATGAAGTAGATGTACGCGTTGGGGTCGGTCTCCCAGCCTTTGCACTTCAAAATCCAGCCAGGCTGGCCACCACCGGAAGCATTGCCCGAGCGCGGAACGGTGTCACCGAACGGCTTGCCCTCGCTGTACTGCGGATATTCGGTCAACGGACCGTGGGCGAGGCGCTGCTGGTCACGCAACTTCACGCGGCAGAGATTGAGCACGCCGTCCTGCATGGCGCAGGTGACGCGCTGACCACGGCCGGTGCGCGTTCGCTGGAAGAGGGCGGTCACGATGCCGAGGGCCAGGTGCAGGCCGGTACCGCTGTCGCCGATCTGCGCGCCCGTCACCAGCGGCGGGCCGTCGTCAAAGCCCGTGGTGGACGCGGCGCCGCCTGTGCACTGGGCGATGTTTTCGTAGACCTTGCAATCCTCATAAGGGCCAGGGCCGAACCCCTTGATGGAGGCGTAGATCATCCGCGGATTAAGCTCCTGGATCCGCTCCCAGGAAAAACCCATGCGATCAAGCACGCCCGGCGCAAAATTCTCCACCAGCACGTCGCAGACCTTGATCAACCGCTCCAATACCTCCTTGCCCTTGGGGTGTTTGGTATCGAGCGTGATCGACCGCTTGTTGTGGTTCAGCATCGTGAAATACAGGCTATCCACGTTCGGGATATCCTGCAGCTGATTGCGGGTGATGTCTCCGGTGCCTGGCCGCTCCACCTTGATAACGTCGGCGCCAAACCAGGCCAGAAGCTGCGTGCAGGTGGGGCCGGACTGCACGTGGGTGAAATCCAGGACGCGGATGCCTTCCAGGGCCTTCATTTCAAGCTCCCTTATTTCTTTTTCAGCAGGCTTTGTGGATTAAGATTTCCGATGCGGCCGCTTTCACTGCCTGCCGCGGGATCGATTGCTGCGTTGATGAGGGTAGGCTTGCCCGAATCCAGCGCTTCCTCGACGGCGCGCTTCAGTTCGTCAGGCGTCGTAGCATGGACGCCAACGCCGCCGAAGGCTTCCATCATCTTGTCGTAGCGGGCGTCCTTGACGAACACAGTGATCGCGGGGTCAGGACCGCCCGATGGATTGACCTCGGTCCCGCGATAAATGCCGTTGTTGTTGAAGACGACAACACAGACCGGCAAATTGTACCGGCAGATCGTTTCGATCTCCATGCCGGAGAATCCGAAGGCGCTGTCGCCGACGACGGCAAGCACGCGGTTGCCGGTTTCGATCGCCGCCGCGATCGCGAAGCCCGTGCCGATGCCCATGACGCCCCAGGTACCGACGTCGAGACGCTTGCGCGGCTTGTGGATGTCGATGATGCCGCGCGCCAGATCGAGGGTGTTGGCGCCTTCGTTGACGAGGATCGTATCAGGCCGCTCCTTGATGACGGTACGCAGCGCACCAAGCGCGGCGTGGAAATCCATCGGCACCGAGTTGTTTCTCAACCGCGGCGCCATCTTGGCGATGTTTTCTTCCTTTTTGGCGTTGACTGTCTTGATCCACTCCTCCGGCGGATTTGGCCAGTCATTGCCCATGCCTTCGAGCAGCCGGGAGACGCACGATTCGATATCGCCCACGATTGGCGCGGCGATCTCGACGTTGCTGTCCATCTCCCTGGGTTCGATGTCGATCTGAATAAACTTCTTCGGCGCATCACCCCAGGTCTTGCCCTTGCCGTGGGAGAGCAGCCAGTTGAGCCGCGCGCCGATGAGCATGACGACATCGGACTCTTTCAGCACCAGCGAACGTGCCGCGCCGGCGCACTGCGGGTGCGTGTCAGGCAAGATGCCCTTCGCCATGCTCATGGGCAGGAACGGAATGCCGCTTTTCTCGACAAGATCGCGAATTGCGTCATCCGCCTGCGCATAAGCTGCGCCTTTGCCGAGAATGATGAGCGGACGCTTCGCCTGCCGGAGAAGGTTGAGGGCCCGATCAACGGCTTCCTTGGCCGGGATCTGGGCTGGTGCCGGGTCGATGACCTTGACGAGCGATTTCCGGCCGAGCTCGGCATCAATGACCTGAGAAAGAAGTTTGGCAGGAATATCGAGATAAACGCCACCGGGTCGCCCAGACACAGCCGAACGGATGGCGCGCGCTACGCCGATGCCGATGTCCTCCGCCCGCAGAATACGATACGCCGCCTTGCAAAGAGGTTTGGCGATGGCGAGCTGGTCCATCTCCTCGTAGTCGCCCTGTTGCAGGTCGACGATTTCCCGTTCGGACGACCCCGAAATGAGGATCATCGGGAAGCAGTTGGTCGTCGCGTTCGCCAGGGCGGTCAGTCCGTTAAGGAAACCGGGCGCAGACACGGTAAGGCAAATACCAGGCTTCCTGGTGAGGAAGCCGGCGATGGCTGCGGCGTTGCCGGCGTTCTGCTCATGCCGGAAGGAAATGACGCGCATGCCCGATGCTTGCGCCAGACGGGCCAGGTCGGTGATCGGGATGCCGGGCACACAGTAGATGGTGTTGAGGCCGTTGAGCTTCAGGGCTTCGATGATGAGATGAAAGCCGTCCGTCAGCTCCTGCTCCCCGCCTGCAGACTGTGCCTGCACACTTTGCGCCGTTACGGACATTTCGCTCCTTTCTTTCGATGATCTGTAGATTGCCTAGTCGAGGTTGACGTAGCGCTCGACGTGGTCCCGAAGTCTCAGGGTGTGCTCGCGCACCAGCCGTTCGGCCCGCTCCGTGTCGCGCGCCTCGAGCGCAGCAACGATTTCGCGGTGGTCGACGATCGAACGCCGCGCGCGGTCCTGTTCGAAAATCGTCCGATGCCGAATAGCGCGAACGTGGAAAAACAGCTTATCCGTGAGCTCGCGGATCAGGGCGCACTTGCCGAGATTGATGATGGCCTGATGGAAACGAATATTGGCGTCCGAATATTCACCCATTTTGCGGGCGATTTCGTCTGCTGAAAAATCATCAATCAATTCATGAAGGCTTGCGATCTCCTCGTCGGAGGCCTCCTTGGTGGCAAGCCGTGCCGCCATGCTTTCAAGCGCGGCCCAGACCGTAATCATTTCAAGAATTTCGGCCTTGGTCTTGCGCACGATGTAAATGCCGCGGCGTGGGACGATGCGGACCAGCCCCTCCTGGTCCAGCTGCGCGAGAGCCTCGCGAAGCGGGGTGCGGCTCACGCCGAACCGGGCCGAAAGCTGCCGCTCATCGAGCCGGAGCTCTGCGTTCTCGTCATAGATGTTCATGTTCAGGATGGCCGCCTTCAACGCTTCATAGGCGCGTGTCTTGAGGCTTTGTGCCTCCCCAAGGGGCGCGATCCTGATCTGCGTGTTCGCCATCCCTAACCGCCAAAGCTCCTTACAAACTCACGCGATAGGCGACCGGCTCCTCTCGTCGCTGGCCTCTGGTATACCATACACCAGCGCGGTTGTTCCGGGCAAGTTGATATTCTTTTTGCAGTCTCGCCAGCTAGGCAAAAACTGAATACCAGCAATTTTGAATTTCTTTATTCCTCAAGTCCGGGATTGCGCGAGGCTTCCTTGCCGGTATATGGTATACCAAGTTTCTGTGCCTTTGGAGGCAGTGGAAGCGGCAAAGCAGGGCTCAAGAACTCTGCTTGCATCAAAATATAGGGAAACGTCCGTTGGAAGAGATCGCCTCGCTTTTTGCAGGTTTCGCGGTCGTATTGACCCCGTTTAACCTGCTCCTGATGCTTATTGGCATCCTCCTTGGTGTGATCATCGGCGTTTTGCCCGGGCTGGGAGGTGCCAATGGTGTTGCAATCCTCCTCCCCCTGACATTTTCAATGCCGCCGACCTCAGCAATTATCATGCTGAGTTGCATCTATTGGGGGGCTTTGTTCGGTGGCGCCATCACCTCGATTTTGTTCAATATTCCCGGCGAGCCTTGGTCCGTGGCAACAACATTCGACGGCCACCCCATGGCTCAAAAGGGAAAAGCCGACGAGGCACTGACGGCGGCGTTCACCTCGTCATTCATCGGGGCGATCGTTGCGGTGATCGTCATTACATTTCTCGCACCGCTGGTCGCGAATTTTGCATTACGATTTGGTCCACCTGAATTTTTCGCCGTTCAATTCCTCACCTTCGCGAGCTTTATCGGCATGGGGCGGGGTTCTCCGTTCAAGACGCTCGCGTCCATGTGCCTTGGCTTCGCGTTAGCCTCCGTAGGGCTCGATAACGTTACCGGCCAGCTGCGGATGACGTTCGGGTACGAAATGCTGCTGAACGGCTTCGTATTCCTGGTGGCAGTCATCGGTCTTTTTGGCATCGGCGAAATTTTGTCGTCGATGGAGGAGGGGCTCAGCTTTTCCGGCGCTCACGCAAAAATCCGGCTGAACGCGGTTCTGGAAACGTGGAAGCAGCTGCCGAAATTCTGGTTCACATTTTTGCGAAGCTGCCTGATCGGCTGCTGGATGGGCATTACGCCCGGCGGCGCCACACCAGCCTCGTTCATGAGCTATGGCCTGGCCAAGCAGTTCTCAAAGAACTCCAAGAATTTCGGCAAAGGGGAAATTGAAGGCGTACTGGCGCCGGAAACGGCCGCGCATGCTGCCGGAACGAGTGCGTTGCTGCCGATGCTAACGCTCGGCATTCCGGGCTCGCCGACCGCTGCGGTGTTGCTGGGAGGTCTCTTGATCTGGGGCCTTCAGCCGGGGCCGATGCTGTTCGTCGAACAGCCGGATTTTGTCTGGGGCCTCATCGCGTCCATGTATCTGGGCAATATCGCGGGCCTTATCATTATCCTCACGTGCGTGCCGCTATTCGCCTCGATCCTGCGCATACCGTTCTCAATCATTGCGCCCATCATTCTCGTCGTTTGCGCAGTGGGGGCTTACACCGTCAACAACTCCATCTTCGACGTATGGATGATGGTGGTGTTCGGGGTGATAGGGTACGTTTTCGTAAAACTCGGTTACCCGTTACCGCCATTGGTCCTGGCGCTGGTCCTTGGTGACATGGCCGAAGGATCCTTCAGACAGGCAATGCTTTTGAGCCAGGGTAGCCTCGGCATCTTCTTCTCCAACTGGCTCGTAAGCAGCATCATGACCCTAGGATTGGTCCTGCTGTTCTGGCCAGGAATTCGGTGGGTCATAGCGAGTCTTCGCAAGCCGAAGCCACAACACGCATAAAAATGTGGGGCCAAGTGGGAGACCATTTGGCCCTCATGAACCTCTACTGACGTTCAAAGAAACAAAATGCCAATGAAAAATACAAATGAGAGGAAACGAAAAAGGAGCTGGAGTATGAAAAAGTTTTGCTCTTTAGTTGCGCTTGCAGGAGGGCTGATCTCTGCCGCAACGATTGCACCGCACCAGGCCATGGCCTGGGAGCCGACGAAGCCAGTAACATTTGTCATCCCGGCTGGAACGGGTGGCGGTGCTGATCAGATGGCGCGCTTCATTCAGGGCGTTGTGTCCAAACACAAGCTGATGAAGCAGCCCATGGTCGTCATCAACAAGTCCGGTGGCGCTGGCGCCGAGGGCTTCCTCGAGGTCAAGAACAGCAAAGGCGATCCACACAAGATCATTATCACGCTCTCCAATCTGTTCACGACTCCGCTGAGCACGGGTACTCCATTCAGCTGGAGAGATCTGACGCCGGTTGCGATGCTGGCGCTGGACCAGTTTATCCTATGGGTGCCTGCTGACGCGCCCTACAACACGGCCAAGGAGTACATCGAGGCCGTAAAGGCGGCGCCTGACCGTCAGTTCAAAATGGGCGGCACTGGGTCCAAGCAGGAGGACCAAATCATAACCGTCGCCATTGAGCGGGAGACGGGCGGCAAAAAATTCACCTACGTTCCGTTCCAGGGAGGCGGCACGGTTGCAGTCCAGCTCGTAGGCAAGCATGTCAATTCAACCGTCAACAACCCCATCGAAGCAGCCCAGCATTGGAAATCCGGCGCGCTCAAGCCGCTTTGCATCTTCGATAAGGAGCGGTCGACTTACACCGACAAAATTACGGAAACGATGGCCTGGAGCGACATTCCAACGTGCACGGAGTCAGGGCTGCCGGTCGTCTACCAAATGCTCCGTGGCATTTTCATGCCGAGCGGCGTAACTCCGGAGCAGGTGCAATTCTACGTCGACCTCTTCAAGAAGGTGAGGGAGACGGAGGATTGGAAGACTTTCATGGAAAGCGGCGCGTATAATCAGACGTTCATGGAGGGTGAGGAATTCGCCAAGTGGGTCGAGGAAGCCGAAAAGATTCACTACGATCTCATGAAAGAGGCTGGATTCCTGGCACCTGGGAAATGATACGCCGGCCAAGCTGGTGATCCGCCGGCTTGGCCCGATGATTCCTGCGAGGGGAGCTGCGCGGTTACGGAAAACTTGCGGCTCGCGAGAGGTCAAGCTCAGGCTCGAAATATAAAAAAGGAAGCCAGATGCACGGTAATGAAGGTTCCGGCGACGAACCAGGCCTCGTATCGAACAGGACGATGGATATCGTCGTCGCCCTGCTGCTTCTGCTCGTCAGTTCAATCGTGATCTACGACAGTACGCGGCTAGGATTCGACTGGCGGGAAAACGAGGGGCCGGCGTCAGGATATTTTCCGTTCTACATCGCGGTGATATTGGCCGGGGCAAGTTTCGTGAATTTAGCCCGGGCTGTTCTGGCTAAGGGCGGAAACGGAAGCGACGCTTTTGTGACCAAGACGGCCTTTATGAGGGTGCTTGCCGTTCTGGTGCCGGCCATCGTGTACGTAGGGGCGATCCAATATCTCGGCCTTTACGTGTCATCGGCAATTTTCATCATGGCCTTTATGCTGGTCTTGGGGCGTGAATCAATCCTCCGAGCAGCGCTTGTTGGCATCGCTGTTCCTGTGTTTTTATTCCTGATGTTCGAGGTTTGGTTCCTGGTTCCGTTACCGAAGGGGCCGCTTGAAGCCTATCTTGGCTATTGAGCCAACCCTGGCCGCAACAAAAAGTAGAAAGGCCTCTTGGGGACGGATAAACTTATATAAAAATAGGGGGCGGAAGGGGAACGACTGGGCGCGGAAAGCGAATGCTTCGGCGCCCTCTTGTTTTATCTAGGAACTGTACGTTGTCCGTTGTCCCGATCTTGTAGTTGCTTCAGTCTATAGAGGCCGAGTTTCGACGGATGCTGGCTAGAGGCTGGCGATATACTGGCCTGGATCGAAGGCTCACACGCGGATTTCCTCACGCCACATCTTCCTCAGGTTTGAACGAAAGTCGCCGAAAGCGCGCTCGAAAAGGAGCTGCCCCGGAATATCCGAGGCAGCCTCGCAACGTTGGCCTTGTCGATCAGGCGTGTCCGACGGATTTGCCTGAGCGGCGCAGAATGATCCAGCCAATCAGCAGGACGAGACATGCGCCGATGACTTCCATCACGCGCGCTATCAGCTTTGGCGTGGCCTGCAGCGTTTGCGAAATGGCATCGATGACCGGTCTCATGACGGGCTCGGTTGCAATGAGTTCCCCAGCAATCCAGCCAAGCAATGCCGCACCTGCCCACACGAAAATCGGGAAGCGGGTCAAGAGCGCCATGATTAATGTCGATCCCGCAACAACGAGCGGGATACTGAGGGCTAGACCAAAAATGATGAGATACGTGTTGCCGCCTGCTGCGGCAGCGATCGCCAGCATATTGTCGAGGCTCATCACAAGGTCCGCGATGGCCACAATTCTCACGGCCTCAAAAAGATTGGAACCGCTTTTGACGTTATCTTCACTTCCTTCCTCGGATGTGAGCAACTTGATGGCGATCCAGAAAAGAATGAGGCCGCCAACGAGTTTCAGGAACTGAACCTCGAGAAGGAACTGGATGATGACCGTGAAAAAAATCCGGAGAAGGACGGCGACGCCGGCGCCCAGAATAATGCCAGCCGTACGCTGGCGTGGTGGCAGAGATCGGCATGCTAGAGCGATAACGACGGCGTTATCGCCGGCTAGAATGATGTCGATGCCGATGATCCGTAGGATATTTATGATGGTCGTCGTATCGAGGCCGAACAATCCGTTGAGATAATCGGCCGCTTGGTCAGTGACAGCGCCTGCTGCAACTAACAATTCCATTCCATTCTCCCGGCGCATATTTCATTGTCAGCCGTTTGCGAAACGCGCTGGCTTTGATGCTCGGCGTGCGGTCGAGGGGCGCAACTGTGTCTCCATAATCCCCTGCCGACCCTTTCCCGTCATTCGTTGAGTGGAAATACGCTGAGGATCGCTCCTACAGCGGAAGCGTCTCAACACCAGATTTCCCCCTCTTCGTCCAGAACGGAATGAATGCATCGTGGCACGCTCGACAGTTCAGCGCAATTGGCATATTGTATTTGGTATGCCAGAGGCGCCCAAATGCGCTGGCATAAGCGAAAGCCACTCGGATAAGGAAGGCTGGCATTTGCCGGAATGCCGCAATTCATCTCACGGGGGGAATGAGAACACGCCGCAGGATGGGCAAGTGGCTGCTTGTGCCTGCGGCTGCCTGCAGGAGGAGCGCCGCAGATGAACCTGCACGAGTTCCAGGCGAAGGAGCTTCTCACCCGATTTGGTATCATGATCCCTCGCGGCCGGCTTGCGGCGAGCGGCGCAGAGGCGGCATCGGTTGCGCGTCGGCTGAACGTTCGGGAGTTCGTCGTCAAGGCGCAAATCCAGGCCGGTGAGCGCGCAGCTGGTGGTGGGATCCGGTTCGCAACCAGCCCTGACGAAGTTGGCACGATCGCAGCCGAAATCATCGGGCGACGGCTGATGACAAATCAGACTGGCCCCGCTGGTGAGGAAGTGCGCTGGGTTTATATCGAAGAAGCAGTCCCGGTTGTGCGCAGCTTCTATTGCGCTGCTGTCGTCGACCGATCGAGGGGACAGCTAATCCTCGTCACTCGGGATCGCGACGATGAGCGCTCTGCTGGATGTGGCGACGGCACCGTCCTTCCCCTGGAGATCGTTGGCAGCACGGCCAGAGGCGATTTTGACCGTGCTGCGAGCCCCTTTGGCTTCGAGCCAGTGCAAAGGTCGCTTTTCGCGAAGCGGCTGTCGCAAATTGCTGAGGCAGCTGTATCACTCGACGCTATTCTGGTCGAAATCAGTCCGCTCGCTTTGACGCCCTCCGGGGATTTCGTCGCCCTCGATGCCAAAGTGACCATCGACGACCACGCGCTGTTCCGACATCCCGACATCGCGGCGTTGCAGGACGTCAATGAGGGCGAGGACAACGATTCCGTGATGCTGGCCGCCGATCGTCATCAGATCAACTATTTGAAGCTCGACGGCGATATTGGAGTCGTTGTGAATGGTGCTGGTTTGGCCCTGGCGACCCTTGATCTGTTGCATCAGGCAGGTGGACGCGCGGCCAACTTCATGGACATCCGCACCACCGCCACGAGCCTCGACATTGCGTATGCCTTCGGACTGATCGCGACCAATCCGCAAGTGCGCAGCGTGCTGGTCAATGTTCACGGCGGCGGAATGCAACGCTGCGATACGATCGCCGATGGCATTGGCATCGCTTTTCGCCGGTTCGGATGCTCGGTTCCGATCGTTGTGCGCCTTGCTGGGAATAACGCCGAATTTGCTGCGACACGTCTCAAGAGCTACGGCGTTTCTGTCGTAGAGACGGCGGACATGTGGCAGGCGGTCAATACAGCCGTACAACTCGCAACACTTAAGGCCGCGTGATGGCTGTCCTTGCAACAAAAGAGACGCGTGTCATCTGCCAAGGCCTGACTGGCCGTGCCGCGACCTACCACGTCGGCCGCATGGTGGCCTATGGCACACAGGTCGTCGGCGGTGTGACGCCCGGGAAAGGTGGACGGCGGCATCTTGATGTGCCCGTCTTCGACACTGTAGTGGAGGCCGTGGCGGCAACGGGAGCGACGGCCAGCCTGGTGTTCGTGCCGCCGGCCAGCGCCGCCGACGCGATGATCGAGGCGATTGATGCCGGCATCGAGCTTCTTGTTTGCGTGACGGAGCGCGTTCCTGTCCTCGACATGATCCGCGTGCGGCAGAGGCTTCAAGGATCGCGTACGCGGCTGGTGGGCCCCAATTCGCAGGGCATCCTCGTTCCGGGCGAAACGCAGCTTGGCGTGATGACGACGATCAACGCCTGCAAAGGGCCGGTCGGGATTGCGTCGCGCTCTGCATCGCTGACGAGCGAAATCGTCGCCCAAACCACAGCCGCGGGCCTCGGGCAGTCGGCGACGATCGGAGTCGGCGGTGATCCCGTCCACGGTGTCAGTCTCGCGGATTGTGTGCGGCTGTTTTTGGAGGATCCCGCCACCGAGGGTATCATCCTCATCGGAGAGATCGGCGGAACGGATGAGGAGGAAGCGGCCGCGTTGATTAAGGAGCTGAAGCCCGAGAAGCCCATCGTGGCGATCGTGGTTGGCCAAAATGCCCCGCAACAACGGAGAATGGGTCATGCGGGTGCACTCGCGGCTGGCCAAATGGGCAGTGCAAAGGCCAAGATGGAAGCGTTACGGGAGGCGGGCGTCGTGATCGCGCCCAGGGCCGACCTGGTGGGAGTGACAATGCGGCAGGCGTTGGCGGGGTATAGATGAACGATATGAGCAATTCAGGTCCTCGCTCTAATGGAAACGGGGGGCGATCCAATCGACCGGGTTCAGGCCGGCGCAAGGCGCCGATGTTCCCGAAGGGCCGCGTGCTGCGCCAGGAGGAGGTCGAGGCCGTACGGCAGTTGATCGGTCCGGGCCCATATGAGCGCGCGCTGCTCATCGAGTACCTGCATAAAATTCAGGATGCGGAGCACTGCTTGCCGGCTGGCCATCTGCATGGCCTCGCTGAGCTGATGCGCATTCCGATGGCGGAGGTTTACGAGGTCGCCACGTTCTACGCGCACTTCGACGTGGTGAACGACGGAGAGCCGCGGCCGCCGGCCGTCACGGTGCGCGTCTGCGATAGCCTCTCCTGCATGCTCGCGGGCGCAGAGGAGCTTCTGAAGGCGCTCCAGCAGGAGCAGCTGCCGAATGTGCGCGTCGTCCGCGCGCCGTGCATGGGCTCTTGCGATATGGCGCCCGCGGTCGAAGTGGGGCATCGGCATGTCGATCGCGCCACGCTGGAGCGTGTGCTTGCTGTAGTGGAATCCGGAAACACGCATCCGAATGTTCCAGCCTATCAAGACCTCGAGGCCTATCGCGCCGAGGGCGGTTACAAGGTGCTCGAAGCCTGTCTTTCAGGCGAGCGCATCGTTGAGGATGTGATCGCGACGCTTTCGGATGGCGGCCTGCGCGGGCTCGGCGGTGCGGGATTTCCAACGGGCCGCAAGTGGAGCCTCGTGCGCGCAGAGCCAGGCCCGCGGTTCATGGCGGTCAACGGCGACGAGGGCGAGCCGGGCACGTTCAAGGACCGGTATTACCTGGAACGCCGCCCACACCAGTTCCTCGAGGGCATGCTGATCGGCGCCTGGGCCGTCGAGGCATCCGAGGTTTTCATCTACATGCGGGATGAATATCCCGCCGTGCTCGAAATTTTGCGACGCGAGGTGCCGAAGCTCGAAGCCGCGGGCCTGTCACGCCACACGAAAGTCCATATTCGCCGCGGCGCTGGCGCCTACATCTGCGGTGAAGAAAGCGCGATGATCGAGTCGATCGAAGGAAAGCGCGGTCTGCCGCGGCATCGGCCGCCATACGTCGCGCAAGTGGGCATATTCGGGCGGCCGACGCTCGTCAACAATGTCGAGACGCTTTACTGGGTGCCGCAAATTCTGGCCAAAGGCGCGGAGTGGTTCGCGTCGCAGGGCAAGAATGGTGCGAAAGGCTTCCGCTCATACTCCGTTTCCGGACGTGTAAAGAATCCCGGCGTGGTGCTTGCACCTGCGGGCTCGACTGTTCGGGATCTTATTGAGCTTTGCGGCGGCATGGCCGAAGGGCACACGTTCAAGGGCTATCTGCCGGGCGGAGCCTCGGGCGGCATCCTTCCGGCGTCGATGGCCGATCTTCCGCTTGATTTCGGACAGCTCGAGAATCACGGGTGTTTCGTGGGGAGCCATGCCGTCGTCATCCTGTCCGACAAGGACGACATGAAGGCTGTCGCCCTCAATCTCATGAAGTTCTTCCGGGAGGAGAGCTGTGGCCAATGTACGCCGTGCCGCAATGGCACGGAAAAAGCGGTCAAGCTCATGTCCGAGCCGCACTGGGACAAGGAGCTGCTTGAAGACCTGGCGCAGGTGATGGCAGACGCCTCCATCTGCGGCCTGGGTCAGGCCGCGCCTAATCCCTTGCGATCGGTTCTCAAATATTTCCCGGAGGATTTTCGATGACAGCGCCGCGTGCCGTACCGACAGTGCAGGTCGACAATGAGCGGGTTCGCGTGACGGAATGGCGATTCGCCCCCGGCGCCGAGACAGGCTTTCACGTTCACGAATTGGATTACGTGGTGGTGCCCGCCGGCAATGGACGTTTGAAGCTCGTTTCGCCCGAAGGGGAGGAGACCTATGCCGATCTGAAGCTCGGTGTTTCGTACTTCCGGAAGGCGGGCGTGCACCACAATGTCATCAACGCGAGCGAGGGCGAATTCGCGTTCATAGAGATCGAGCTCAAAGGCTGAGGTCGACGGGCTCTGGCGATTCAGGAGTGCTTTCGGGTAGTGATCTCCTCCCTGGTCATATCAGCCAGCACGCGCACGGAAGGTCCGCGCAGTTTCGGGCCACAGCTCCTTGATCTCGGCCGGAAGCTGATCGATCACGTCCGCTATTTCGCCGGGATCGAGGTGGTGGGCCAGCAGGGCGAACACGTCGCGGACCGCCGGCTCGGGCGGAATTTGATGCGGCAGCAGACGCATCGTGACCTGGTCGAGGAACTTCTGCTTTGTGCGGATCTTTTCCGGTGCATGGGACGGCCGCCAGCCTTCGTAGTAGATTCCACGTATGATGAGCGGAAGCTGTTGGCCGAGGTCGACGGCTTCCGCGAGCGTCAGGCGGTCGCGAAGTTGGTGAAGAACGGCGCGCAGCACCGCGTAGGCTTCGCCTTCGCTCGCCAATCCGCCATTGTCGCGCAGCTCTTTCAGCCATTCCTGCGTCTGCTGCACGGCATGCGCTATGGTAGATGGCAGTGTCATCGTCATGACTCCCTGGGGAAGGTTCCAGGCACGATTGTCAGACGCGCTGGGCGCGTCGTGAATGCGCCGGGTCAAATCAGCGCCAGGGCAAAACGCACGAACAGCAGCACAGGTTGAGCCAGGGGTTGGAAATGTCCGAGAAAATCACGTTCGAGCTCGACGGCAAGCTCGTCGAAGCCAACGAAGGCGAAACCATCTGGCAAGTCGCGCAGCGGTATGGCACGACGATTCCGCACCTGTGCTGGAACCCCGCGCCGGGCTATCGCGCCGACGGCAATTGCCGGGCGTGCATGGTGGAGATCGAAGGCGAGCGCGTGCTTGCCGCTTCCTGCATCCGCAAGCCAACGCCGGGCATGAAGGTGAAGACCGCCAGCGAGCGCGCTCGCAAGAGCCGCGAGATGGTCTTCGAGCTTCTCATCGCCGATCAGCCGCCGAAAGAGGAGAGCCACGATCCGGCTTCCAAGTTCTGGAACTGGGTCGCAGCGATGGGGATCGCGACTTCGAGCCGCTATCCGCGCGCCGACATGCCGGCGGCGGACAACTCGCACGCGGCGATCGCGGTCAACCTCGACGCCTGCATCAAATGCGGCCTATGCGTGCGCGCCTGCCGCGAAGTGCAAATGAACGACGTCATCGGCATGGCGTATCGCGGCTTCGACGCCAGGCCGGTGTTCGATTTCGATAAGCCCATGGGTGACTCGACCTGCGTGGCGTGCGGCGAGTGTGTGCAGGCCTGCCCGACCGGCGCTCTCATGGAAGCCAACCTGCTCGATGCTTCGGGCAAGCGCGTGGAGTTCGAGGAGAGGTCGGTCGATACGGTTTGCCCGTACTGCGGTGTCGGCTGCCAGACCAAGGTGTACGTGAAGGGCGACCGAATTCTTTATGTCGACGGTCGAAACGGTCCGGCAAACGAAAATCGGCTCTGTGTCAAAGGCCGCTTCGGATTCGATTACATCCATCACCCTGACCGACTGAAGAAGCCATTGATCCGCCGCGAGGACGCACCCAAGCGCGGCGACATCGTCGTCGATCCGCGGAATCCGTGGGATGTGTTCCGCGAGGCAACTTGGGAGGAGGCGCTGGAGAAGGCCGCCGCCGGCTTCCGGCGCATCCTCGAGCGCGACGGCGGTCAAGCGCTTGCAGGCTTTGGCTCTGCGAAGGGCTCGAATGAGGAAGCCTATCTGTTCCAGAAGCTGATCCGTCAGGGATTTGGCACCAACAACGTCGACCACTGCACGCGCCTGTGCCACGCCTCATCCGTGGCCGCGCTGATGGAGGGCCTCAACTCAGGCGCAGTCACCGCGCCGTTCACGGCGGCCAAGGATGCCGATTGCATCATCGTCATCGGCGCGCGGCCAACGGAGAACCATCCTGTCGCTGCAACTTATCTCAAGAATGCAGCCAAGCGCGGGGCGAAGCTCATCGTCATGGATCCGCGCGGCCACAGCCAAGGGCTTGCGCGATACGCCAGCTACGTCCTGCAATTCAAGCCAGGTCGCGACGTGGCGCTGCTCAACGCCATGCTCAACGTGATCATCACGGAAGGGCTGGTCGACGTTCAGTACGTCCAGGCGCATACCACTGGCTTTGAAGATCTGAAGGCACGGGTCGCGGATTTCACGCCCGAGCGCATGGAGCCTGTCTGCGGGATTCCGGCAGAGACGATCCGCGAGGTGGCGCGGCTCTATGCGCGCTCCGAACGCTCGATCAT
>PKEY01000037.1 GCA_002919265.1 Hyphomicrobiaceae bacterium | reverse complement strand
CGAGATCCAGTGGAAGAGCGTCTGGATCGACTGCTCCATGTCGCCGCCGGCCTGTCCCGACCAGACGGAGACCGAAAGCAGCATGATGTTGGCGGCAGCGAAGCCCGCCACACCGACGCGACGCAGGAACTGCTGGTCGGCCTGCCCGGCATCTGCTGCATCGTCGAGTAGCGGAGCGGCTTTGTATCCCGCCTTTGCCAGCGCCTCGATCAAGTCCTCGGCGCTCCGCCGGCCTTTCTCGCTCACCACGGTCACGCGACGAGCCGATAGATTTGCCCGTGCCGAAATCACGCCTGGCTCGCTGCTCAGCGCCTGCTCGACCTTCCGCATGCACCCGCCGCAGTGCATGTTCTCGACGACAAGAACGGTTGTTTCGAGCTCGGCCTTTGTCTGCTCAGCGGCGACAGCGGGCGCCTCAGCGACCTCGGTCAGGACTTGAGCCATAGCCGCTTCCTCAATCTGTAAACGGGACCCTTGTCGCCACCGCCAATCCAGGTGGCTTCAAGGTTGACGATCCACGCCCCCGGCTCAAGCGCTTCGATTTTGGCGCTGTACCTACCGGGCTCGACTTCAGTCAGGACGATCCGGCGATCGAATTTGTCAGTTGACGGCCGACCGAAAGTACCAGCAACGAACAGACCGGAAACCGGCGTGCCATCGGACTTGTGCAACGTCAGCGTCAGTCCGGCATCCCGATCGAGCGTCGTCTCTTCCGCCCAACCAAGCTGCTCCTGGGCCTGAAAAGCAGCAATGCGCTGGTTGTAGTTCAGGCCTTTGCGATACGGCTCGTTGGCAACGACGCCCGTGTGGGTCGACAGCGCGGCGTAGAGGAAAACGCCATTCACCGCGAATATCACACCGAAAAATCCGAGGAAGGCAAATAGCACATGCCGCCCTCTCAATCCCTGCACTTCGGGTGAAGCTGCCATCAGTTCACCTCCCAACCTCATGGTTTGCTCCGTGCCGCCGCACTCTGGAAAATCGCGTCACGGCGCATCTCTGTGTCGGATGCAACGTCCTTGACGATGAATTCGAAATTCGTTGACGGCGGCGTCAGGCTTTTCACGTGCTCCGGAGGCACGGTCACCAACACGCGCACCTCCCGCAAATTGTCCGCCGGCACACTGATAGGACCAGCATCATGGCCGACGACACGCATCTCGGCGCCAGGCAGCCCTTCCACCCGCAAGTTGACATCGACAGGCTCATGCCGCTTGTTCAGCACCTTCACGGTGTAGCCGTTTCGCACGCCGCCATCCGACAGCGGAACGAACAGCACGCCGCGATCGTGGAGCACGTTGACCTCGAGCGTCGTACGATTGAGCAGACCAAAGCCCATGACGCCCACAACCAACACGATCAGCACTGCGTAAAGGATCGTACGCGGCCGTACCAGTTTGACCGGTTCATGCCCCCCGCCAGCCGCCTTTGCCTCCTGCTTGGCAACGGTGTCATAGGCGATCAGACCACGGGGACGCCCGATCTTGTCCATCACCTCGTTGCAGGCATCGATGCACAGCGCGCACTGAATGCATTCAAGCTGTAAGCCGTCGCGAATATCGATGCCCATTGGGCAAACAGCAACGCAGGCCTTGCAGTCGATGCAATCGCCCCGACCTTCCCAGCCCTGGCCTTTGCGCAGTGGCCCGCGCGGTTCACCTCTGTCGGCCCTGTAGCTGACGAGCAGCGTGTGGCGGTCTACCATGGCGCTTTGAATGCGCGGCCATGGGCACATGTAAATGCAGACCTGCTCACGCGCGATGCCGCCGAGTAAATAGGTCGTGAACGTGAAAATACCGAGAAACAGATACGCAATCGCTGGCGCCGTGCCGGTAACAAGCTCCTTCGCCAGCGTCGGGGCATCGCGGAAATAGAAGACGAGAGCGCCACCGGTGGCGAGGCCGATCACCAGCCACGACAGGTGCGTCATGACCTTCTTGAATATCTTGCTCGCGGTCCATGGCTCCTTGTCGAGGCGGATCCGCGCGTTGCGGTCGCCCTGCCAGAAGCGCTCAACCGCGATCATGAGATCGGTCCAGACCGTCTGTGGGCAGGCATATCCGCACCAGACGCGACCAGCCAAAGCCGTTACGAGAAACAGGCCCAGCGCCGAGATCACAAGAAGCCCTGTGATGTAATAAAGCTCCTGCGGCCAGATCTCGATGAAGAAAAGGAAAAGGCGGCCGTGCGCGAAGTCGAGCAATACGGCCTGATCCGGCAAATTCGGCCCGCGATCCCAGCGCAACCACGGTAGCACGTAGTAAATGGTGAGCGTGATGGCCATCACGAGCCATTTCACGTTTCGGAAGGTGCCGTGGGCGAGCCGCGGATAAATCTTTTGCCGAACAGCGTAGAGCTCGCGGCGATCCTTACGATTGATGGCGGCCACATCGAGCTTTTCGACGCCGGGAGCGGCCTCGTTGATGAAATCGGCAGGTTTCAGATCTTTCGGCATGGAGGTCATCGGGCTCCTACCCTCCTTCCGGAGAAAAGGAGGTGAGAGGCAGTTTGCGCGGGTTTTGATCTGCCCCTCACCTGTGCCCCCGCTGCGTCTCCTCTAGCGAGGGAACTACTCTTTGCACTGAGCGTGAGGGCTATTGCCCACCGCCCAGCGAATGGACGTAAACGGCGAGCGCCTTGATCGTCACAGGATCAAGCCGGCCTTCCCACGCGGGCATTTGGCCGCCACGCCCCGTGCTGATGCTCGCCATGATGGCTTCCTTGGAGTCGCCGTAGAGCCAGATCGCGTCTGTGAGATTAGGCGCGCCAAGCTCCACGTTTCCTTTCCCGTCCTCGCCGTGGCACGAGGCGCACTGCTCGGCGAAGATCTCGCGACCGCGGGCTACAGCAGCCTCGTCCTTCGCGCGTCCGGAAAGCGAGAGCACGTATTCTGCGACATCGGAAATCTGCTTCTTGTCGAGCAAACCGTCGATGCCGAAGCGCGGCATCTGGTTTTCACGGCCATTTTCGTGTCCGGAGCGGATGCCGTAGCTGATGGTGTGGTGAATATCCTCGATGCTGCCGCCCCAAAGCCATTCGTCATCATTCAGGTTGGGATAACCGACAGCACCCTGAGCACCGCGGCCATGGCAGGGCGCGCAGTTGTCAGCAAACGCCGCTGCGCCACCTGCCATCGCGAACCGCAAGAGCTCCGGATCGTCCTTCACGTTGTCGAGCGGCGTCGCTGCAAGCGCTTCACGGAACTTGGCTTGTGCGGCGCGCGCCGCCTCGACCTGCTGGGCTACGACGCTGCGCTGGCTATAGCCAAGCACGCCCTTGGTGTAGCCGGCCAGTGTCGGAAAGGCGGGATACAGGATCCAGTAGCCGATCGACCAGATGACCGTCGCGTAAAAGACCCATACCCACCACTTGGGAAGCGGCTTGTTGAGCTCCTTGATGCCGTCCCACTCGTGACCGGTCGTTTCGACGCCGGTGACTTCGTCAATTTCCTTCCTGCTCATTGGCCGTCCCCGTGGGAATTGTCGTTGTCCAGATCCAGCGCCCGCCTTTGCGAAATCTCGAAGCGTTGGCGGTTACCGGGCCAAAACACGTAGGCAACGACGCAGATGAAGATCGTCAGGAAGAGGAGCAGAGAGCTCGTCTGGCTGACACTCGCGACTGTTTCGTAGGTCATCTCAGAGCCCTCACCTCAAGTTCGGTCCCGAGGCGTCGAAGCTCGCGAAGTCAACGAGCGTGCCGAGCACCTGGAGGTAGGCGATGAGCGCATCGAGCTCTGTCACCTCACCGCCGGGCTTGCCGTCGAATTTCGCGACTTTCGCCTTGGGATAGCGTTGCAGAAGTTCCCGTGCGGCCCGCGAATCCGGATCGACCTGAGCCTTCAGGTCCTCTTCGGCCTTCTCGATCATTTCATCCGTGTAAGGAACGCCAACCGCACGCAGCGTTTGCAGCCGCTCCTTGATGTTCCGCGTGTCGAGCTTGCGCTCGGCGAGCCACGGATAGGCCGGCATGATGCTCTCCGGCACGACGGAGCGCGGATCGATCAGGTGCTCCGCGTGCCATTGATCGGAGTACTTGCCGCCGACGCGGGCGAGGTCAGGCCCCGTCCGCTTCGAGCCCCACTGAAAGGGATGGTCGTACATGCTTTCGGCGGCCAGGCTGTAGTGGCCGTAGCGCTCCACCTCGTCGCGCAAAGTGCGGATCATCTGGCTGTGGCAAGTGTAGCAGCCCTCGCGGATGTAGATGTCCCGCCCGGCCTGCTCCAGCGGCGTATAAGGCCGCATGCCCTGCACCTTTTCGATCGTGCTGTCGATCCAGAACAGCGGCGAAATCTGCACGATGCCACCGATCGACACGACGATCAGAATGCCGATCAAGAGGAGGATCGAGTTCTTTTCCAGGGTTTCATGCTTCAGCATGGCAGGATCTCCCCCTTATTCCGCCGGAACCGGGCGCATCTCGGGGGCTGCCGCGATGCGCGGCTGCTCCATCGCATCCACCGGCTCATCGCCGCGAATGGTGCGCCAGATGTTGTAGGCCATGATCAGTGAGCCGATGAGGACCAGCAGGCCGCCCGTCGCGCGGATCAGGTAGAAGGGCTTCATGGCCTCGACGGTCTCGACGAACGAGTACTGCAGGAAGCCGAGGCTGTCGTAGGCACGCCACATCAGACCTTGCAGGATGCCGGACACCCACATCGCCGTGATGTAGAGCAGGATGCCGACAGTCATGATCCAGAAGTGCCACTCGACGAGCCGCTGCGAATACAGCCCTCTCCGCCCCCACAGCCACGGTGCCAGACAGTAGATGGCGCCAAAGGAGACCATCGCATTCCAGCCAAGTGCGCCGGAGTGCACGTGGCCAATGGTCCAGTCGGTGTAGTGGCTGAGCGAGTTCACCGTCTTGATGGACATGAGCGGACCCTCGAAGGTCGACATGCCGTAGAAGGCGACGGAGACCACGAGGAAGCGGATCACAGGGTCCGTCCGCAGCTTGTCCCAGGCCCCTGACAGTGTCATCAGGCCGTTGATCATGCCGCCCCAGCTGGGCATCCACAGCATGACCGAGAACGTCATGCCAAGCGTCTGCACCCAATCGGGAAGTGCCGTGTAGTGCAGGTGATGCGGGCCAGCCCAAATGTAGATGAAGATCAGCGACCAGAAGTGAACGATGGACAACCGGTAGGAATAGACCGGCCGCTCGGCGCGCTTCGGGACGAAGTAGTACATGATCCCAAGGAAGCCCGCGGTGAGGAAGAAGCCGACGGCGTTATGGCCGTACCACCATTGCGTCATCGCATCCTGGACGCCGGAGAAGAGGATGTAGCTCTTCGTCTCCATGAGAGACACCGGCAGCGCCAGGTTGTTCACGATGTGCAGCATCGCGACGGTCACGATGAACGCGAGGTAGAACCAGTTCGCGACGTAGATATGCGGCTCACGGCGCCGCGCGATCGTGCCGAGGAAAACGAGGAGATAAACGACCCAAACGATCGTTAGCCAAAGATCGGCGTACCACTCGGGCTCCGCGTATTCCTTGCTCTGCGTAACGCCGAGAAGATAACCGGTGCCCGCGATGACAATGAAAAGCTGGTAGCCCCAAACGACGAAATAGGGAGCCCACCGGCCTGCGAGCCGCGCGTGGCACGTACGCTGCACGACAAAAAATGATGTGCCGATCAGAACGCTGCCGCCGAAAGCGAAAATCGCAGCAGATGTGTGCAGCGGCCGCAAGCGTCCGAAGCTCGTCCACGGCAAATCGAAATTGAGCGCCGGAAATGCCAGCTGCCAGGCAACAATATCACCGATAAGAAACGCGGCGATTGCCCAGAAAACGGCGGCAATCAGCGCCACCTTGACCGGACCGTCGTAATAACCCTCTTCCGCGGTCGGGTCCTCTTTTCCAAACGCGTCTTTCAGAATGAAAGCTGCTCCCACGACGCAGGCGAGCGCCAGCAACGCGCCGTGAAAGGACATTACGGAGTCGGAAGTTCCGGCCGCCAAAAACAGGCCAAGCAGAATACCCAGCCCGCATCCCAGAACAGCAATGACGTCCGAAAACGCCCGCCGTTCAACTGCCGTATGTGCCATTTCAATGCCCCTCATTTCGGCTGATCGGCTTTTTGGCCATGTTGCCGTTTTCATCTGAGCTGCCGGGCGGGCCTTTGACTTCCGTCAAGAAGGGTCATGGCGTGCGGTCGCATCGGACAAGCTGACGCGCGTCTCGCCGTGCCCGGACAATCAGGGTCTTTGAAGTCGACTGATTTCGTGAGTTTGCACGCCCGCGGACGCGAAGCGCAGTAGAATTGAGTAGGTGGCGCGTTCTTCAGCGTCGCCTTCAATCTGAACAACGACTATCGCACCACCGTTGCGCAAATGCTGATCGAGCTGATGCGTGTGGCGCTCGACTGCCCAAAGATGAAATCCGGGGATGACGTCACGCTTCGTCGGACTGGATTTCGCCCCCGAGGACGTGAGAAACAGCGGAGAGAAATTCCAGGGACAGAGTCCTTCGCTCGCCTCGGAAACGATCCACGTGTCGACGCCCAACTTGGGGACGATCGCGACCCACGGCGATTCGGACCCTGCCGGCTGGGGCGGAACGATCACCTTGATCTGCGCCGCCCCCAAACCGACCTCCCGGAGTTTGGCTATGGCGTGTTCAAGATCCGGCGGGCGGGAGAAGAGCCCGAAAGCACACCTCAGCTTGTCCATAGTGCTCGTCGCCATGTCATTGCCCAGAGGGGCCGGCGATAGCATGGACCCAAAGTAAGCTTTGCACATTGATCTGGATCACCAAATGAGGTTGGCCTGTCACGAGTCCGCCAGGGCGGCCAGCCCTTTGCGATCCAGCAGCACGACAAGTGTCGCACGCGGCAGGTCGATGAGGCCGTTGCGCCGGAATTTGCTGAGCGTGCGGCTCACCGTCTCGATCGTCAGACCGAGATAATCTGCTATATCGAGCCGGGTCATCGGCAGCTTGATCTGGTTCGGATCCTCGCCCAACTCGGCGTTGCGGCGAGAGAGCGCGAGCAGGAAGGCCGCGATCTTCGATTCGGCCGACTTCGCTGCGAGGCAAAGCATGTGGTCGCGGGTCGCGGCGAGCTCGAGAGCCGCAAGCCGCAGGAAGCGCTGTGCGAGCTCCGGCCGCTGCGCCATGTACCGCTCGAGTACGCTGCGGGGTATCCGACGGACGCGCACCGGCGTCAAGGCCTGGGCGCTGTAGGGGTAGGTGCCCAGATTGCAGTTCCCGATCACGTCGCCGGGGAAGTAGAACGAGACGATATGGCGCTCACCGTCCGGCAGGATGCGATAGGCGCAGACGATGCCATCGAGCACCTCGAAGACGTTCCGCGCCTCATCCCCGTCGAAGAAGATGTCCTCGCGCGCTGGAATGTGCTGTACGGTGCCGAGCTGGGGCCATCCTTCGACAGGAGCTGGCCTATAGGAGAAGTCGAGATCGCGAGCAACGTTCTCGGCAGGAGCCATAAGGCCAAGCATCAGATCCTCCACTGTCGACATTGGTGACGGGAGGCAATTCAGCAAAGCTGTGTCACACGCGGATGGGATCTTTGTAAGAAATTGTAAGAAAATGTCTGGCGTCTGTCGTGTTCGGCCCGCGAAGGGATTTTCGAGACACTCGAAACCATGACTCAACCGATTTCGCCGCACATCCTTGTCGTGGATGACGAGCCGAAGGTTCGACTGCTTCTCCGGCGCTGCTTTGAAGGCGAGGGATACCGGGTCACGGAGGCGGGAAGCAGCGCCGAGGTTCTCAACGAACTCGGAAAATCACACTTCGACCTGGTCACTTTGGACCTCAACCTGCCTGACATCGACGGCCTTACACTTGCGCGCGAGATCCGGGCACGATCCTCGGTCCCGATCATCATGGTGACGGGCAAGGGAGACACGATCGACCGCGTCGTCGGCCTGGAGCTTGGCGCCGACGACTACATCACCAAGCCGTTCCATTTGCGCGAGGTTCTGGCGCGCGTCCGGGCTGTGCTCCGGCGATCGGCCCTGGCTGCAGCCGCCCAATCACCGGCCGGGCCGGCACAAGCTGTGGACCGCAATGTCCTGTGTTTCGCTGGCTGGGTGCTGGACCCCGGGAAACGCGAGCTGCGCAAGGAAAGCGGCGAAGTCTGCGAGCTGACGACGAGCGAGTTCGAATTGTTGCTGCTACTCGCCAACAATGCCAACCGGGTGATGTCCCGGGACCAAATCATGGACGGCCTGAAGGGACACGATTGGACGCCCTATGACCGCACCATCGACAATCTCATCGTGAGGCTTCGGCGCAAGGTTGAACCCAATCCCGAACGCCCGAAGCTCATCAAAACGGTGCGCGGCGTGGGCTACACGCTCACGGCAGACGTGACGCACGGGCGGGCCTAAGTCGCTCCGCACACCATCAATCCAGTTTTCGTCAGAGGGGAAAACCGCGCAGTAATGCGGTAGGGCGCGCTAGCGCACGCCCAACTTCTTCTGCAAGCTGCTGGAGGACGTCGTGTACTGAAAGAGCAGCTTTCGATCCGGGTAGACGTACTTGTGCGCCTGCTGGGCCATCAACGCCGCCTCGTGGAAGCCCGAGAGAATGAGCTTCAGCTTGCCCGGATAGGTGTTGATGTCGCCAATCGCGAAGATGCCCTTCTCGCTTGTCTCGAACTTCTCCGTATCCACCGGGATGAGGTTCTCCTCGAGATTGAGCCCCCAATTGGCGATCGGACCGAGCTTCATCGTGAGTCCGAAGAACGGCAGCATGCGATTGCACTTCAGCCGCTCCTCTCCATCCTTCGTGCGGATGGTTACGGCCTCAAGCCAGCCGTCCTCACCGTGCAACGCCGTCACCTGGCCGATCTTGAGCTGCATCTTGCCTTCGGCCACTAGCTGGCGCATCCGCTCGACCGAGTGCGGCGCGGCGCGGAATTCATCGCGACGGTGAAGCAACGTGAGGCTGCGGGCCAACGGCTGCAGATTGAGCGTCCAATCGAGAGCGGAATCGCCGCCGCCGACGATCAGCAAATCCGTACCAGCGAAATCCTGCATGCGGCGCACGGCGTAGAAGACGGACTTACCCTCATAGGCCTCGATGCCTTCAAGCGGCGGCCGCTTAGGCGTAAACGAGCCGCCACCGGCTGCAATGACCACCACCTTGGTCAGGAACATCGTGCCCGCATCCGTCTTCAGCATGAAACGTCCGTCCGGCATGCGCTGAAGCTCATCCACGCGCTCGCCGAAGTGGAACGTTGGAGTAAACGGCCTAATCTGCTCCATGAGCCGGTCCGTGAGCTCCTGGCCGGTGACGACGGGAAGTCCGGGAATGTCGTAGATCGGCTTGTCAGGATAGAGCTCCGCGCACTGCCCGCCGGGCTTATCCAGAATGTCGACGACATGAGCCTTGATGTCGACGAGCCCAAGCTCAAAGACAGCGAAAAGTCCAACCGGACCTGCACCGATGATGACGCAGTCTGTTTCGACGGGCTCCGTCTCGGGGCGGCCCTGCTTCGTCGCGTCCTGTTGCACTTCCTCGCTCCCGATCATCTGGCGTGAGGCGCCAAGGCTGCATCCATGAAGACGCGACGCGCACCTGCTCGCCAGTTCCTCTCGTTTCAACCGACCTGCTGTCGCGCAATTCAGGTCAGAATTGCTTTTCGGGCACGCGAACCACGAGCCCGTCCAGGTCCTCGGTCACCTTGATCTGACAGCTCAGACGGCTTTCCTCGCGCACGTCGAACGCGAAGTCGAGCATGTCCTCCTCCATCGGGGAAGGTTCACCCGTCTTCTCGCGCCACTCCTCCTCGACGTAAACGTGGCATGTCGCACATGCGCAAGCGCCGCCGCATTCCGCCTCAATGCCCGGCACGAGGGCCAACTTCGCGGCCTCCATGACGGTCATTCCTGGAGTGGCTTCCACGACCTGCTGCGATCCGTCCGGCTGGACGAATGTGATCTTGACCATACGTCCGATAAGCTCCCTACCAGCGCATGCGCGTGTGCGTCAGCTGAGGTTCGGCAGCACAAGAAGCGACGCACTCCCGCAAGCCGCCTGGAGCCGCCCGAGCCCTACCCTCGCGTTCGATTATCTATATAGGCCGGCGACTTGATAGACATATGTCGGGCTGAATTCAAGCGTACCCCCGCCGCAGGCACCCAAGACGTGAAAATGAAGATAAGATTGGCGCGCCTGCTCACAAGCTGAGGAGACGAGCTCACGCGGGCCGAGGACGCTGGGCCAGAAAGTTTTTCACCCGCTCGATCGCATCTTGCAGCCTGGCAACCATTGCACCTGCCTCGCCGTATTTCGGCGCCACCGCTTCTGCTTCCTCGGCCATACGAGCAACGTGCAGCGCTCCCACCGCCAAGGCCGAGCCCTTGAGGCTGTGCGCGGCCTCCCGCCAGGCCGCCGGGTTGGTTGCCGCCTTCATCTCTTCGAGCAACCCGGGCGCGTGGATGCAGAACAGTTCCAGCACCTCGCGTTCCAGCTGCTCGTCGCCGAACGTGTACCGGCGCAGATGCGCGAAATCGATGGGTGGAATCGATTCCATCTCTGAGGCACTGGTCGTCACCGACGCCCCCTGAATCGGGTGCTTCCTGCGTGCCTTCCCGGACGTTTGACTTAGCCTTGTTGTGGAATAATCGGCTTCAAACATTTCCTCCCCCGACCCCACCAGGGCCACGGACTTCCTATTCCGCAGGCCGCAACATAACATGGGAGCGTGCGGATCGGCCGAGCTTTCGCCAATTGTGTCAAACAGGTAGTTAAGCTCAGTGCACCATCGTTTCGCCTCAAAGGCGCCGTACAAACTGATTCACAGGGTGGGTCTGTGGCGCTTGGGGCACGCCAAAAGTGGCTGGCGTTGAAAACAAGCCATATGGCGTAGTCCGTCTTACGCACGTATGAAGTGCATGTGGGGGCGCCTCCGGGCGCGAGGGATGTCGGAAAAAGCTGAATGGCTCAGGACCCGAAGTCGAAGCGGGAAAAAACGCCCGACTTGTCGCTAGTGGATCCATCCACATCGCAACAACGACAGGATGTGCCGCTCGGCACTTCCTCGAGCCCGTCCGGTCCTCCGCCGCTTCCTGCCTCAGCAAAAGTCGCCGGTCTAACTACAAGCGCGGCCGCGGTCAGGATCGAGGAAGAGAATGATCCGACCTCAGCCCAACCGCCCGCTCCAGCCGAAGTGAAAATCGAAAAACCGGCGACACCTCCGCCTTTGCCAGAAGCGTCGACCAAGGAAAGCGAGCCCGAGGCACGAAAGGCGACGTTGCCACCTCCACCGCCGTTGCCGACAGGCCAAACGGAAACGTCGAAGGTGGTGCGGCCGCTGCGGCTTTCCGAGTTGCAGCGCAAGCCTGATCCTGCGCCTGCCGATAAGAAGGAAGCGGCAATAGAAGGGAAGAAGGCCAAGGCTCCTGGGAAGCCCAAGCCCGAAGAGGCTGCGTCAGCTCCCGAGTCGGCACAAGCTAAGCCGGATACGGACTTCAAACCGTCCGAGCCCCGCAAGGATTCCGATGCGGAGTTCAGGGAGTTTGCCGCTGACACCATCGAGCGCAGGGCTGCCCGGCGTCGGCCCGCAGGTCCTTCCCGCGCGCGGATTGCGGCCAACGACGATGCACCGTCCATTGGCGGGCTGATCTACGCCCTCAATGAGCGCCCCTCGAACAAACCGTTCATCATTGCAGCGGCGGCCAGCGGTGTGTGGGCCGCCATCAGCATTGCCTTCGCCTGGGCCTTCATCACCCGGGAGCTGGGCGACGCAACCGGTTTCTTCGACGCCATTGGCCGGCCGGCGACCCTGATGGCCTTCGCGACCGTTGCCGGACCAATCGCCCTCTTCTGGTTCCTGGCCCTGCTGGTCTGGCGTAGCGAGGATCTGCGCTTGCGCTCGACCGCGATGACGGAGGTTGCCGTCCGGCTCGCTGAGCCCGACCGCATGGCGGAGCAGTCCGTTGCCTCGCTCGGTCAGGCCGTGCGTCGGCAGGTGTCGTTCATGAACGACGCCGTGAGCCGTGCTCTTGGCCGCGCGGGCGAGCTGGAGGCGCTGGTCCACAACGAAGTGACTGCCCTCGAACGCTCATACGAGGACAACGAGCGCCGTATCCGAAACCTCATCCAGGAGCTATCCGGCGAGCGTAACGCGCTGCTCAATACCACCGAGCGGGTTAACGAGGCGCTGAAGAGCATCGCCAGCGAAGTGCCGGAACTGATCGAGAAGCTTTCGGCGCAACAGCTCAAACTCGCGACCATCATCGAAGGCGCCGGGCAGAACCTGACGGCGCTTGAGAGCGCGCTCGCTCAGCAAACGAACCGGCTCGAGCATACGCTGGGTACTCGTACGCAGGACATGCAGGCCGTCCTGCAGGACTTCACGGCTGCACTCGGCACCGCTCTCAACGCCCGCACTGAGCAGATGCAGGCGTTGTTCGATGAGTACCGGCAGTCCATCGAGAAATCCCTCGAAGGTCGGGCGGAGAGCTTGCAGAATGTCTTCGAGGAGTACGCCAAGGCTCTCGACAAGACGCTCGCCAATCGCGCCCAGGCGCTCGACATTCAGCTTGTCGAGCGAACGGCGGCACTCGACGAGGCCTTCGAAAAGCGGCTCAAGCTGTTCGATGAGTCGATCCTGCGCTCGACCATGGCAATCGACAACGCCATTGGCGAGAAGGCCCAGGCACTCACTGCCGCCCTCGAAAAGCACGCGCGCAGCCTCAACGAAACGCTCAATCAGCAGGCGATCGAGCTCGACGAGAATCTGATGCAGGGTATCGCCGCCGTTCGCCGGACGAGCGAGAACATCACGCGCCAGTCGATCAAGGCCATCGAGGGCCTATCGCACCAATCGGAGATGCTCAAGTCTATCTCCGAGAACCTGCTGGCGCAGATCCATAGCGTCACGAACCGGTTCGAGAGCCAGGGCCAGTCCATTATGATGGCGGCCAACGCGCTCGAGTCGGCGAACTACAAGATCGACGCCACGCTGCAGAGCCGGCAGGAACAGCTCAACGAGACGCTCGAGCGCCTGGCAAGCAAGGCTCAGGAAATGAGCCAGCTGATGTATGGCGCTTCGACCACGGTCGAGAACTCGCTGGCTCAGGCCGAGCAACGTGCCCGCCAGCTGGCACAAGAGCTGACGAAAGGAGCCGAGGCTCGCTCGCGCAGTGCGCTGGCTGAGATCGAGCGGATGAAGATCGCGGCCAATGTAGAGGCCGACCGGGCGTTCGAGGAGCTCACAGCACGCTTCGCTCGCGTCTCTCGCCAGGTCACCGAGCAGCTTGCGCAGCTTCAATCGCAATTTAACGCGACGTCCGCCGAGGTACGGCTGCATGCGCAGCGTACCGCAAGCGAGCTGGCCGCCGAGCAAGAGCGGTTGCGTAAGCAGATCGAGGCCCTGCCGCACGTTTCGCGGGAGACTTCGGAGGCCATGCGCAAGTCGCTGGCCGACCAGATCCGCGCGCTTGAAGACCTTTCCGCCCTCACCGCCCGCGAGGCTGCGCGCCGCGATGTCGTGCCACCGTCCGAGCCCATCCCCGGTGGCGTGCTGACGCCACTTCCTTCCGCCTCGGAGCGCCGGCAAAACTCGTTGAGTTCGCTGACGTCGAGTCTCGCCCATGAGCTCAGCCAGCGTCAGAGGAAGTCGGGGGGTGGTTCGAGCTTTGCTGACTCGCCGTCGGGAGAGCCCGGAAACAGTCGCGAGGGATGGTCACTGGGCGACCTGCTGGCCCGGGCTTCCCGCGATGACGACAATGCCGGGCGGCGCCATCAGCCGCCTCCCGCCGTGCGAGCTTCCCCACCGAACATCGATGTCGGGCTTCTCTCCCGTGTTCTCGACGAGGCCACGGCATCCATGATCTGGTCCCGGTTCCGCGCCGGTCAGCGGGGGATCATGGTGCGGAGCATCTACTCGGCTGAAGGCCGAGCCGCATTCGACGAGGTCAGCCGCCACTACCGGAATGATCCTTCATTCCGCCATATGGTCGATGACTTCCTCGACGAGTTCGAGAATTCCCTCCGGCGGCTGGAGCATGAGCCGGACGGCAAGCGCCGGCTCGCCAATCACCTCGTCTCGGAGCATGGCCGCGCTTACCTGTTCCTAGCACACGCCAGCGGCCGTCTCTCTTGACGGCCGCATCGCTGGCGCGCAATGCGTGAGCATGGCAAAGCTCAGATTAGAGGCGGAGATCGAACGCTGGCCGCTCGCCAGTGAATTTGTCATCTCGCGCGGCGCCAAGCGGGAAGCGCAGGTTGTTGTCGCGCGCGTCTCGGATGACCGGTTTACCGGCCGGGGTGAATGCGTTCCCTACCCTCGTTACGGACAAACGCCGGAAGCCACGCTCGCCGCTCTAAAGTCCGTGCCTGCGGAACTCCTTGACCGCGAGCGTCTCCAGCGCGATTGGCCGCCCGACGCCGCGAGGAATGCCCTCGATTGCGCCCTGTGGGATCTGGAAGCGAAACGCTCTGGCCGCAGCGCCTCCGAACTCGCCGGCCTCGCCCCGCTGAGACCACTCCTAACCTGCTACACCATCAGCCTCGACACGCCGGAGGCGATGGCGGCGGCCGCCAAAGCGGTGCCGCAACTACCGCTCTTGAAACTTAAGCTGGGGCAGCCCGGTGATGTTGAGCGCATGCACGCGGTTCGCCAAGCTCGCCCCGACGCACGCCTTGTGGCCGACGCAAACGAGGGATGGAAAGCTGAGGACCTCAGCCACCTCCTTCGGGTTGCAGCGGAAGTCGGCATCGAGCTGATCGAACAGCCCCTTCCCGCAGATGCTGACGCGGCCCTCGCTGGCGTTGAGCGGCACGTCCCCGTCTGTGCTGACGAATCCGCCCACACGTCAGATGGTTTGGCAGCCCTCCGCGACCGCTATGACGCTGTCAACATCAAGCTGGACAAGACAGGCGGCCTGACGGAAGCCCTCCACATGGCCCGTGAGGCTCGCGCCCTCGGCTTCCGCATCATGGCGGGCTGTATGGTGGCCACGTCGCTCGCCATGGCCCCGGCTGTGCTTGTTGGCCAGCTGGCCGATTGGGTCGATCTCGATGGCCCCCTGCTCCTCGCCAGGGATCGCGATTGGGGCCTTGAAATCCGCGACGGCGTGATCTCGCCGCCCGATCCGCGGCTCTGGGGCTAGCCGCTTGGCTCATTGATCAACGCGCTGACGCCTCAGCGCTATTGCACCGAAGAGCCCCAGCAGGCCAAGGACGGCCATGGCGGCGTAACTGGTACCACCTAGCGGCGCGTAAATCTTGCCCGCGAGCAGAGTCGCCAGCCCCATGGCCACGCCTCCGGTTGCGGTTGCGAATATGGCCTGCGCTGTCCCCGCCTGTTCCTGTGGAACGGTGCGATGGATGAAGTGCATGGCGCCAAGGTGCGTGGCCCCGAAGGTCAGCGCGTGCAGGAGTTGCAGCGGAAACAGCAGCACGAGCGAGGGGTCGAGGGCCATAATCCCCCACCGGATGATGGCCGCAACGGCCCCAGCGACGATCAGGGAAACCGGCTCGATCTTGTTGATGAACCGGCCCGACACCGCAAAGAGCAGCACTTCGGCCAGGACGCCCACAGACCAGAGGATGCCGATAGTCGTCCCCGAAAAGCCCTGTGCCTGCCAGTGGAGCGACCCAAACACGTAGAACACGGCATGACTTGCCTGAACCACAGCCGCGGAAAAGACGAAGAGACAGAACGTCCTCGAGCCGGCCACGCGGCTCACCTCGGCAAGCGTCAATTGACCGGCCGCTGAAGGCTTCTCACGGGGCTCCGCTTCCTCCAGCCTCGGAATGACCCAGGCAGACAGCGCCAACGCCGCCGTCCCTGCGACCAACAGCCAGACTACGGGGCCAGGTCCAAAAGTGCCAACAAACGCGCCGCCAGCAAACGTCGCAACGATGAAGCTCAGGGAGCCCCAGAGCCGCATGCGGCCGTAATCGGCGCCGACCTGCCTCACCCCAGCCAAAGCGATGGCCTCGCCGATAGGCGCGCACGTCACGACAGCGATGATGAATACAGTGGTCGCAATCAGGATTGGAAAGAACGAATGGGCCAGGGAAAGCCCGAGCACCGCCAGCAGTGCGCACAGGGCGGCGGTGAGCACTGCCTGCCGCCGGTCCCCTGAACGGTCCGCAAGGAATGCCGCGGCGGGACCGATAGCAAGCCGCAGAAAAAGCGGCACCGCTGTTACGATTCCGATCTCCGCAGGATCGAGGCCGCGCCAATACAGCCAGACCGAGAGAAAGGGCAGCTGCACGCCGTAGACGAAAAACTGTGCCGCAAAGAAGCCCGACAGACGCAGGCTGAACGCGGTCTGCGACGAAGTTGCCAAGCGTTTGAAAGACAAGGTCACGAAAAGGCCTTTGGACGAATCGCCGGCGTTCGCCCTTGCGGGCAGCGAATCACCGTATGTCTTGCGGAACAACAATTTGCGAGTGATCGGAAGTGCCTATGCCGCAGCAATCGTACGCCCAGATCAACATGGACATCGAGCAGGAGTACCGCGCCATTGAGGCGGCCCTGCTCAATAATCCACGTGGACGCTGGTTTCTAGCGGAACATGGCCGCCGAGCCCGCCGCCTGGACACGGCAGTCCTCGAAGCGGCAATCGAGCGGCTGCAGAATTCGATCCGTCAGCCTCCGGCGCTTTTGGGTCAACTTCGCAACGAGGTGGAGCAACTGCGGGAGTTCATACTCGAGACCCGCAACGAGCTGATGTCGCGCCCGCCGCGCGTGGACAGCGACGCTCCTTCCAACTCTCCGCCCGATGGCATTTTGCGGGCCGCCGAAGAGTTGCATGAGCTTGCGTGGACACTGCAGACGAACGATGTCAACACGGAAGCGTGCGAGAAAATCGCCCGGCAAGCCTCAGCCATCTACGCGCTCAGTGTTCGACAGGCTCTTGAATCCGAGCGGATGCAGAAGCTCGCTAGCGCGCTGGATGCGGCATCTGCGCGGCTGAACGCGATCTTGGAGACGATCGTACACGAGTCCCAGGTGGACGACACGCCGCCATTGCCGCCGGATGAAGTTATCGAGATGAACTCGCTTTTCTCGGAAAACATTGAGCCGCCGATCGCTGATCAAAGTGATCAGGAAACCAATGCAATCACGACCGAAAACGAGAAAGACGGCATCGAGAATCTGCTCGATCGCAGCTGAGCCGACGGAATAAGCAAAAAGCGTGAGGTCAGATAACTGATCTCACGCTTCCTCGTTTTTGAACTCCATCAACCGTTGATGATCTCCGTGTACAGAGCGGGATCAACGTTTCCGCCTGATAGCACGCACGCAATGGTTCGTCCGTAGGCGGGAAGTTTGCCGGACAACACAGCCGCAAGACCGGCGGCTCCTCCTGGCTCCACCACAAGCTTCAGCTCCTGGAAAGCGAAGCGAATAGCGGAGCGCACTTCTTCCTCGCTCACCACAGCGCCGCCAGCCAGATTCTTCTTGGCGATCTCGAACGTCAGCTCGCCTGGGGTCGGAGCCAGCAACGCATCGCAGATGGAGCCGGTCATCTTGGTGTTACGCTCGCGCCGACCGCTGGCGAGGGAGCGCGTAAAGTCGTCAAAGCCTTCGGGTTCGGCGCAGTAGACTTCCGTGTCTGGGCTTGCATGCTTCACTGCCAGCGCAATGCCGGTAATCAGCCCACCTCCGGAGCACGGGGCAACGACGGCCTCCGGTCGCGCGCCCATCATGTCCGCTTGCTGCATCAGCTCCAAGCCAACCGTCCCTTGACCGGCGATGACGTCAAAGTGGTCGAATGGCGGGATAAATGCGGCGTTGCGCTCGGCACAGAGAGCGAGCGCAATCGCATCACGGTCTTCTGTCTCGCGGTCGTAGGTTACAACCTCGGCACCGAAACTCTTGGTGCGACTGATTTTCAGCGCGGGCGCATCCTTGGGCATGACGATCAATGCGCTCATGCCGCACATCATGGCCGCCGCAGCGACTCCTTGGGCGTGGTTGCCGGAGGAGCATGCCACGACGCCGCCGGGATATTTGGACCGGTCGAGCTGCGAAATGGCGTTGTAGGCTCCGCGGAACTTGAAGGCCCCGACGCGTTGCAGCGTCTCCAGTTTCAGGAGCACGCGGCCACCCGCGCGATCGTTCAGGACGGGATTCTCGATAAGGGGCGTACGGACGGAGAGATTGCCTAGCCTCTCGGAAGCGGCCAGGACGTCGTCGTAGGTCGGCAGGCGAAGCTCCATGGTGCCATGCTCCGGCATCAAAAGGGTGGCTGATGGAATGCGCCCATGGTTACCAGGGCGCTGCGCGACGACCGACATGCGTGTTACGGCCGTCCCAAGGCGTCTCGTCTAGCCCAAGCCGGGCCATGCCCGCCACCCGTTTTCGGCTTACGGCACCACAAGCAGCTGACAGCAATAAAAAAACCGACCCGGACTTTACCGGGTCGGCCTGATTTAAGAGCCGAGCCAAACTCGGCTCTCCCCCCGAATGTTGAACCGGGCTCCCCTCCCGGTTCAATGACACTGGTCTTCCCCCAAAAACCAATTTCTGGTGCGGACTCTGACATTTGCTGCGCCGACCGACAATGGGGTTGCAAGAAATTGTCGCGGAACAGTGGCAGAAAAGCAACGACAACCTACATTGCGTAAACTGATTATGCGGGGCGCGGCTGTCGCTTGATGGCGAACAGATGATCGACTGGCCCCGATCCGCCGCCGACCTTCAGAGACGCCCCGGCCTCCAGTGCTTGCCAAACGAAGTGTTTGGCCCGCCGCACGGCAGATTCGAGCGACTCGCCCTGGGCGAGATAGGCGGCGATTGCGGCCGAAAGCGTGCAACCCGTGCCATGCGTGTTGGGCGTCTCGATGCGTGGTGCTTCAAGCGGCATAACTCCGCCTGAGTAGACGAGAAGGTCGGTCGCCATCGCGCCGGTACCGTGCCCGCCCTTGACCAGCACCGCCTTGCAGCCGTGCGCCAGGAGCTCCTTCCCCTGGCGTTCCATTTCGGCGATGTCTTTTGCCTCGTCGGCGCCGAGGAGGCGTGCCGCTTCGGGAATGTTCGGCGTAATCAGTGCCGCACGTGGAATGAGGCGCTCTTTCAACGCCGAGATTGCCTTTGGTTCCAAAAGGACGTCACCGCTCGTGGCGATCATGACCGGATCGCAGACAAGCGGAACTTCCGGATGGCGCTCCATCGCATCCGCGACGGCATGAATGATGGCCGCATTGGCCAACATGCCTGTTTTCGCGGCCCCCACCCTAAGGTCGGAAAAGACAGAGTTGAGCTGCGCGGTCACAAAATCCGGAGGCACAGCATGCACCGCATCGACGCCGCGCGTGTTCTGCGCCGTCAGTGCAGTGAGCACCGAGGCGCCGTACACACCGAGCGCCGTGAATGTCTTGAGATCGGCCTGGATTCCCGCTCCTCCTGAGCTGTCGGATCCCGCGATCGTGAGAGCGACCGGGATATTCGGCGGGCAATCAGACATAAGACCTTCTCTCCAGCTGTACCGCCGCACCGGGAGGCGGGTGACCACAACGCTGGTGCGGCAATCTCCTCAGCTTAGTTCCCGAGACCCTGCTTCATGATCTCTGTCTGCAGGCCCTCAGGCGTGAACTGCTCCTCGAGCTGAGTTAGTGCGGGGAAGGTCTCTATCATCCACTGGCCGAACCAGTTGATCGAGCCGCTCAAGAAAAGAATGCCCGTGACGACCAGCAATGCCCCCATCACCTTCTCGACGGTCCCGAGGTGTTTCCGGAAGCGTTGCATAAAGCTCAGGAACGGGCGAATCGCAACAGCGGCCAGAATGAAGGGAATGCCGAGACCGAGAGAATAGACGAACAACAGCTGGACGCCTTTCGACAGGCTCGCCTCGTTGGCCGCAAGTGCCAGCACCGTCGCGAGAATAGGACCGATGCACGGCGTCCAGCCGAAAGCGAACGCAAGCCCGATGACGTAGGCGCCGAGAAACCCTGCACTCTGCCCAGCAGCGTGATAGCGGGCCTCCTTGTAGAGGATCGGGATACGCAGCACGCCGAGGAAGTGCAGGCCGAAAAGAAGGATGATCGTGCCTGCAATGATGGCGAGCTCGTTCCTATAAGTCTGGATAAACTGGCCGACGACTGACGCGCCGGCCCCAAGCGCCACGAAAACCGTCGTGAACCCAAGGACAAAAATAACGGAGCCGACGACCACACGGCGCCACAGTCCGTCATCGATGCCGCCTTCGGCGGCCGAGGCCATGTTGATGGTGGAGCCGCCGAGATATCCTAGATAGGGCGGCACAAGGGGTAGCACGCACGGGCTCAGGAAGCTGACAAGCCCGGCCAGTGCCACCCCCAGGTAGATGTGCAAGTCGATGAACACGTCAGCGCAAGCCCCTGCTCGCCCGGCGGGAGGAGCCTGCCGTGGCTCCCCACCTTTGTCACGAGTGACAAGCCGGCGCAGGTAAACAGCGTGCGTGCGCTAACGCCAATTCGCCTATCGCCGGCCGCGACCCGCAACCGGTGCCGCATCCTCGGGATCGACGGCTTCCGTCACCTCCTCTTCGTCCGGTTGAGCGAGCATCCGGTCGACGATGATGCCGGCATTCTGGCGGATGGCCTGCTCGATCTTCTCGGCGATCTGCGGATTTTCCTTCAGGAAAGCCTTGGTGTTTTCCCGCCCCTGTCCGATCCGCTGCCCGTCGAACGAGAACCAGGCGCCAGATTTTTCGATGATTCCCGCCTTCACCCCGAGGTCGATGATCTCACCGGTACGCGAGATACCCTCCCCATACATGATGTCGAACTCGACCTGTTTGAAGGGAGGCGCGACCTTGTTCTTGACCACCTTCACGCGGGTCTGATTGCCGACGACCTCGTCCCGCTCCTTGATCTGACCGATGCGACGAATGTCGAGACGGACAGAAGCGTAGAACTTGAGGGCGTTACCCCCAGGAGTCGTCTCAGGGTTACCGAACATCACGCCGATCTTCATCCTAATTTGGTTGATGAAGATCACCATGCAGCGAGACTTGGAGATGGACGCCGTAAGCTTCCGCAGCGCCTGGCTCATGAGGCGGGCCTGCATCCCTGGAAGGGATTCGCCCATCTCGCCTTCGAGCTCGGCCTTCGGGGTGAGCGCCGCCACCGAGTCGACCACGAGCACGTCGATGGCTCCGGAACGGACCAGCGTATCGGCGATCTCAAGCGCCTGCTCACCTGTGTCAGGCTGCGAGACGAGCAGATCGTCCACCTTTACGCCGAGCTTGCGCGCATATACGGGATCGAGCGCATGCTCGGCATCGATAAAGCCGCAGATGCCACCCCTCTTCTGCGCCTCTGCGACGACGTGAAGGGCCAGCGTGGTCTTACCCGAGGACTCCGGGCCAAAGATCTCAATGATCCGCCCGCGCGGCAGACCACCAATGCCGAGGGCGATATCGAGGCCAAGCGAACCTGTGGGGATCCCCTCCACGTCGATTGAGCGGTCCTGGGCGCCCAATCGCATGACGGAGCCCTTCCCGAAATTTCGCTCGATCTGCGATAGCGCGGCTTCGAGCGCCTTTTGTTTGTCCATTGTCTCTTCCTCGACGACTCGGAGGTGCGGAATTTGCATCGGCGTCACCCTATGGCAGCGATTGCAGATCGGCAATTGTTAACTCTATGTACCCGATTTGTTCTCGTCTGTCGAGGGTGAACGGAGCATTGAAAAAACTAACGAATTCGGCCTGTGTACTCGGTTTGTACCTAGGCCGAACCGATTTCTGGGGAAAACGTACGATATGAGGCGCAAGAGACGCTCAGACGCGCGCGCTTCGGTGCCCACAGGCACCTGTTAGCGCCCCAACTCCTCCTTCACCTTGGCCGCAAGCTGAGCCAGAGAGAACGGCTTCTGCAGGAAGGCGAACCGCTCGTCCGGATCCATCGCGTTCTTGAAGGCGTCGTCCGCGTAACCGGACATGAAGATGATCTTCAGCTTCGGATTGGTCTTCCGCAGCTCCTTGTACATGGAGGGGCCGTCCATTTCGGGCATGATGACATCGCTGATAACGATGTCGATCGGCTTGTCGGCCTCCTTCACCATGTCGATGGCTTCGGCGCCGCTGGAGGCTTCCAGAACCTCGTATCCCTGGCGCTTGAGGGCCTCGACGGCGAAGCTGCGAACCGCATCCTCGTCCTCCACGAGCAACACCCGACCGGCCCCGGTAAGGTCCGCCTGCCGCTCCTTCTTCGCCTTGCCATTCGCGAGCTCGGCCTCGGTTTCGGCATCGACGAAATGGCGCGGCAAGAAAATGCGGAACGTGGTGCCTTCTCCGGGCGTGCTGTGGACGAAGATATAGCCCCCAGTCTGCTTGACGATGCCATAGACCATGGCAAGCCCCAGGCCCGTCCCCTTGCCCATGCTCTTCGTCGTGAAGAACGGCTCGAAAATCTTGGCCTGAACCTCGGGCGGCATGCCATGGCCCGTGTCCTCAACCTCAATGAGGACATATTCGCCCATAGGCAGCGTTTGCGGCTGCAGCCTCTGGCTTTCGCGCTCGGTGACATTCCGTGACCGGATGATGAGCTGGCCCCCATCCGGCATGGCGTCCCGCGCGTTGACAGCCAAGTTGACAAGCACCGACTGCAGCTGAGAGCGATCGGCCTTCACGTACCAGAGGTCGCGGCCCGGCTCGACTTTCAGGTCGATCTTCTCCCCGATCGTCGGCCTCAGCATGACCGCCGTTTCGGTGAGAACTTCGTTGACCTGAAGCACCTCCGGCTGAAGCGTCTGCCGGCGCGAGAACGCGAGCAGTTGACGGACGAGGCCAGCAGCACGATTGGCGCTCGTCTTGATGTTCATGATGTTCTTGTAGGCCGGATCGCTCGGCCGGTGCGTCTGCAAGAGCAGGTCGGAGTAGCCGATGATCGCGGTCAGCACGTTGTTGAAGTCGTGCGCGACGCCGCCAGCCAGCTTGCCAACAGCCTCCATCTTCTGGCTCTGCGCGAACTGCTGCTCCAGCGCCTTCAGCTCGGTGGTGTCGATGACGTAAAGCACAGCTGCTTCATCTGCCGAGCCGCGAGCGAGCGTGCTGAAGAACACGCGGCGTGTGAATTCGCGCGATTCGCCGACGGTGATCTCGAGCGGCTGGATGTTCGCCTTGCCCGCCATGGCTTCCTCCAGCGCCGTCTGCACCTGCGCGCGCCGCTCGGAATCAATGTTTCGGGTGAGCACGTCCAGGGCCATGTCGGCCTTGCCCGCCTTCCCGTCGAGAACGAGGCGTGCGAAGGCTGCGTTGGCGCGATTGATGCGGCCGTCCGCCGTTACCGTCGCAATACCGAACGGAGCGGATTGGAAGAAGCGGGCGAAACGAACCTCAGCCGTGCTGCCCTTCGCACCTGGCTCCTCGTCAGCCAGGCGCTCAAGCACAGCCGCCAGGAAGCCGCCTTCGCCGCGCGGTACGACGAGTAGCGTCGCGGGCCAGCTGCGGCCGTCCTCCCGGACGAGATCAAGGTCGATCCGTCCGGCACCGTTCGTGGCATCGCGCGCAAGGGCGCGGAGCAGCATTGCACCGTCGCCGGAGATAATGTCGGTGAGAACAAGACCGCGGGCGAGAGAGCTGGCACTGAGTCCAAGCCACGTGGCCAACGTCCCGTTCAGATGCTCGATGGTGGCATCCTCCGAGGCGACCATGAGCCCGATGGGCATCGCCTCGTAGAAGCTCAAGCTTGCTTCCAAGGCACGCGTTGCCTCGGCCTCGCGACGGCGCTGATCGGTGATGTCCATCAGACGCCAGAGAACATACGGCGCGCCTTCGCTTTTCCGCCCCATATCAAGGCGCATAACACTCAGCCGGAACCAGCGCGACTGACGCTGGCCGTTGCTGACGCTGCGAAGCCGGAACTCCTCCGTCCTGCTCTCACCGCGGCTCGCGGCTCGCGCCAGGCGGAACAGCGCCTCGGCGGCCTGCGGCTCACCGGCGACGAGGGATTCGAGTGCGCTGACGTGATCGTACTCGCTGGGGCCGACGAGCTCGTCGAATACCCGGTTCGAATAGACGCGACGGCCTTCGAGATTTGTAATGCAAAGTCCGTCCTCGAAATTCCGAGCGAGGGCGCGGAAAAGCCTCGAATCCGAAGGCTGCTCGGCGATACGAACGTAACCCGCCACCAGTCCAAAAAGGAAAAAGACGCCGAGCGTGGCGAGGAACGCCATGAGCGTCAGGAGGAGCGGCTCGCTCGATTCGGCAGAAAGAAGGGTGAAAGCGCCAAGGCTCCCTGCGAGCACAACCAGAACGAGGGCGATGATACCGCCCCCAGATCGTGCACTAAGCAGGGGAACCTCGGCCGCAAATGGTTCGTGTCGCGCCTCGATTTCCCGCATGATGGGAAAAACTAACTGATTCTGGGGATAGACAGACTTGCCGGCCGACATAAGCTACTCTTACGCACAACTTTTACACCGGTTTACGAAGCCGGGCTAAAGCGCGGTCACATCTCGGATGAGGCGTCTCAAACTTGCATCGGCCTCAACTTTTCGGTGATGGGCGTAAACATTCCGTTGCCGAGCGCTCCGCGAATCCGCTCTTTCCTAGATCGTCCGCCGAGTTGTGTCGCCATGTCGGTTAGTCTGCACAACGAGGCAGGGTATGTGTCGCTGGACGACATACGGGGGTGAAAAGCCGGGCTACCATCAGGGCAAGCGGTGCTTCGCTGCCTTCGCGGCGCCACAAGAGCCGTGCACGCCTCCGCCAACAGACTGAGAGGAGCGCGGGAGTTACCCCGCGTCGAACGCATGGAAATCCTGTCCTGGTTATTGTTTGTGATTTTCATTGCCGCCCTCCTCGTCGCGGGGGGCCTGCTGTTGCGCGGTTATCTCGTGAGCGGCTCACCGGCCGGCGGCATCAAGGATGCGCTCGTCGGCAATTTCTTTGGGCCGCGGCCACCAAAACGCCTTGAAGTTATCGATCAAGCGAACGTCGACGGCCGGCGCAAACTTCTGCTCATTCGTCGGGACAACGTCGAGCACCTGATCATGACCGGAGGCCCCGTCGACATCGTGATCGAAACGGGCATCCAGCAGCAGGAGGCCCGCAGCAGCGAGACGCAGAGCGCACCTGCGTCGATCTTCCAGCGTTCGCCCCGCTCGCTTAACGACGCTGTTGCCGAGGCTTGATCGCGGACGTCGGCAAAGGGGGACTCCGCACCAACTGCCGATAGGAGCGCCAGACATAGCTCTGGGCGCACCCACCGGAGTTTGAGGAATGTTGAAATACAAGGCCCGGCAGATGCGCCTCACGCTCATCGTGATTGGCGCATTGATGGCGTCATTGATTTTTCCGATCGCGGCGATCGCCAGCGAGACAGCGCAGCCGGAAGCTCAGCCGGCCACATCCGAGGCTGCGCCCCAGACGCCGCCCGCGGAGCCTCTTCTCCCCCAGGAACTTGCCCAGCGCGTGAACCGCCTTGTGTCCGACGTGGAGTCCGCGGCCAAGGCCATCGACCGGGTCAAGGATCGGGACAGTGGATTGGCCGAGCAGCGTGGCCAGCTGGAACGGCTTGAGGTCGAAGCGGAGCAGCTTGTCGAAGAGCTTCGGCCGTGGTTGCGCACGGTCGGCACCCAACTGCAGCAGCTTGGCCCCCCTCCTCCCAAGGACGCGCCTCCGGAAGCTCCGGCCATTGCTAATGAACGTCTTCGCCTGACCGCTGCTCAGGCGGAAATCGAAGGCGCGATCAAGACGACGGAGCTGTCGCGCGTGCGCGCCCGTCAATTGATCGAGTCCATTCAGACTTTGCGGCAGGCCCTGTTCAAACGTGACCTGCTTCGCTTTTCCGGAAGCCCGCTGTCCCCATCGACCTGGCAAGCATTGGACTTCCCGCTCAGGTCGTCTGCGAGACAGATACAGCGACTGGCAAATGATTGGTGGGGCGTCATCAGTGGTAGATGGTTGGAGCTGCTCATTCTTCTCGCTGGAGCGGCGCTGATCTATGTGGCCGTCGGACGTTGGATTGTGCCAACCCTTCGCCGCCTCCTACAGCCTCGCATCCATGGTACCGCTGAGTACTTTCCGCAGGCTGGCGATGCCTTCTGGGAGATCGTCGGACGGGGTTCACCGCCCATTCTGGCCACGGCCTTCCTTTTCGCAGGGATGGACGCTTGGGGCCTGATGACCGCGATCGCGCGCCAGTTCTCGTCGTGCGTCTTCGAGAGCGTCGTCTTTTACTGCGGGACGATGGCTGTTGCGCGCGCGGCGCTGAAGGCTGAAAGCACCAGAGCTCCTCGCGTTGATATCGCCGATGTCAGTGCATCGAAGCTGCTGCGGTGGGTGAAGCTGTTCGCGGCGCTCTCCGCCTTCGACATCGTCACCGGGAGTGCCGTCCGGCTTCTTTATCTCCCGGTCGAGATCGATGCAGCCCGAGTTGTATTGACGAACCTCACGTTCGCAGGGCTGCTCATCGCCCTCGTCCGTATTCCTCTAGCACGTCGGGCCATTGGCCTTCTTGAGCTGCCGCCCCGCTGGTATCCGCGCTGGCTGAAAGTGCCCATAGCGATGGTCGCCCTGGCGATCGCCGGCACGACGGTCGTTGGCTATGTCGCACTCGGCCGGTTCATCTCAGAGGAAGTCACCCTGATTGGCGCGGTGGCGCTCGTTCTGCTCACCGCGCACCTTGTCATCCGCCGTTTCGCTGTCGTGCTGACGCAGGGCGAACGGCACGTCGGCCGCGTCCTCGAGACACGTTTTGGCATCGACCACGAGCGGATGAGCTATGTGGCCCGCGTGATCGTGGTTGGCCTGGAGCTGCTGCTTGCGCTGGCGACCCTGCCAGTGGTGCTCCTCACCTGGGGTTATTCCGGCGCTGATGTTCTTGATTGGCTGCGGCTCCTGATCGTCGGTTTCGAGGTGGGGCAATACCGGGTTTCCCTGGTCCGCATCCTGGTCGCCCTCCTCCTGTTCCTGTTCCTGATTTTTGCGACGCGCGCCATTCAGCGCTGGCTGGACCGCTCCGTATTGTCAGCTGCACGAGTGGATCGCTCAATCTCCCATTCGGTGCTTACGGGCGTTGGCTACGCGGGCACGGCGATCGCCATCGTTGTGGGCTTATCGTACGCGGGACTTGATTTCACGCAGCTCGCCATCGTGGCCGGTGCTCTTTCCGTCGGTATCGGTTTCGGGCTGCAGGCGATCTTCAACAATTTCGTGTCGGGGATCATTCTGCTCATCGAGCGGCCGATCAAGGTGGGGGACTGGATCATCGTCAATGGCCAGGAAGGTCACGTCCGGCGCATCAACGTCCGCGCCACGGAGATCGAAACTTTCGATCGTTCGAGCATCATTATCCCGAACTCTGTTTTGATCACGAGCGCTGTAACGAACTGGACGCACCGGAGCCTGATGGGCCGGCTCGTGATCCGCGTCGCCGTCACCTATCAGGCAGACCCGGAGCAAGTCGTTTCGCTCCTGAAGCGCGTTGCGGAAGAGTCGGGGCTCCTGCTGCGCGAGCCGGCACCATCGGTCGTTTTTGAGGACTTCGGCTCCGCGGGCCAGATATTCTCACTGCGTGCGTTTGTGCCCGATGTGACGCGCCGTGGCAGCGTGCAGACGCAATTGCGCCTCGCGATCTCCAAAGCCTTCAAAGAGGCGAATATCGAATTCGCACGCGGTTAGCACAAAGGCATTTCCGCAGGCTCAACGACATCGAACACGACCGTAGCGCACTGTGCTTTGAGGCAAAAAAAATGCCGCCGAAGCAAATGATGGCGGCCCGACTTCTGCCTCAGATACAGCTTCAAGGCGCGACTCGCGGCAACCCGCGTGAGGCATCCCCGCTGTTTACAAGCCTCACGCTGTCGCGAAGCTCTCCAGCTTCAATCTTCCCTGTACACCCGCTCGCGGCGCTCGTGCCGCTCCTGGGCCTCGAGGCTCAGCGTAGCGATTGGCCTCGCATCAAGGCGGCGCAACCCGATCGGCTCCCCGGTCTCCTCGCAGTAACCGTAGGTACCGTCCTCGATCCTGGCGAGCGCTGCGTCGATCTTGGCGATAAGCTTCCGATGACGGTCACGGGCCCTGAGTTCCAGCGCCCGGTCAGTCTCTGTCGTAGCCCGGTCGGCAAGGTCGGCGTAGTGATTGGAGTCTTCATGCAGACCCATCAAGGTTTCGCGGGTCTGCCGCAAGATCTCTTCTTTCCAAGCAAGAAGTTTCCGCCGGAAGTACTCTCGTTGCCGCTCATTCATGAACGGCTCGTCTTCAGACGGCCGGTAATCATCCGGCAAAACAATTGTCGACTTTGTTTCCTCCGTCTTTTTCGGCTCGCCCTTCAGCTTGGCTTGCGCTTTCCGGTCTTTCGTGGTGCTCATGTTTCGCCTGCGAAGACAGTGGCGCAGATATGCTTTACTCACGCATACTGAGCATGACCATTCTGCCCCGCTTTTAGTCCGCAAACCTGGCGAGTCAAGCAGTTCCCTTGTTTGGAGCCGCGAAGCGGCAGGAGGCCTGCAAGCTGGCCAAGAGACGCAGTCACGAGGCAGAACCCACTACCCACGGTTACATTTTTCCCTTTTACGTTGTGTTCACGGGAGCGCAATAGGATGACCATTGTCGTTTGGCTCTCCTCCCTAGAACGACCCTGACCGAACGGCACCGGCTTGGGCGTGCATGCACGTACCCTTCCACCCGCCGCTCCCCCGACGGCGGGCTCCGCAGCAGCCATGTGCACCAGGCCGGTGTCCCCCTTCATCACGAGAGCGTTGGTGTCGCAACCCTCCCGTGCTCGCCGTCGCCTTGCTGGAACGGAGCCAGCCCACTAATCTCCCCGCTCGCGCCTGGACGCCAGCAAGGACGTAGTCGGACGATGCGTTTCGAGGGAACGGACACCTACGTTGCAACGAAGGACCTGACCATTGCCGTGAATGCGGCGATCACACTGCAACGCCCGCTGCTGGTGAAGGGCGAACCTGGCACCGGCAAGACTATGCTGGCCATCGAGGTGGCGAGATCCTTGGGCGTGCCGATCATCGAGTGGCACATCAAATCGACCACCAAGGCGCAGCAGGGGCTTTACGAATACGACGCAGTGAGCCGCCTGCGGGACAGCCAGCTGGGCGACGAGCGCGTCAAGGACATCCGCAACTACATCAAGAAGGGCAAGCTCTGGGAGGCCTTCGAGATGGAGGTCCGCCCGGTGCTCCTCATCGACGAGATCGACAAGGCGGACATCGAGTTCCCCAACGATTTGCTCCAGGAACTCGATCGGATGGAGTTCTACGTCTACGAGACCGGCGAGACGATCAAGGCGCGTAATCGACCCATCGTCATCATCACGTCCAACAACGAGAAGGAGCTGCCCGACGCGTTCCTGCGCCGCTGCTTCTTCCACTACATCAAGTTTCCGGATCCCGAGACGATGCGGTCCATTGTCGAGGTCCATTTCCCGGGGCTCAAGAGCCGGCTCGTCAGCGAGGCGCTTAGGGTCTTCTACGAGATCCGGGAGATGCCTGGTCTCAAGAAGAAGCCCTCGACTTCAGAGCTGCTGGACTGGATCAAGCTGCTGCTCAACGAGGACATCGATCCGGAAACCCTGCGGCAAAGCGATCCGCGCAAGCTGATCCCGCCGCTCTACGGCGCGCTACTCAAGAACGAGCAGGACGTGCAGTTGTTCGAGCGGTTGGCCTTTATGGCCCGGCGGGGGCAATAGCGAATTGCGCGGCTGAATGCGCCACCGCGTGGACGGGGGGAGAGGCGCTAACTGGCAGTCCCGCGCGACTTTGGACGGACGTCCCGAAGAACTCCAGCATCTTTCCGAATGCGCAGGTGGTTCTGCACATCCGTCACGCCTTCGATTCTCTCAGCAATGGCGTGAACTCGCTCTTTGAGCGTGTAATTGTCGACCGTGCCGTTGAAGGACACCACGCCGCGATCGACGTCGATGTCGATCTCATCGAGGTTGATCCCCGGCTCACGGTCTAGCGCGGCCGAGATTTCCTCCGCGATAACGTCGTTGGTCCGGCCGCGAACTGGTTCGTCTGGCATCGTCAATCTCCAGAGTGCGTCGGCTCCGCGCGCCGGCTCGACAGCGTACCGGAGAGATCCGGTTCGGAAGGTTCTGAGATTTGCCGCAAGGCTTCCTGCGTTCCCGGTGCCAGATCCGTGGCGAGGTCACCGAGGGAGACGATACCGACCAGCATCATGTTGTGGTCGATGACCGGCATTCTGCGGATCTGCTTTTCGCCCATGCGGTGGGCCACGTCCTCGACGAGGTCGTCCTCATGACACCACCAGACCTCGTCGCTCATCACCTCGTCGACACGGGTAACGTCAGGTGATTCGCCTATGGCGGTTGCGCGCACCGTGATGTCGCGGTCCGTGAGAACGCCGACAAGCCTTTGGCCGTCGCACACGGGCAGCACCCCCACATTGAGGTCATCCATCTTGCGGGCGGCTTCGCGCAAGCTCGCGTCAGGTGAAATGACCTCCACCTCTCGCGTCATAACCTCGGAGACTCTCATGCTGCGCACATCCTTCGCGCTTGAGGACTGAAACCAGACACGCTCGGAGAACGCCAGGGACGGGGGACGGTTCCGGGGCCATGCAACCGCCGGCCTTTCCCGACGTTGATGTACGAGCCGGAGGGCACGGGCAGGAGCGAACCAGAATGTCTTGGGAATCGAAAGGAAAGCGCGGTGAGGCGCCGTTCCGCGGCCACCCTCCCTCATCCGTTGACGAGCACATCTGCAACGACATCCGCAGCCGGCTGGCCGACGACCCCGGGATAGACTCATCCGACATCAAGGTACGGGTGGAGGACGGACAGGTTCTTTTGGAGGGATCGGTCCCGAGCGAAATTGCGCGGCAGATGGCCGAGATCGTCGCGTACGAAGCCGAGGGCGTGCGTGGGGTCGAAAATTCGCTCGTTGTCAGGGCCCGCAAACGATTTGACACACCCTTGCCGCTAAATCGCCATGATGACGGAAACCCAATTGAACCCGGCTCGGGCAATTAAAGAAATTTGAATTGATTGATTATTTTTGGGTTGACCACCATCGTCGCAATGGTTGTGGGAAATCGAGCATGGATTAGATTTTCGGTTCAGGATATCCCAAAAACCAGATGAGCTTCTGTTTGCTGCAGAAATTCGGCCCAATTGTAGGGGATGCGCTTATCTCTTTTTTGATCAAATCATCCTTTTGATAATTGATCCCGCGATAACCGCGCGTCGGCCGATTTAAGTTTGGCAATCTTATCACACCTCTCGTACCTTTTGGGAGGCGATACTGAAAATCGCCACGATCCCCACCTACTGCCGCGGCCAAGGGAGATCGTAGATGACCATCGAAGCTCACCTGAAACGGACGCCTCGAACGCAATCGAACGAAAGCAGTTCGCGGGAACGGCACGAAGTGGCAGCGGTGGAAATTGGGCTTAATGCGGCCATTCTCGCTGTCCGTAATGACGAGCCGGTTGTCCTTGTGGTCCGGCCTTCGGGGGACCAGGCGACAGACGCCCTTCCCTTTGGCCCATTCTCACCCCTCGAACATCGTACGTTGGAAATCGGCCTGCGCTCGTGGGTTGCAGAACAAACGGGTCTCGAGCTCGGCTACGTCGAACAGCTCTATACATTCGGTGACAGGGGCCGCCATGCCCAGCCGGGAGACACGGGCCCGCACGTGGTCTCAATCGGCTACCTGGCGCTTACCCGTCCGGGCCGTGCCAGCGAATCGGACCGCTGGGAATGGCGCAGCTGGTATGACTACTTCCCTTGGGAAGACTGGCGCCGCGGCAAGCCGTCAATCCTCACGGACGTTATTGAGCCCAGGCTGATCTCGTGGGCGGAGCGCCCCACGGCGGCACCTACTCCGGGCCGCCCGATTCCGCGGGCCGATCGGGTGCGCATGTACTTTGGCCTCCTCGGCGGCACGTGGGACGAGGAGAAGGTGCTTGAGCGTTTCGAGCTTCTCTATGACGCGGGTCTCGTGGAAGAGGCGCGCCGCGATGGGCGGGAGTCGGCGCTCACCTGGGGCACCCTTCCAAAGCTCGGCGTACCCATGTGCTACGACCATCGGCGCATTCTGGCGACGGCCATCGGGCGGATCAGGGCGAAGATCAAATATCGGCCCGTCGTATTCGAGCTGATGGAGGATGAATTCACGCTATTCGAGCTGCAAAAGACCGTCGAAGCAATCCTCGGGCCGCATCTGCACAAACAGAATTTCCGCAGGCTCGTCGAAAGCGCCGGTCTGGTGGAGCCAACAGGTGAAGTGCGCGCGAAAACTGGCGGGCGCCCCGCGCGTCTCTACCGCTTCAGGCGCGAAGTTCTGCTGGAGCGGCCGGCACCGGGCGTGAGAGTGAAGCCTGGGCGCATGTGAGCGCAAATTCCCGTTTCGAGCGATGTCGCGCTCTTCCAAAACTGCAACCCATCAATCCGGAGGCAGATTAACGCGCCTCTGGAAATCACGTGGCGAGTGTCATATCTTATTCGTGTTAACAATGCTCAAATAGAGCATATGGGATAGTCCGGTTTATCCGGCGTTTTTTCAGGCCAGAGTAATACTCAGATTGAGTATTGCTCCGGAAGCAAAGAGGGAGCGTTCCCAATGGCTACGGTTCATAGCGAAACGGACGCGCGGAATACGAGGAACCGCGAAGTCCTGCCGATGCCGGACCTCACGTTCACCCCTGAATTGGCTCGGGAGATGGAGCCGTACTACGCCAAGGTGGCCAAGGTGGTCACGCCGCTCGAATGGCCGCAGTTCGCTCCCCTCATCAAAGCCATCAATGATCTCAAGAAGCAGCGCAACGCCGTCATCCTGGCGCACAACTACATGACGCCGGAGATTTTCCACTGCGTTGGCGACATCCGCGGTGACAGCTTGCAGCTCGCCAAAGAGGCGGCGCGGACCGACGCGGAGGTCATCGTGCAAGCTGGTGTCCACTTCATGGCCGAGACTTCGAAGCTGCTCAATCCCGACAAGACGGTTCTCATTCCGGATTTGAGGGCCGGATGCTCGCTCGCATCGTCCATCACCGCCGAGGACGTGCGCATGATGCGCGAGGCCTATCCGGGCGTGCCGGTTGTCACCTACGTCAACACCTCGGCTGAGGTGAAAGCCGAAAGCGATATCTGCTGCACGTCGGCGAATGCCGTAAAAGTCGTGGAAAGCCTCGGCGTTCCGCGGGTCATCATGATCCCGGACGAATACCTCGCGAAGTACGTGCAGACCAAGACAAACGTGGAGATCATCACCTGGAAGGGCCATTGCGAGGTGCACGAGCGCTTTACGGCTGAGGAGCTCGAAGCCTTCCGTGCGGCCGATCCGAGCGTGAAGATCATCGCCCACCCGGAATGCCCGCCGGACGTCATCAAGGCAGCCGATTTCACTGGCTCCACGTCGGGCATGATCGATTGGGTGAAGAAGCACAAGCCGGCCAAGGTGGTGCTGGTGACCGAGTGCTCAATGAGCTCCAACGTTGCTGCCGAGGCGCCTGAGACGGAATTCATCCGTCCCTGCAATCTGTGCCCGCACATGAAGCGGATCACGCTGCAGAACATCCTCGACTGCCTGCTCTACATGCGCCACGAGGTTACCGTCGATCCGCTTGTTGCCGAGCGGGCGCGCCGCGCCGTGGAGCGCATGATCAACCTCACCAACTGACGAGCAGGAAGCTGCGGGAGCCGCCGGGCTCCTGCAGCGTTCCGCTGGCATTTCGATGTCCAACGGCAATCGAGAAAGCCGAAAAGCCGCGGGCGGTGACATCATCATCGTCGGTGCGGGCCTTGCCGGATTGTTCACTGCCCTCAGGCTCGCCCCAATCCCCGTCACACTCATCACGCCGGCGCCGTTGGGCGAACACGCTGCCAGCGCTTGGGCCCAGGGCGGCATCGCAGCCGCTGTCGGCGAAGGCGACTCGCCAGAACAGCACGCCGCCGATACGATTCGCGCTGGTGCCGGCATCGTTGATGAGACGATTGCGCACATCGTTGCGGCCGAAGCTACTGATCGCGTGCGAGACTTGCTGGCCTACGGGGTACCGTTTGATCGCGATCTAGAAGGACATTTCGTTCTTTCGCGCGAGGCTGCGCATTCCGCAAAGCGCATTGTTCGGGTCTCAGGTGACCAGGCTGGAAAGGCCATTATGGAGGCCGTGATCCACGCTGTCCGGCGGACGCCGTCGATCACGATTCTTGAAGGTTTCAGCGCGCTGGCTCTCGAAAAAGCAGATGGTCGGGTAACCGGCGTAGTGCTCGCACGTGTGGATGATCCGGCATCTGAATACAGGATTGCGGGGGCACGCGCCGTCGTGCTGGCAACCGGTGGAATTGGCGGGCTCTATGCCCTCACGACCAATCCGCCCCATGCCCGCGGCGAGGGCATGGCGATGGCTGCGCGCGTCGGCGCAATCATCGCCGATGCGGAGTTTGTGCAATTTCATCCGACGGCGCTCAATGTTGGGCTTGATCCGGCACCACTCGCGACAGAAGCCCTGAGAGGCGAAGGCGCCTTACTGATCAACGCTGCAGGCGAGCGGTTCATGCTGGGCCAGCATCCGGATGCCGAGCTTGCGCCCAGGGATGTTGTGGCGCGTGGCGTATTTCGTGAAATCGCCGCTGGCCGAGGCGCCTTTCTCGATTGTCGCAGCGCAATCGGCGCGCGCTTCCCCGAAAAATTCCCTACTGTCTACGAGCGGTGCCGCGAGGCTGGAATCGACCCGGTCACGCAGCCCATCCCGATAGCGCCCGCCGAGCACTACCACATGGGAGGTGTTGGGACGGACGAATGGGGCCGCACTAGCGTACCAGGACTCTGGGCTGTAGGTGAGGTCGCATCAACTGGCCTGCATGGTGCCAATCGGCTCGCCTCGAACTCACTGCTGGAAGCGATTGTATTTGGCGCGCGCGTTGCGTCCGACATTTCGCAAATCAAGCAACGCCAGGCGTCCCTAACAATGGATCGCATCCAGACCAATCAGCGGCCCGATCTGACCGCGCGCGAGAGCGCTATTCGTTCCATCCGCTCGACCATGGCTCGTTACGCGGGCGTCGAGCGTGACGCCGAGGGGCTGATAAAGGCCCGCGAAACGCTATCATCTCTTGAAAGGGCGGCAGACGGAGATCGTGTTATTGAAAACGCCGTGCTTGCCGCGCGGCTGATCGTGGAATGCGCGCTTCGCCGCGAAGAAAGCCGCGGTGCGCATTACCGCACGGATTACCCCGCCGCGGATCCCACATGGCAGCGCCGCAGCTTTGTCACCCTCGACGACCTCGAGCGCAAAGCGGTCATAATGGAAAAACCTTCGCCAACCGTGCTCACGAAAACAGCCGACGCCGGAGAAAGAGCATGAACACAAGCGCCCGGTTCGACATGCGCCTGCCCCAACACCTCATTACCGCTGCCGTTGCTGGCGCCCTTGCGGAAGATTTGGGCCTTGCTGGCGACATCACGACGAACGCAGTCATACCCGCGGATGCTGTTGCGTCTGCTGTGTTTGCTGCGCGGAAACCCGGTGTCATCGCTGGCCTTGACGTTGCGGCCGCCGCATTTCATTACCTCGATCCGAACGTCAAATTCGAAATCCTCGCCAGCGACGGAGATCGCGTTCAGGCCGGCACAAAGGTTGCGCGCGTAAGTGGCTCTGCACGTGTCCTGCTCTCGGCAGAACGCGTCGCCCTGAATTTCCTTGGCCGCTTGAGCGGCATCGCCACCCTCACACGCCGCTATGTGGACGCCGTCGCCGGCACTCGCGCGCAAATCGTGGACACACGTAAGACAACGCCGGGTCTCAGGGCTCTCGAAAAATATGCCGTGCGCGCCGGCGGTGGCATGAACCACCGGATCGGCCTGTTCGATGCTGTGCTCATCAAGGACAATCACATCGCCGTGGCTGGCGGTATCGGCCCGGCCATTGCGGCTGCTCGCGCCCACGTCGGCCACATGGTGAAGATCGAGGTGGAAGTCGACACCCTTGAACAACTGGCAGAGGCTCTTGAGCATCAAATCGATGCCGTTCTGCTCGACAACATGACACCCGATCAACTTGCCGAGGCCGTACGGCTTGTGAACGGCAGGGCGATCACAGAGGCATCGGGCGGCGTCAATCTCGACACGGTCAGGGCGATTGCCGAAGCGGGCGTCGATCTCATCTCGGTAGGCGCATTGACCCATTCGGCGACTGTCCTCGACGTCGGGTTGGATATAGAAATAGAGCCGACAGCGTAGCAGTTGTCCGCGGCAGTCCGCGCCCGAGCTTTCGCCACACTTGCCGGGCAGGAACAAAGCCGAAGTATCAACGGCCATTCAGCCGGAGGGAGCAGATGGTCGAGTTCGTAGTCTATTGGGGCGTGATCGCATTCTTTTCGATGCTGATCGGCGGCCTTCTCGCTGGACTCAAGAAACGCGACTATTCGTTCTGGATGGCGTGGTCGTTCCTCTTTCCGCCCGCGATCTTTCTGCTGCTGACGCTCCCTGCCCTCAGTTCTCGTCCCAGACGACCGACACTCGACGAGGAAGATGCGGCGGAGCCGTGATCTTGCAGCCGGCGCCGCGCTTCTCCACACAGCTGAGGATTCAAGAGATTAGCGCGTGGGGCTTACCTTTGCGCCATTCTGACCCGCAGGAAACTTGCGTCGTCCCTTCCCTGACGAGCGTTTCGCGCCTTTTCTTTTTTGGCCATAGGCGTGCTCGACAATGCGCGTGAACGAGAGATAGAGCTGTTCCAGGCGATCGAACGAACCACCGTCCTGTGTAATTGGTCCCGCGCTATTGGCGATCGCAACCAGCTGCAGGGCGACATCGCGGATTGGGATTTCAGGCGAAAGCTCGCCCGCCTTGATGGCATCGCGAATGCCCGAGATCACCAGGTTCTCGAGCACGACCCCGAATTCGACCAAAACTTCGCGTGCCCTCGGCCCAATGACGTCTCGCTCCATGCGCATTCGCCCGATGAGGCTCCATGGATGGGCCGTTGTCCCGGTGGGATTGAAGCGCAGGTAGCGTTGCCGATTGGACTCCATCATTCCGCGGACCTTCTCCGCGAAAGTCTTGTTGCTCTTCCAGTTCTTTTCCCAATCGGCCAGCGTTTCGCGGACGTAGTCGACAATGACCTCTTCCGCCAGATTGGCCTTGCTGCCATAGTAATAGTGGATGTTGGCCCGGGTCGTGCCCAGCCGGTCGGCTAGATCTCGGAAACGAAAGCCCTGATAGCCATGGCGGACCAGGAGCTCGACTGCGATCTCCTTTATCCGCTCTTTCATCGAAACTTCTCCAGATTTTTGAACGGCCACTTTCAGCTCATTTTGGCCGTTCCGCTCGCCTCGTCCAGATGGCCGAAAGCAGCAGTGTAGGCGCTAAGAATAGCGTCCTCACTTTTTCCGGGTAGCGCCGCGTCACCGATGATTTCGAACGAAAACTTTCCGTGTGAACCTGTCGAGATCGGCGAATTGACGCTCCGGAATTGATAGTAGAACCAGTTCCGAAACTTCTCTGTCCGGGCGAGCCGATCGATGGGCCACCAGCGTGGGATGCCTCTTTCTAGCGACCATTTGACGAACCGGCCCAGGCCCCAGCGATACCGCGCGCCGGTCGCCACGACAACATGATCAAAGCCATCGAGAAGCGACGGGTCGGCGAAAGGATCCGTGCCAGTTCGGATCTCGACGCCTTTTTCCTGGCATTCCCGGCGGAGCCCGTCGACGTAGTTCAACAGGCTCGTCGGGTTTGCCTCGACGCCCTGGAACAGCGGCGCCAACCCCGCATATCGAAACGCGCCGCCGACAACCCTCTCCTTTTCAAAAACCGTGACGCGATTGGCCTCCGCCATCAATGACGCGTAGGTCAGTCCGGCCGGCCCTGCTCCGATTACTGCAATCCTTTGGCCGTTTCGCCGAAGAGTCCGGCCTGCGAATGTCAGCTCACGCCCCGCCCGCGCGTTGACCAGGCAACGGATCTGCCGCCCGGTGCGCATGCCGTCCACGCATGTGTTACAGGCCAGGCAAAGCCGCACCTGCTTCCCGGCCGCTGCCTTGTTCACCCACTCGGCATCCGCAAGCAGAGGTCGCCCCAAGGCAACGAAATCTGCCTTGCCTTCCTCGATTGCCGCAATAGCTGCCTGCGGGTTTCCCAAACGTCCGACTGCAATGACCGGTACGCTGACCCGCTTTTTTACGGCCTCCGCGAACCTCAGAAATGGCGTAGGCGGGGTGGCCATTGGCGGTATCATGATGGCCGCCGTCGGCTGCGAGCGGTAATGCCCTCCTGTCATATGGATGGCATCAGCACCCACTGCGGCTGCCCATGTGGCCACCTCGACGGCTTCCTCGAACGTCATGCCTTGATCGAAGAAATCGTCGCCGTTCATGCGGAAAATGACCGCGAGATGAGGGACTGCCTGTTTTACAGCTGAGGCAATTTCCAGCCCAAATCGCGCCCGATTGCGAAGCGTTACCCCGTACTCGTCTCGGCGTAGGTTTTCGGCTGGCGTCAAAAATTGCGAAATGAGATAGCCGTGCGCGGCATGTATCTCAACCGCATCAAAGCCCGCCTCAGCGGCGCGCCGCGCAGCGGCCACGTAGGCGGCCTGCGTCTGAGCGATCCGCGCCAGAGACATTTCCTCCGGAATAATGACCTCGGTATGCCCCTCCTGAACAGTATGAGGAATGGCCGAGGGCGCAATCGGCTTTTCGCCTGTGATGTCAATTCGCGTGTGACCGCCGCCGTGACCAAGCTGTATCGAGGCCTTTGCGCCGGCACCGTGGATCGCGTCGACAAGCCGACGCAGCCCGGGCAGAAAGCGGTCGTCATAAATACCAAGCTCGAAATTCCGATGCTTTCCGGCGCGCTCGGGCGAGGCCATTTCGACCGTGATGAGGCCGACGCCTCCCTCCGCGCGCGCCTTGTAATAGGCAATTGTAGCGTCGGTGACGAACCCTTCCGCATCAGCGTTGCGGGTTGTCATCGGAGCCATGATCACGCGGTTCTTGAGCGTGACCGGCCCGATCTGGCCCGGCAAGAACAGGCGCGGAATTGGTTTCGTCATCGACGTACTTTGAACAGCGTGCATCAGGCTGCCGCCTGAAGCGCACCTTCACGCGTTACGCCGGCCTGCTCCAGCGCCTTTTTGAGGCGGGCGATTTCGGCGTCTGAAAGTTTCATGAGAGGCGGCCGGACGACAGCCTTGTCGATGCGCCCGAGAAGCACGAGCGATTCTTTCATGCGATTGTGCATGTCGAGGAACGGCGGCGCGTAGAATGCTTGGGCAAGCGGATAAATGCGATCATTGATGGCTTGCGCCTTTTTCAGATCACCGCTTTGGACCGCCTGGAACAGTGCAACCTGCAGATCCACGATCACGCTGCCGGCGCCCGAAAGAAGCCCTTTCGCACCCATGGTCAATGACGCCATAAGCCATGATGAATGCGTGGTCAGCACATTCACAGGCCGCGGCAAATTCTGGAAGGTGCGAATGTGCCTTTCATGCAGCATCGCATCATTGCACCAGTCCTTGATGGCCTTGATCGTCGGTACTGCCTCAAAAAGTTTGAGCAGCGTTTCAAACGGATAGCCAAGGCCGCTCGCCATCGGATACTGGAAGCAGATGATCGGAAGATCGGTGGCATCCGCGATCCGACGGAAATGTTCGATGGCCATTTCCGGCCGCAGCTGACCACCCATCGCCATGCTCTGCGGCGGGAAAACAAGCAACGCAGATGCGCCCTCACGTTCGGCCATAGCTGCGATTCTTGCAGCCTCAAGACTGCCATCGGCATAAACGCCGTTGATCAGCGGGACCTCGTCGCCAACCTCCTCGAGAGAAGCAGCAAGGATGCGTTGCTGCTCGTCGAAAGTGCAGGCGTGAACTTCCGAGGCATGACCATTGACGGTAACGGCAGTAACACCCGGCACGAGAGCGCAATCACGCAGGTGCTTTCTCGTCTGGCGCTCGTCGATGCTCATATCCTCGTTGAGCACCAAAAGCGTCGCCGGAATAACGCCTTCAAAACGAATATCCTTGAAGCGTGGCATTGGCGTTTCCTCCTGTTTCACACGCTCAATCAATCATTCCACAGGCCGCCGGTCACGCTGACCGTTTCACCTGTAATGTAATCCGCCTCGTCAGAGACCAGGAATGCAACGGTTCTGGCGATATCAGCGGGATAGCCCGGCCGGCGGAGCGGAATGGTCTTCGCGCGATCCTCTGCGAGCGGAAGACCTTTGGCACGACGATCCCGCTCGGACTCGTCGCGCATTCGGGTCTGGACGATAAGGCCAGGCGCCACTGCGTTCACGCGGATACCGTATTCGCCAACCTCGCCAGCCAGAGCTTGTGTCATTGCAACAACGGCAAATTTGGTCGCGCAGTAGGCGCCATAATTGGCGACGCCCGATTTGCCCATCCACGAGGCGAGGTTGACCACCGCCCCCCGCCGGCGCTCGATCATTCCGGGCACCACCAGGCGCGTGACGTAAAACATGCCATTGACGTTTACGCCGAAAACGGCATGCCAGTCTCGTTCGGGCATTTCCAACAGCTTCCCTATGGGACAAATGCCGGCATTGTTGACGAGAATGTCGATGGGCCCGAGTTCTGCCATCAACGCATTGATGCCCTTCTCGACATCCTCTTTCACCGAAATGTCGCCGGATACGCTGACGACCTTCCGCCCCGATTTCGAGAGGGCCTCAGCTGTCTGCCGACCTGTCTCTGCATCCTTGTCGAAAATGCCGACGTCGCAGCCTTCGGCCACGAGCCGCTCGGCAATCGCGCGTCCGATGCCGTAGGCGGCACCGGTCACGATCGCCTTACGTCCTTCCAATCCGTACATTTCAGTTGGCCTCTCGGTTCCTTGCAGTCGTGATTTTCAATCAGCGGGCCGTCCAGCCGCCGTCGGCCACCAGCGTCGTGCCCGTGCAGAACGAAGACTCGTCACTGGCCAGGAAAAGGATAGCCCGCGCGATTTCTATCGGCTTGCCCAAACGCTCCATGGCCTGCCGTTGTTCAAGGCTCCGCCGCAATTCGGCAGCGTTTTCAGCTTTCGCGAATATTTCTGTGAAATAGGGCGACTCTATTGTGCCGGGCGCCACGCAATTTACGCGGATATTGGCCTTCACGTGATCGAGCGCCATCGCGCGCGTCAATGCGGCCACAGCACCTTTCGAAGCCACATAGGCAGCACGATCCGTAATTCCGACGATCGCCACGGTGGATGCCGTATTTACGATTGAACCGCCTCCCTGCTTTTCCATGATCGGGATGGCGTACTTGCAGCCGAAGAAAACACCCTTGACGTTGACGGCCATCAAGGCGTCCCATTGCTCTTCCGTGGTGTTCACTACCGTTCCCGCGAAACCATAGCCCGCGTTGTTGACGAGGATGTCGAGGCGCCCGTATTTTTCGGCTGTTCCTTCAATCAGCGCCTTGACTTCCATCTCGCGGGTGACGTCCACCGTTGCGGGGAAAGCTTTGCCACCGCTTGCAACGATTTCTTCAGCGACGCGGGAGGCGGCATCGCCGGCGCGATCGGCAACGATAACGGTTGCACCTTCCTGTGCAAAAAGCTTCGCGGTCTCCTCGCCAATACCTGATCCCGCCCCTGTGATAATCGCGATCTTGCCTGCGAGCCTCATGCGTCGCCTCCCTGATGGAGATAATCTTTTACTTACATGTATGTCAGTAACGCTCCGACCCCACACGGGTCAACGCACCGTAGTGCCTACTGGCCGTGCATTTATAGCATGACTACCGGAGAGAAGTGCTGTTCCACGGCGGCGAGAAGCGAGCGGCTCACGATCCACGAGCTTTTGGGATTGCGCGGAGACGGACGGTTGGCGATTTCAATTCTTACAGTGCCAAGCTCGCTTTCCCCTGTGATGGAATGCGTGTTCCCTTTCGCTTTGGGATCGACAACAACTGCGACTTCCGTAGCCTCGAAGCCCGGTCCTGCAAGAGCGAGAGTTGCCGCAACATTCAAGTTACTGGGATATGCCGATGCCGCTCCGCGAGCCGTCCCTTGGTAAAGAACAACTTCCTCCTCGAGGTGATCGGCATCGTACCCGAGCCTCGTGAGCTCGTCTCGCCATGCCTCAGGCGGCTTCCGCGACTCGTAGCGAATGCCAAGGCCGGCGGCGCCGCGTGTAGCACGTACGTAATCAAGGCCACCGAGCGCGCCAGAGGGAAGGATGATACGTCCCCCACTTCCCTCGGCCAGCGCGATGAGGCCTTCCATCAGAACCGGATCATGCAGAGCGCCGACGGACGTGATAACGACCGAGAACCCTAATCCCAAGCAAGCAGGAACATGGGTTCGAACCGCCGCATGTCCGGCAGCCTCGACGACAAGATGCGGTTGGAACTCACGTAACTCCTCAATGGAGGACAATAGCTTGCATCCAGCGGGCACGCGATCTCGGGAAGTTGAAGCCGGATCGAGCAGAATTCCGAGCCGATAAAGCTCTTTGCCCCGCTCAAGCAATGCAACGGCCAGATCACTGCCTATCGCGCCAAAACCAATGATGGCGATACGTCGCGGTTTCATGCGATCCGGCCCACCTTGCCGAACATTGTTCATTCTGGCGCTGTTTCAGTTTCCGTACATCACTTTGGGAAGCCAGGTCGCGAGTTCCGGAAATGCCAGCACAGCAATCAGAACCAGAACCTGGCAAGCAATAAACGGAATGACGCCCCAATACATGTCCCTCAGCCTGATGCTCGGCGGAGCAATCGCCTTCAGATAGAAGATCGACGGCGACATCGGAGGCGTGAGATAGCTCGTCTGGAGCGTAACAAGGAACACGACAGCGAACCAAAGCGGATCAATCCCGAATGACTTCACCAACGGCATCGCGATCGGCACGACGATCAGAACGATCGAGATGAGGTCGATCAGAAAACCGAGAATAAAGGACACGAGCAATATGATCGCGATAAGCGACCAGGCCGATAAGCCGAACGCGTCCAAGATCCCCTTCGTGGCGGCCATTCCGCCGGAAGCGAAAAACACTCCGGCGAACATGCTGCCCGCGAGCACGATGGCAAGGATCATCGCTGTGATCGAAACCGTTTGCAGAGCCGCCTGATAAAGCAGTTGCCAAGTGAGTTTACGGTACAAGAGCGCGAGAACGAGCACCCCTGCCGAGCCGCAAGCTGCCGCTTCGGTCGGCGTTGCTAGTCCCATGAAAAGGGTTCCGAGCACCATGAAGATCAGGAACGCCGGCGGCACGATCGCATAGAGGGTGAACCCAACCTTCTCCATAAATGAGCGGTGATCCGGCTCAGGATCCGCCGGTGCCATTTGCGGAAGCACTGCACAAACGGCAACAATGTAGAGGATAAAGAGGGCCGACATCAGCAAGCCGGGAAACAGAATACCGGCCAACAAGTCCCCAACCGGCAGCGCCGCAATTGGCGCCAGAACCACGACTGGCACAGAGGGCGGAATGATCGTCCCGAGCGAGCCGCCTCCACAAATGGTGCCGGCAATCAGCTTGTTATCGTACCTACGCTTCAGCATTGCGGGGATAGCAAGCATCCCCACCAATGTTTCCGTGGCACCGACAACGCCACTCGCCGCCGCGAAAATCGTGCACATTAGGAGAGCAGCCACAGCCAAGCCCCCCGGAAATCGGCGTGTCCACATGTAAAGCGCATCGAAAAGGCGCTCTGCGATGCCTGCGCGCTCCAAAATGGAGCCCATAAAAATGAAGAGCGGAATGGCGCCCAAGACATAGTTCGTTGCGATGTCGTCAACTCGTGACGCGAGCTGATGGACAAGCGCGCCGCCAAATCGATAAAGTCCGAAGCCGAGCGCCGTCAGCATCATCGAGAAAGCGACGGGGAAGCCCAAGAAAATCAGCACAAGCAGTGCTGGAAACATCCAAAGCACAATTTGGGTCGTCACGGGCGGATGTCCTCCGGCGCACGGCCAATGGCGATCAAGAAGTTTTCAATCGTCTTCGCAAGGCTCTGCAGCGCGAAAAGTGCAAACCCTACGACGTAAATGGTCCGATAAGGCCAAACCTTGGGATTCCAGGCGGAAAGCCCTGAGCCTTCACCCGTGCGATAGGTGTCAACCACGTTCTGCGCCAACACCGTCAGCATCCAGAAAAGCATGCAGGTCAGGATGGCGTATCCGATGGCGTCGATGACTGCGATGGCACGGCGCGGCAGTCGCTGGTGAATGAAATCGACGTTGACATGCTGGCCGACGAGCAGAGCGTACGAGAGCCCCAGCAGAAAGATGGTGCCCATCATCATGTAGCTGAGTTCGAATGCCCAAATGGTGGGAGCCGCAAATGCGTAGCGGCTGATGACCTCGAACACCATTGCGAAAACGAGCGGCAGCACAATTACCGCGCCTATCCGCCCCGACCATAACGAAAGCATTCGGATCAATCTGACGACCGCCATCGGACCCTCAAAAGTCGTGCGGCGCCGCTTACGCAGCGCCGCAATGTGCTGTCACTTTCAGCGCGTACCCGTCGCGAAACGGAACTCGCTGATGGGCTTGATGCTCTTCATGAAGGCCGCCTGATGTTCGTAGACCTTCTTGAACCACTCGTTCGTTTCCGATTGCTTCGCGGCCCACTCGTGCGAAGCCTTGGTCACTGCGTCGACGAGGCTCTGGTCGACACGAACCATTTCGACGTTCGGATTGCTCTTGATTTCCTTGTAAGCCGAAAGATCGCTTTGTGCATACCCGAGATAGGTTTCCATAAGGGTCAGGCGGGCAGCGGCTTCGATCAGCTTCTTGTCGGTGTCGCCGATCTTGGCCCACGTGTCGTTATTGAAGATGCAGTCATGCGCACCTGACGGAGCGTGCAGGCCCGGCATGATGATGTATTTGGCGATCTTGTGAAAACCTTCGGTGAGGTTGGTACCAGGACCGCCCCATTCGATGGCATCGACCACTTTCCGCTCGAGCGCGCTGAACACTTCCGAGCCGGGAAGGACAACCGTGGAAACGCCAAGCGTCGGCGCAATTTCGGCCCACGAGGACGATGTACGAAGTTTCAGCCCCTTGAGGTCCTCAACCGTGCGGATCGGTTTGTGGGAGTGCATGAAAAACTCGGTTTCAAGCACACCACACGGAATGGCGACAACGTCGAACTTTTCCTTCCGCCACTGTTTCCAGAGCTCGGCCCCACCGCCATTGTAGAGCCACATCATCATTTCTTCCGGATTAGGACCAGCGGGCCAGCCGCTGAAAATGGCGCCCGTGCGATCAACCGCCCAGTCGTAGCCAGGCCAGCTGTGACCGACGTCAGCCACGCCCTTTTGAACCGTTTCCGTGACCTTCAGTGCTGGACCAAGCGCGCCGGCAGGAAACACATTGATTTTGATGCGGCCTTCAGTGAGCTCCTCGACGTTCGCTGCAAAGCGCTTCGCACCGATTTCCAGCCAGTGGCCACCCGACCAAGGCGTGGCCATATTCAGCTCGAGCTTGTTTTGGGCAAGCGCCGGGGCCACTGGCGACGCCAGTGAGAGCATGCCCCCGACCAGCAGGGCCTTTGCTATTGTTTTCATTAAGTACTCCTCCAATCTCCGCTTCAACCAATCATTTCTCGTCGTTCGCAGGTCATTGCACCGGCGAAGCCAGAGCCGCGTTCCTCCCGGCAAGACGTCCCGAGGTGAACGCCCAGCCCAGATGATGCCCATGCCCTTCCAGGAGCACACCGCCCTGCCCTGCGGAACCTGCCGCATAAAGTCCGGGAATAGGTAGCCCGTGCTGCCCCAGCACTCTGAACTCGCAATCGATCCTGAGACCGCCCTCGCTGAAGACAATCCACGATTTTGCCGGCCCAAATGCGTGGAAAGGACCTTTGACGAGCGGCTTTCTAGCACCTGCAGGGTTGCCAGCAAGCTTTTCGTTATAATCGGCGATTGTTTTTTCCAAGACGTCGACCGGAACCCTCAATTTTTGCGCCAAGTCGGCAATAGTGCCCGCTCTTGCGTATATGTCCGGCCGCGAACGTGCATAATCCGGGAGGAATGCATAGCCCACCCCCGGCGCGGTCGAAATATAATTGGGCCAAGACTTGAACTGCTCAGCTACTGTATCGTCGAAGACGATGAAAGCCTTCTGATCGGGCTGCAAACCAATGTAATCTTGCGGGCGATTGAGCTCATCGCAAAACCGCTCACCCTTCGCGTTAACGAGAATTGCGCCGAGCTCGAACAAGCGGTGTGAGGGCGCGAGAAACGTTGTGACAAACCCCAGCAGAAACGGGCGCAGCACAGGTTGCGGCAGTGTCCGCATTGCGAACAGGAGAAGGTTTGCGAACCACCGGCTCGTTGGCAATTTGGAAATAATGCTCGGGCGACTCGGCGGCAGAAAACGGATCTCAGGCCCCCAGGCGAGATCTCCATTGATCACCGAACCACCCACTGCTTCCCCCAAACGCTGACCATCCCCCGTGCTGGCGGGATTGATACCCCCGATTTGCAGTAGCGGCCCACTCATGTAGCGCTGCTTGTAGTCGAGCGAAGCCGAACTGAAGTCACCGGAAGCAAGAATTACGCCACGTTTCGCCAGGAAGCGTTTTTCGACCGATTCGCTGTCGCTTGTTCTCGCTTTGATCCCGCGGACACGACCACCTTCCAAAATCAGTTCTTCGGCGTGGTGGCCAGTGAGAATGGTCACACCCAACCGCCGACATGCGCGCTCAAGGTGCCTGATATATCCTCGGGAATGCGGAATGATGGCATGCAGACGGGGCTTACGATGGGGTGGCTCAGGCAGCGGCCCCATGAACGTCACACCCAGATCGACGAGAATCCCAATGGTTTCGGGGATATTCTCTACAAGGATTTTCCGTAGCTCGGAATTGTCCCGCTCCGGGATGAAGCCCGGAAACTTTTCCATATCCTCGTAATGCTCTGCCGGAGAATCTTCGATCCCTGCTGCTTTTTGCAGCCGCGTGGAAGTTGCGCAAATCGTGCCTACCGAAAGAGCAGTCGTGCCGCCAATTTGCTCACATTTTTCGAGGATTACGACGGAGCGGCCCAAACGGGCTGCGGACCAGGCGGCCATCAGGCCAGTACCGCCGCCTCCCACAATAATGACGTCAAACACACTGTCGGCCACTCACGCCCTCCCCTTACATGCATGTCAGTAAGGGAAATCCGGGAGTGCGTCAATCTGGTTCAGGGAGGACGAGGTGCTTTTCCTGAAAAGAAAAGAGCCGGCCCGATCGGAACCGGCTCCTTCCCATCACAGAGGGATTTTTAGGCTACAGTTAGATTTCATTTGTTCGGGACGTACCGCCGAGACAGCTCCGCACGGTCATCATAGCTTGCCTCGAAGATAGGCGCGGCCAGGATAGCACGCATGTGAAGCATTTCATTCTCGGACACATTCCGGAAGCCGTGCTTGGTGCCGGCCGGGATGAGCACCGAGTGTCCATCACCCACCACAATACTTTCATCCCCGACCCAGATCTCGGCGCGGCCTTTGACAACCGTCAGCACTTCCTCAACGGCATGGAGATGCAAAGGCGCGCCGAGACCCGGCTGACAGTACTGTTCGAAAACGCACAGCTGCGACGCACCGTTGACTGCCGACACCAGCATGCGAGTTGCCACCCCAGGACGCCAATCCTCAACGCCTTGCTTCTCATGTTCGATGAGTTTCATTTCTGACCCCTCGGTTAAAAAATTCAGGCACATCTAAAAGGGAAAGCAATCGCCCGCAAGGTGTCCCCTTGAAATCGACAGCCTTACAAACGTTTCCCTCGAGGCCCGGACTATCGAGACCGGAAATGTTCGCGCGCTTTGACAAAAAACAAAAATGCCCGCGCAGAATTTTGCGCGGGCACGGAATAGCGCTATGCAGATAAACGGGAAACGCGCTTATGACTCCTTCGGCGTCACACGTCCCGAAATGGCGGCTTGCGCGGCCGCGAGACGGGCAACCGGCACACGGAACGGCGAGCACGAGACGTAGTCCAGGCCTACCTCATGGCAGAACGCTACAGAGGCAGGATCGCCGCCATGCTCTCCGCAGATGCCGATTTTCAGATTTGGTTTGACTTTACGACCGCGCTCAGTGCCGATGCGGACAAGCTCGCCGACGCCGTCCCGATCGATGGACACGAAGGGATCCGTCTCGAAAATGCGAGCGCTGAGATAATTTTCGAGAATGGGCGCCGCGTCGTCCCGGGACAGCCCGAGGCAGGTTTGCGTCAGATCGTTGGTGCCAAAGGAGAAGAATTCAGCGCCATCTTCACCGGCCGCGATCTCATCAGCTCTCAATGCCGAGCGCGGCAGCTCGACCATGGTACCGATCTGATATTCGAGCCGTGTGCCGGTCTCATTCTCCACCGCTTCTGCGACCCCAACGATCACTTTCCGGAGAAGATCGAATTCTTTCCGGTAGGCGACGAGCGGGATCATGATTTCCGGGATGACGGGCTTGCCCGTCTTCTTCGCAGCGTTCACCGCCGCCTCGAATATGGCGCGTGCCTGCATTTCCGTGATTTCCGGATAACGGATGGCGAGACGGCAACCACGGAAGCCGAGCATAGGGTTGAACTCATGCAGCTCCGCCACGCGCGCCTTGAGGCGTGAAACCGGCACGCCGAGAGCTTGCGCGACAGCGTTTTGCTCGCGCTCCTCCTGCGGCAGGAATTCATGAAGCGGCGGATCGAGCAGACGGATGGTGACCGGAAGCCCCGCCATAATCTCGAATAGCGACTCGAAATCGGCGCGCTGCATGGGCAGGATCTTCGCGAGCGCACGCCGTCGGCCATCCTCATCCTCCGCACAGATCATCTCGCGCATGGCGAGGATGCGGTCCGTCTCGAAAAACATGTGCTCCGTGCGGCAGAGGCCGATCCCCTCGGCGCCGAATTGGCGAGCATGCTCGGCATCACGCGGCGTATCGGCATTGGCACGCACCCGCAGACGACGGACGGCATCCGCCCAGGACATGAGCGTGGCGAAGTTCCCCGAAAGCTCGGGCTCGCGCATACGCACCTTGCCTTCGAGCACCTCGCCGGTCGAGCCATCGATCGTAATCACGTCGCCCGCCCGGTAGACCTTGCCGCCCGGCGCAATCATCTCGCCCGCTTTGGCATCGATGCGCAGCGCCCCAGCGCCGCACACGCAAGGCCGCCCCATCCCGCGAGCAACGACAGCGGCGTGGCTGGTCATACCGCCGCGTGCTGTGAGAATTCCAACAGCTGCGTGCATGCCGTGGATGTCTTCAGGACTCGTCTCGACGCGGACCAGAACGACATCGCGGCCCTTAGCTTTCAGTGCCTCGGCTTCATCGGAATTGAACACGATCTCGCCGGAAGCCGCCCCCGGAGATGCGGCCAGACCGCGAGCGATCACATGCTTGGGGGCCGACGGATCAATGGTCGGATGGAGAAGCTGGTCGAGCGTCGAGGCATCAATGCGCATCACCGCTTCCTCGCGCGTGATGATGCCTTCGTTCGCCAGGTCAACCGCGATCTTCAGGGCGGCCCTTGCAGTCCGCTTGCCGGAACGGGTCTGCAGCATCCAGAGCTTTCCGTTCTGGATGGTGAACTCCACGTCCTGCATGTCGCGGTAGTGCTTCTCGAGCCGGTCGAAGATCTCCTTGAGCTGGTTGTAAATGTCCGGCATCAGCATTTCGAGCGACGGCGCCTGGTCGCCAGCTGCAAGCCGCGCCTTCTCGCTGATGTTTTGCGGCGTACGGATGCCGGCGACGACGTCCTCGCCCTGGGCGTTGACCAGGAACTCGCCGTAGACCTCCTTCTCACCCGTCGAAGGATTGCGGGTGAAGGCGACGCCGGTCGCCGAAGTCTCACCCATGTTCCCGAACACCATCGCCTGCACGTTGACGGCCGTGCCCCAAGAGTCGGGGATCTGGTGCAGCCGGCGATAGGTGATGGCGCGCGCGTTTTGCCAGGAACCGAACACGGCACCGATAGCGCCCCAAAGCTGGGCGTTGAGGTCCTGAGGGAACGGCTTGCCAGTCTCCCGCTCGACTGCTTCCTTGTAGGCCGCGATGACTTCCTGCCAGTCTTCCGCAGCCAGCTCGGTGTCGTTCGTGAAGCCGTTGAGGTTCTTGTGATTCTCGAGGATGTCCTCGAACACACCGTGGTCCACGCCCAGGACCACATTGCTGTACATCTGGATGAAGCGGCGATAGCTGTCGTAGGCGAACCGCCGATCGCCCGACCGCGCGGCCAGGCCCTCGACCGTTTCGTCGTTGAGGCCCAGGTTGAGGATAGTGTCCATCATGCCGGGCATCGATGTGCGGGCACCTGAGCGCACGGACACGAGAAGAGGATTGCTCGCGTCTCCGAAGGTCGCGCCGACTGCTTCACCTACGAAACGCAGCGCGTTTTCGACCTGCTCTTCGAGCCCTTTGGGGAAGGTACGGTTGTTCTCGTAATAGTAAGTGCAAACCTCAGTCGAGATTGTGAACCCGGGCGGCACCGGCAGGCCGAGACTAGCCATTTCCGCCAAGTTGGCACCCTTGCCTCCGAGCAGATCGCGCATGCTGGCAGAGCCATCCGTCCGGCCGGCTCCGAACAGATAAACCCACTTGCGCGCCGTTTCGGGCGACAAACTGGATTCGCTCATTGGATGTCCTTTCGTTCGTGCGGCAATCCACGACGAGTGTGCAATACCCCCCGCCAACGTGCCGAGCAAACGCGAAGGGGCTTGTTCGAGTTCGCTTCCCTTTGACAGGAGGGCGCACTCTCATCAACTGTGTAGGCTCTGAATAACAGCCGCGAAACAAGCCGGAGCAACATGGCCGATCAACTTTCCCGCGTGCTCGACGTCCTCGCGAAATCTGAAGATGCCGCGCTGGACCGCCTGTTCCAGTTTCTGCGCCTGAAGAGCATTTCAACCGACCCAGCCTACAAGGATGAGTGCTCGGCGGCAGCGGAATGGTGCGCCCAGATCTTGCGCGAGATCGGGTTCGAGGCTTCGGTGCGGCCGACGACGGGCCATCCGATGGTCGTGGCTCATGACCGGAAGAATGTTCCGCCCGGCATGCCCCGCCTGCTGTTCTACGGGCACTATGACGTGCAGCCGCCTGATCCGCTGGACTTGTGGACTTCGCCGCCTTTCGAGCCGCGGCTTGTCGAGGATCCACACAACGGCACCGTCATCGTCGCGCGCGGCGCGGAGGATAATAAAGGCCAGCTCATGACTTTCCTCGAAGCCGCGCGGGCCTGGAAGGAGGTCGCGGGTGAGCTGCCGATTGCCGTTACAGTGCTTCTCGAAGGCGAGGAGGAAACGGGCTCGCCCAGCCTGCCGGGCTTCCTCGAGCAGCACGCCGACGAAATCCGGTGCGACTACGCCCTCGTCTGCGACACCACGCAGTGGGACAAGGATACGCCAGGCATCACGCTCATGCTGCGCGGACTGGCTGCCACCGAGGTCATCGTTACGGGTGCAAAGCGCGATCTGCACTCCGGACTCTATGGCGGTCCAGCCGCCAATCCGATCCGCGTGCTCGCGCACATGCTGGCTGCTCTCCATGACGAGGACGGACGTGTCACGGTCCCCGGCTTCTACGATGGCGTGACGAGCGTCCCGCAAAGCCAGCTCGACCAGTGGCAACGCCTCGGCTTCGATGCCGATGCGTTCCTGGCGGACGTTGGCCTAAGCGTTCCGGCTGGAGAAAAGGGTTTCTCGGTGCTCGAGCAGCTCTGGGCGAGGCCGACCTGTGAGTTCAACGGCATCACCGGCGGCTATCAAGGTGTGGGCACCAAAACCGTTATTCCCTCTCGAGCTTCCGCCAAGATCACTTGCCGGCTTGTGGCCGGTCAGGACCCAGATCGCATCGTCACCAATCTCCAGAGTTTCCTGGCGTCGAAAGCGCCCCCGGATTGCCGGGTCGATTTCATTCAGTCTCGCGGCAGTGCTGCAATCGCCTTCGATCCGCAGGCCCCGCATGTGCAGGCGGCTGCCCAGGCTCTCGAGGAGGAATGGGGCAGGCCCGCGGCGCTCATGGGCTCCGGCGGCTCGATCCCCATCGTCACAGCATTCAAGCAACAGCTCGGGATGGACAGCCTGCTCATCGGCTTCGGCTGCGACGATGATCGCATTCACTCGCCAAACGAAAAGTACAATCTGTCGAGCTTCCGCAAAGGCGCGCGGAGCTGGGCGCGGATACTTCAGCGCCTGGCCGAAGCAAAATAGTCCGTCATCACTCCAGAGATTGCCCAACGTGCAGAGTTCAACTTCGAGCCACGCCATATGAAAGCAGTGCGTCTGATCTCTTCCCTTGCGTCTGTTGTTGTCCTCATTGCCCCGCTTCTGGTGTCGCCCGCGGAGGCCCAGCGCAGCCGTGCTCCCGCCGAGCCTAGGGCGGGGGTGTTCGACTACTACTCCCTGGTGTTGTCCTGGAGCCCGACCTACTGCTCCAGCGTGCAGTCCACGGAAGATGACCCGCAATGCCGGCGCGGCGCACGTCCCTACGCTTTCGTGTTGCATGGGCTTTGGCCGCAGTATGAGCGTGGCTTCCCCGAATATTGCCCGACACGCGAGCGGCCCTACGTCCCTCAGGCGATTATCGATCGGATGCTCGATATCATGCCGAGCCCGCGTCTTGTCATCCATGAGTACCGCAAGCACGGCACCTGCACGGGGCTTGATCCTGCCGGGTATTATGCGTTGTCGCGGCGCCTCTATGAGAAGATCAGAATCCCGTCGCGCTTCATCTCCCCACCCGAACCGTTTTTCATCAGTCCACAACAGGTCGTGGATGAGTTCATTCGGGCGAATCCTGGCCTGAAACACGAGATGATCGCCGTGGATTGTCGTGGTTCCGGCAATCGGCTGCGCGAGGTGCGCATCTGCTTCTCACGGGAAGGAAACTTCCGCGCCTGCGGGAGCAACGAATATCGCGGCGCATGCCGGGCAAGCCGGATGTATGTGCCACCAGTTCGCGGTGGTAGCGGCGCATCGCCCGCGCCGCACGGTCAGCGGGCGCTCTAACCAAAAATGCACGCCAGGATATAAGTGGAGAACTTTCAGCGTTACCCTGGTGCAGTTGCGGGTTGGTGGCAGATCGGCATCATGACACCAGAGCGCAACAGATTCGTCCATAAGCGTAGCAAGGCTCCATGAGTACTGGCCCGCATCACAACTCGCAGTCTGATCAATCGGCTGGCGTGCGCCGTGGCCGCTTGGCCGGCCTCACGTTGCTCCTCCTGGGCTTTGCGGCCGGGACGGTATTCGGCGGCGCGGTGGGTGAGTCCTACGGATGGAATGTGTTTGGCCCAGCGGCGCCAGCTACGACGTCCGCGCTGCGCATCGACGCTTCTGCAAAGCCGTCTGACCGCCTTTCTGAGCTCCTGTCATCGACCGTAGGCGACGCGGTTGCGGAAAACTGCACGGCGCTGATCCTCCATCGGAGCGCCCGTCTGACCTATCGGGATCGTTGCCCGGACGATACGTCTGCCTTGGCCTATTCGTTGAGCTCGGGCCGAGGGGACCTGCTGAAACCGATCGAATAAGCCTTCGCCGCTGCGCGTCACCACGCTTCTGGCTGGCCGTCTGCTGATGGTCCTCTGCCAGCCTAAGCCGTCTTGCGCATCAGCTCCGGGTTCCACTTGGCCGGGGCCGCCCCAATGTAGCCCAGGCCGGCGGGAACGGGTGCCGCCTCAAGCCGCGTCGGGTCGAGGCTCCACCGGCTCGCGAGCCGCAGCACATGTTCTTCCGTGGGATAGAGAATGATCTCGCCGCCGGCGTCACCCTTACGCCCGCGGACGCCTCGCAGCTCGAACAGCTTGAGCCCGAGACCACGTTCTTCCGGCGTGATTTTACCTTTGTTCCAAATCGCCCCTTCCTCGCTGATGGCGAATGCGCGCACGAGATTGCCATCGCGAACCCGGGCCCAGGCGAAGAAGTCGATTAGCGGATAGCTGAAGAAGTACTGAACATCGGGAAACTGACGGCCAAGCTCAAGCAGCAAGGGCGTGCACTTGTCGACAAATCTCGGTCCAACCGGATACGGCAGGGCCAGCCCTACTACGAACGTCCATTCGTCGACGGGCGGAGACACAAAGATGTGGTTTTCGCCGAGGTGATCGTCGTAGACCGAGCCGATCCCGGAATTCCAGTTGCAGGGACGCGGATTGACAAGCCCCAGTACGTCAAGGACGCGCGCCGTATCCCGTGTCCGGATTGCGAGCCACGCCATTTTAAGCCCAAAGGGAACCGGCCGGTCTGGCGTGGCATCGAAAACAACGCGCCGCTCCCTTATGCGCGGCGCCAAAATGCAGCCCGCGATCGCGACGGTGAGCGACAAAAGAATGGCGAGGGTGATGAGCACGAGAGAATGCCCCGCGTTCAGCCATCGCCAGAGTTAATGCTGTTGCAGCACCGCCGCAAGAAACCGGCGCTTTGCTGCTGGGGATAACTGAGCGTTCCAATCAACACTCAGTTCTGTTCAAACTCAGTATGTGAACTTCGCCGAGAAGACGAACCGCTCGTCACACAGGTTCTTCGCCGCGCACAGGCCAACCTTGTCGATGTCGGTGTCCCAGTACCGGAAATCGAGCGTTAGCTTCTCGACCGCAAGCGAAAGACCGACGTTCCAGTACAGATAATCATCGTCTCCAAGGGCTACGAAATCATCGTCCTTGCCGACCTGATAGCCGAGCGTCGCACTGATCGTCGGCGTGAACATCATGATCTGGCGCAACTCATAAGCTGCCGTGCCTTCGAAGGTCCAAACCTCGCCTGTTTCCAGCGTGTACTCCGGCGAATAATAGACCGTCCCGCCCAGCGTCAGCTTGTCGACAGGCGTGACGCTGGCGCCGGCCTTGAACTCAACGAAGTTGAGCTCCGCACCACTGTCATTCGCACCGGGATAGGTGTAGTAGATGACGCCCAGGTCGAACGACACGCCCATCCACTCGGGCTTGATGCCTGCGTAGAAGTCGAGCTCCACGTCAGCGGGCGGCGCCCCACCGAAATCGATCATTGACGTGAAGATGCCGGCGTAGAAGACGCCGTAGCTGATATCGACGCCGCCTTGCAGGGCAGGATCTCTATCGTTCTGAGAAATGCCCCTGAACATGTAGTCGGTCGTCGCGCCAATATTGAACGACCACTCCAACTTCCTTTCAGCCGGCGCATAAGGATCTTTCAGACTTCCGTCTGCGAGCGCGGGTCCGGTAAGCGCCGCGGATAGCGCCACAAAAGCCAACCCGGTCGTGCGTAGCGTGATCATTGTCATGCCCCCAGCAAGCAGACTTGCGCGTCCGACAGCGCCAAGTCTTGTCCCCTGTAGCGAAGTGAAGCTTCCCCGCTCGCCTTCGCTATAGCAAAAAGATGGACGTAAAATTCGAGATATGACAATCGCAGTTTGGAGCTTTAATTCGCTTTGAACCGAACCGTTACTGAAGCGCAACGAAGATTTATTTTCAGGCAATTCTTTGCGATAATTGCCCAACAAAAGTGCATCAGGGTATCAGTCCCATTGATTACTTGCCGAGCACTTTGTCTGAGGCATAGGCATCAATCTCTTTCCCCTGTTGCTGCCGCTTGCCTCCTTGACGCTCTGGTTGCAGCAAGCCAGATGAACGCATCGACTTTTCGGTCTCAGGAATTCAATGCTTTTGCGGCCGCAGCCGCCCGAAAATTGAGGAGCCGAGAACCTCGTGGACCCCTGGAGCGACGAGGCCCTGATCGAAGCTGAGCGCCGCCTGCCATCAGGCTCGCGCCGCGTCTTCGTGCGCGGTCTGGAGCTGATCGGCAGCGTGGGCGTATATGAGCACGAGCATCGCTACGAGCAGCGCGTCGTGGTCTCCCTGGACCTCGAGGTTCGTGACGACTACGACGGCATCTCGGATGAGATCTCCCAGGTCTACGACTACGACCTCGCCATCCGGGCGGCCAAAGATGCGGTGGCGAGCGGCCACTTCAACCTGATCGAGACCCTCGCCGAACGCATTGCCTCTGCCTGCCTTGCCGACCGGCGCGTTCGGAGAGTGCGGGTACGCGTGGAGAAGCCAGACGTCCTTCCATCCTGCGCGGCCGTCGGCATCGAGATCGAACGCCACCGGTCCGTCTACTGACCATCGCGGAATTCGTCAGATACCGCCACAATTCCTCCCCGGGTCGTTCCTACTTGCGCCCGAAAGTTGGTCCTTCATCGAAAGTCCCGAAAACGAACTGGCGTCAACCGCGCCTTAAGATTGTTCGCCCTATTTCTGTACGGAGACAAGCTCGCCCCCGGCCGAGGGACGCAACTTGGGGAAGTTCGGAGTACTGGTCCCATGAACCGCCGAGTCGTTACCTCAATTTTATTCCTGGCATGTACATCATGGCCTGCTTGGGCAGACATGCCCGCAATCAAGGCCAGTCCCTCAAACCAGGTTGCGGCTTGCGCCACGCCAGGGCGCCTGATGGCTTTCGTGAAGGCGCGAAATCCGGCACTCGATCCGCGATTCGAGAACGTGGCCACGGAATACATGCGGCATGGCGAAGAGCTCGGCGTCCGCTGGGACTACGCCTTCTTCCAGATGCTGCTTGAGACAGGCAATCTTTCCTTCCGCCGAGGCAACGGCCAGCCGGGGATCGTGCGGCCGGAGCAGAACAATTTCGCTGGTCTGGGTGCTGCCGGGCGGGGGCAGCGCGGTGAATCGTTCCCGGATATCTCAAGTGGCGTCAAAGCCCATTTGCAGCATCTGCTTCTCTATGCAGGTGAGCGGATCGACAACCCGGTAGCCGAGCGCACCCGCAAGGTACAGGAGTGGGGAATCCTCACATCCTGGCAGAACAGCATCAAACGGCCGATCACATTCACTGATCTCGCCAAGAAGTGGGCTCCCGGCGACCGCAGATACAGCGCCAAGATCGCGGCCATCGCCGACGCGTTCTATCAGGACACTTGCCGGCGACCCGATCCACGGCCTGAACTCGTCGCCCAAGCCCGTGCGGGCAGAAGCGGTTCCTCCATGATGGCCGCCAGCTTCAACAGCACCAAGGCTAAATCCTCCGGCAGTGTCCTCGGGAAGCAAGCTGCAGACGGTGCTCGCATAGAAACGACCACGCGTTCGAGCCTTGGCGCGGCTTCCATCGCCGGCAAAAATCCAGTCGGAAATGGGAAGATTGTTCCGCCTGCCGGTCGTGACACGGCCATCTCGGATGCCTGGGTGAGCGGGGAGCCCAAGGCAGAGCAGTCCTCCATAGTGCACACTGCCGCGGCCGCATCGTCTGCTGCCGCCGCCGCAAAGGCAGCGCCGCAGCCTAAGTGCCGCGTCTGGACGGCCAGCTACGGTGGCCAGAAGGCCGTGATCATCAAGGCCAAGGGCGAGGATGGCTCGATCAACTACACCGTCCTCGACGTGAACGAAGGCTCCGAGAAGCGGGAGATGGAGGCCTACATCGCAGCCTATGCGAAAGGTGGCGTCGCGATTGGCGAGTTCTCCAATCAGATCAGCGCGCTCGACAGAGCTTTCGAGCTGTGCCCGGAGGGTTGATGCGGCACAACACTCTGGCCGCCGCGCGCGGCCTTTCAACGTGGCGCGCAAGTTTGATGATGGGGATGCTGGCGGCGGGCCTGTTGGCCTTTGCCTCTGCCCAAGCAACTCCAATCCGCATCAGCGCAAATAACGTCGTTCCGGCCTGCGTGACGCCGGAACGGCTTATGGCCTTCCTCCGCGAACGGAACCCCGATCTTGATCTGCGCTATCGCGATATTGCTGCCTGGTACAAAACGCACGGGGAAGCGCTGCGAGTCCGTTGGGACTACGCCTTCTTCCAGATGCTGGTAGAGACGAACTACCTCACGTTCCGACGGGGCAACGGCAAAAGGGGGGACGTTCATCCGCGCCAAAACAATTTTGCCGGCATCGGTGCGACCGGCGGCGGGGTGCCCGGGGAAAGCTTCCCCGACGTATCGACCGGCGTCCGCGCCCAGCTGGAGCATCTGGTCGTTTATTCCGGCGAATACGTCCCCTCGCCTGTCGCGCAACGCACACGAACCGTGCAGGAGCACATTCTCAGCTGGACTGCTCCGCTGTCCAGGAAACGCCCCGTGACGTTTCAGGATCTCGCCGGGAAATGGGCTGCCGATCGCAGCTATTGGCGTTCGATCAGCCTGACCGCAAAGCGGTTTTACGATGCGTACTGCCGCAACGATCTGATTGCGACATCGAACGGGTCTCATCCTTCCGGTAACGCCTCTTCCTGGAGCGCCAACGTGGCCTCCGCGAGCATGGCTACCGTTGTGGCCCCTA
>PKEY01000079.1 GCA_002919265.1 Hyphomicrobiaceae bacterium | reverse complement strand
CGTATTTTCCTGACGATGTTCAGGTAATCCGCCGCCGTGTGTTTGCGGTTCATCGCGGCGAGGATGCGGTCCGAGCCGGCCTGGAAGGGCAGATGCAGGTACGGCATCAGCTTGGGCAGCGTGCCGTGAGCCTCGATCAGCTCGTCATCCATGTCGCGAGGATGGCTTGTCGTGTAGCGCAGCCGCTCCAGCCCTTCGATTTCTGACAGGTGCTTCAGCAACTTTGCCAGAGACCACGTCCGGCCATCGGGCCCTTCACCGTGATAGGCGTTCACATTTTGGCCGAGCAGCGTGATCTCCCGGACGCCCTGCTTTACCAACCGGCGGGCTTCCTCCGCGATCTGCGCAACTGGCCGCGAAACCTCCATTCCACGGGTGTAGGGAACCACGCAGAAGGTGCAGAACTTGTCGCAACCTTCCTGGACGGTCAGGAAGGCCGTTGCGGAGCGGAACACCTTCCGCTCGGGGAGCTGCGAGAACTTGTCCTCGTCCGGGAATTCAGTGTCGACGAGTGGGCGACGCTCCGCGCGCACGCGCTCGGCGAGCTTCGGAAGCCTGTGATAGGCCTGCGGGCCGACCACAAGGTCCACCATCGGCGCCCGCGCGATGATCTCGTTGCCTTCAGCCTGAGCGACGCAGCCGGCGACGGCCACCATGGTCTCCTTGCCTTCCAGCTGGCGCGCAACCTTCAGCTGGCGGAGGCGTCCGAGCTCAGAATAGACCTTCTCCGCGGCCTTCTCGCGGATGTGGCACGTGTTGAGAATGATCAGTTCGGCGTCCGCAGGGTCGGCTGTCTCAGCATAGCCATGTTGCGCGAGCGCTTCGGCCATGCGTTCGCTGTCATAGACGTTCATCTGACAGCCGTAAGTCTTTATAAAGACCTTCCTGGTCTCGGACATTCGAACCTCATAACTCCCGTCGGCGAACCTGAGTCAGGATTGTCAGCCTGGCATTTACTGCTCCGTTCCAGCTCAGGTTCCAAAGCGCTTCGCCGCAACCGGCAGGTTAATTGCTGCATTGCAACAACATTTCCGATCTAATGTCCAGCTGCTCTCCCGTCCAGGGTGTGCCCTCCTAGTCGAAAGTTGCCCTGGCTTCAGCTAGCCTGCCCCCTCAACAGCCGCGCAAGTGATTGCCTGATAAGCGTTTCTGTGTATCGGGCCAACTCTTTTCGATTTGCAAAGTCCGAGAGCGGCACCGGTGGGGAGATATGAATTTTCACGTCCAGCGGGCCTGCTTTCAGCAGCTCCCACGCATGGCTCGCCATTTCCATATCGCCGTACCAGCCAATGAGCGGACGGGCCATGCGGCTCAGCGGTACGCCGTGGAGATGAGTGTAGGCGATTGTCAGCGTCTGAACACAGGCGCCGGGATCGGTGTAGCCATTGGCGAGTGTGGGTTTCACCGCGGCGAAGAGCGGAGTCTTGAATGGAAGGACGCGATTGCCATCACTGGAGGTGCCTTCGGCGAACAAGACGATCGTATCACCGGCCCGCAATCGCTCGATGATCTCGTTCGTCGTCTGCCCAACTGCCGTCCGCCGTTTCCGGTCGACAAAAACGGAGCGCTGCAGCCGCGCGAGCCATGAAATGAAGGGCCAGGTCGACACCTCCTGCTTGGCCACAAACGAAAGAGGCGCGACCGCCGAAAGCACCGGAATATCGAGCCAGGACACATGGTTAGCGACCACGAGAACCGGCGCCTTGTCGGTGATTTTCCCTTCGACGTGCAGGCGAATGCCGAGCAGCCGGCAAACCTGGCGGTGGTACCAGTGGGGGAACTTCCGCGCGAGTCTCGGAGAGGAGTAGAGAAACGCCAGCTGGACCGGCATCAACGGGAGCGTCAGCGCTGCAAACCCGCCAAGGATGGCGGATGCCCGGATCGCGCCTCGCAGATTCCTGTCCTTGCTGCTTGTCGAGCTCGGTTTCATGGGACCGCTACAGCAGCTGCCCGCGCGAAGGGCAGGGCTTCAGGTCTTCTTCCGGCGGAGAGGTATGCCATGCAACTCCAGCCGATGGCCGACCAGCTCGAACCCGAGCTCCCGCGCGACGCGCTCCTGCAACCGCTCGATGTCCTCATTGCGGAATTCGATCACCTTTCCGGTCTCGAGGTCGATGAGGTGGTCGTGGTGTTCGCGCGTGGCTTCTTCGTACCGCCGCCGGCCTGCCCCGAACTCGCGGCGCTCGAGGATGCCGTTGCTCTCAAACAGGTTGAGTGTCCTGTAGACGGTAGATAGCGAGATGCGCGGGTCGATCTCATGGGCCCGGCGGTAGACCTCGATCACATCAGGATGGTCGTTGGCTTCGGAGAGCACACGAGCAATCGTTCGGCGCTGGCCGGTCATACGCAGCCCGCGTTCACTGCAAAGCCTTTCGATGCGGCTCGGACTCTTGTCGTTCGTATCGGCCATCCGAATTCAGCCAATGCTCTTCCGGCAATCTTCCGCCTTTGTTCTTTTGCTTATACGGACCCCCTCGCGGCTCGTCCACCCGAGGTGCTCAGCGTGCCTTCTTTCGACATGATAATCGCATCCACACGCGCTTCGCCGGGGCGCTCGTAGTAGGCTGGTCGGCGCCCGACCTCGTGGAAGTCCAGGGAGAGATAAAGTCGCCGGGCAGCCTCGTTATCCGTTGCAACTTCGAGGAATATTCGCCGCGCCCCTTTTTCTATGGCGTACCGCGCGAGCTGGTTCACGAGCAGGGTCGCAACGCCCTTCCGCTGCCAGGATTGCGATACGCCGATTGTGAGAATTTCGGCCTCATCCACAACGACGCGGCCCAGAATGAAGCCGATTGGCTCATCATCGGCGACTGCGAGCAGAGCGAGCGCGCCGTCCTGCTCCATAAGCTCGCGGAACGATTGGGCGTCCCAGGCCGGTGTGAAATGCTCGCCGTGAAGCGCCGCGAAAACGGCAGCTTCATTTGCTCCCGCCGGTCTGATGGCAATCGACATGGCCTCCCCTTCACGCTCGCGGGAGGGACTTTCCTATCTGGGGTTTGGCATCGGGCGGTCGCAAATAGAGCGGGACCAGGGGCGAGCGCACGGCCAAGGTGGCGGCCATCCGCGCCAGATCGCGAGCGTCCGGCTGAAGCTTGGGCAACTGCGAGGAAGCGCTACGACCGAGCCGCGCGGCAGCTTCCGCCACAATAGCAGCCCCGGACCCGACACAGAATAACGGCTGGCCCGGGGAGAGTCCCGCAGCTGCCTCTGGTGCGAGCACCGCAGCTTCGTTAAGCGGCTCAACGCTCGTGGGCTCAAAGAGCTGCACAAACACCTGGCCGGCGCGCGCATCGACACAGACCGCGAGCCCGTGATCAGCAGGAACGCCACCGAGTTCACGCGCCGCCCGGTGGGCCATCACGTGAAGACTGGTCGTCGCCCGGATGGGAAGCTTGGAGGCGAGCGCGAAGCCGCGCGCGGCAGCAATACCGATTCGAGTCCCGGTAAACGTGCCCGGCCCTTCGGTGACGACGATAGCATCGAGGCTTTGGAGCTTCCGGCCTACCTCCTGCAGCACTTCACCGATCATGGGGATGAGCCGTTCGGCCTGTCCCGTGGTCATCTCCTCATAACGCCAAATCAGCCGCTCCTCGACGCCGTCCTGCAAGAGCACTGCCGCCGAGCAGGCGCCGAAGCAGGTATCAAAGGCGAGAACGTTCATGGGATCCAGCTTGTGGTGTCAGGTCAGGCTCGGTCAATCCAACGAATAAGGGGCCCATAGCGCTGGGCCCCTCGAAATGCTTGCGATCGCTCGCGCGAATCAAACGGCCTGAACTTCCTGCACCTCCGGGCAGAAGTGCCGGAGAAGGTTCTCGATCCCATGACGAAGGGTGGCCGTCGAGCTCGGGCAGCCAGCGCAGGCGCCGCGCATGTGCAGATACACGATGCCGTCACGATAGCCGTGGAACGTGATGTCACCACCATCTTGGGCAACTGCGGGACGCACACGCGTCTCGATCAGCTCCTTGATGGTCATCACGACCTCTTCGTCCTTGGGGTCATAGTTGACACCCGCCATGTCGTTGGCGCCGGCCGAGCCCAGTACAGGCGCGCCCGACATAAAGTGTTCCATGATCGCGCCCAGGATGGCCGGCTTCAGATGCTGCCATTCGACGTCACCCTTGGTCACCGAGATGAAGTCGGCGCCGAGGAAAACGCCCGTCACGCCTTCGATTTCGAACAGTCGCTGAGCCAGCGGCGAATCGGCTGCCTCCTCGGGCGAGCGATAATCGGCCGTTCCTTCGCCCAGAACCGGCCTGCCCGGAATGAACTTCAAGGTTGCGGGGTTTGGGGTCGGTTCGGTCTGAATGAACATGATCTCTCCTTTGCCCTGGCGGGCACCTCATGCCGTGGCTCGGCAGAAGCTGCTTAGAATTGTTCTATTAAATTAGCGACCAGCACCTGAAAAGTCGAGGCATGCGGTTGGGATTTTGCTCACGCGAGCGCCTGCAGATCCTCGAGGGTCAGGTTGCCGGGAACGATGGTGATGGGGATCGGGAATGTGCCTGCGGTCTTCCCGGCGGCAAGCGACGAGACGAGTGGCCCTGGCCCCATGGCATCGGTCGCCGCGCCGAGCGTGAGCACGGCAATGTCCTCATCCTCGTCGATCAGCTCGAGGATAGCCTCGGCCTTCTTGCCCTCGCGGATGACCTCTTCCGTCTCGACGGATTCGAAGCCCGCCGCATTCAGTTTGCGACGAAAGAGGCGGAAAAGCGCTTTGGCCTTTGCGGTCTCTTCTTCCAGCTGAACCTGCCGCACGCCGACCCAATGCTGGTATTCCTGTGGCTCGATGACGTAGAGCAGCAGGATCGAGCCGCCCGTGTGCGCGGCTCGCAGAGCTGCAAAGTAAAGGGCCGCCTCGACCTCCTGGCTCTCGTCAGCGATGACGAGATACTTGCGTCGATGCCCTTCCTCGAAAACCCGGCGTTTTTTGATCGCGGCCATGGCTCATGCTGTCATGTTGGAGGCCCGTCATCAATGCCTGTCGCTGAATTGGTTCAGCGAGCGAAATGGACCGGCTCATCCAGCGAAATAGGTCTTGCCCGTCGGGACAAGATTATCCTCGAATGAAACCGACGATGTCTTTGACCCGATCCATGATGGGAGCGGCAATTGCCTCTGCGCGCCGGGCACCGTCCGTGAGAATGCGGTCGATCTCGGCAGGATCATTGGCGAGCCGCTTCATCTCGGTGCTGATAGGAGAAAGCTTCTCCACGGCGAGTTCCGCCAGCGCCTTCTTGAAGGTCGAGAACTGTCCGCCTCCAAATTCGCGCAAGACGCTGGCGACATCCGTATTCGCCAGAGCGGCGTAGATGCCGACCAAGTTTTCTGCTTCTGGCCGGCCTGCGAAACCGGCTTCCTCCGTAGGCAGCGGTTCGGGGTCGGTTTTTGCTTTCTGGATCTTGCGCGCGATGGTATCGGCGTCATCCAGAAGATTGATGCGCGAAAGGTCCGAAGGATCGGACTTCGACATCTTCTTCGTGCCGTCCCGAAGGCTCATCACGCGCGTTGCCGGACCAGTGATCACGGGCTCGGGAAGCGGGAAAAAGATGCCGTCCTCGAAACCAGCTTCGATAATCGACTCGCGGAAGTCATTGTTGAACTTCTGAGCAATGTCGCGAGTCAGCTCAAGGTGCTGCTTCTGGTCCTCGCCGACGGGCACGTGAGTCGCACGGTAGACGAGAATATCCGCGGCCATCAGGTTCGGATAGGCATAAAGCCCGACAGACGCATTCTCACGGTCCTTGCCCGCCTTCTCCTTGAACTGAGTCATGCGGTTAAGCCAGCCCAGCCGCGCCACGCAGTTGAACACCCAGGCCAGCTCCGCATGCTGATGGACCTGCGACTGGTTGAAGATGATGGTCTTCTTGGGGTCGAGGCCGCACGCAATGTACGCCGCCGTTACTAACCGGGTGGCATTCCGGAGCTCCTTCGGATCCTGCCAGACTGTGATGGCGTGCATATCCACGACGCAATAAATGCACTCGTGCGTGTCCTGCAGTTTGATCCACTGCAGCATCGCCCCGAGGTAATTGCCGAGGTGGAGAGAGCCGGTCGGCTGCATCCCTGAGAAGACTCGCGGCGTGATCTTCATGGGTGTCCTGCGTAGTTAGCGATTGGCGGGCGCGTTATGGCGCGCCAGGCTGCCTGGCGCAAGGGGACCTTGCGCCCTTGCTCATGCCGAGCGGCGCACGAAGCGGCGGATTTGTTCGATCCGGAGCACGCCAGTTGCGACAATCATGATCGCGTAAAGAGCGAGTCCCAACGCAACCAGGCCGGCAAGCGCAGAGGCCTGAACCAGAACATCTCGCTCCGGTGCGAGGAACGGGGCCAGCCACAGCAGAACAACGGCAAGCGAAGCGCCCATGACGCCGCTCGCGAGCAAAATCAGCCACAGATTGCGTACCAGGCGCCGGTCTGCGCGATAGTCGCCGGAGCGCTTCAGCGTGACGATGAGCAGTCCTGCGTTGATCCAACCCGCCAGCGTGGTGGCAATGGCGATGCCAATGTGCGGCATCCATCCGAGGTGTTGAAACAGGAAGAACAGCGCCAAAGACCCTATGGCGTTCACCGTTAGGTTGATCGCCGCAAACCACATGGGCGTGCGCGTGTCTTCGCGCGCAAAAAATGCTGGTTGGAACACCTTGATCAGCACAAACGACGGCAACCCGAATGAGAAAGCAGCAAGGGCAGCCGCCGTCGCGCTGGTGTCCGACGCCGAGAAAGCCCCGCGTTCGAAAAGGACCCGAATGATCGGCTCAGCGGCAATAACGAGCGCCACCGAAGCGGGAATAGTGAACAGCATCGCGAACTCGAGCGAGCGGTTCTGGCTGTCGTGGACGGCCGCGGTATCGCCGGCGCGAAGTTTGCGAGAAAGATCCGGTAGCAGCACTACGCCGACAGCAACACCGATGATACTTAGGGGGAGTTGGTAAAGCCGATCGGCATAGTAGAGGTATGAAACTGCGCCCGCTTGCAACGACGCAATGATCGTCCCAATGGCGATGTTGATCTGGGTAATTCCTCCGGAAATTACGCCAGGAATGCCCAGAGATACCAGACGTTTCATACCCTCTGTGTATTGCGGCCAGCGGAACCGCAATGGCATTCCCGCTCGGCGAACAGCGATCCACAGCATGCCGAGCTGCAATATGCCAGCGATCGTTACGCCGATGGAAAGAAGGACGCCCGCCCCAGGTTGAAGGCGCCAGCCGAGCCACATGGCAATGAGGATTGCAGAAATCATCGTTATGTTGAGCAAGATCGGCGCTGCGGCAGCGGCGAGAAACCGCCCCATACTGTTGAGCACGCCAGACAGCAGGGCGGCGAGCGACATGCAGAGCAAATAAGGGAATGCAATCCGCGTCAGCAGAACGGCGAGGTCGTATTTCTCGGGATCCGTGACGAACCCTGGCGCCAGCAGCAGCATGAGCCACGGCATGGCAATCATGGCCAGCGCGGAAAAAAGGATGAGCACGAACGTAAGGCACGCCAGCGCTTCTTCCGCGAACTGACGGGCAGAGGCTTGGCCTTCTCCTTCCAGCCGCTTCGCGAACAATGGCACGAATGCCGAATTGAATGCGCCCTCTCCGAAAAGGCGGCGAAACAAATTCGGAAAACGGAACGCGACGAAGAAGGCGTCCGCTACGAAGCCCGTCCCGATAACTGCAGCAATGAGGATGTCGCGGATGAAACCAAAGAGGCGGCTCATCATGGTGAAACCGCCGACCGTGGCAAATGCGCGATAGAGATTCATGCAGCCTCAGCGGATTGCGAGAGCACCTTGACCAGCCGCTGGCGAATGGTGGTCTGGCGTTGTTCGCTCGTGACTTTCTTGCCGGTCAGGTCGGTAACGTAGAACACGTCTACCGCCTTCTCCCCGTAGGTGGTGATGTGGGCGGAAGTGATGTCGAGATTGAGGTCGGAAAGCGTGCTCGTGAGATCATAAAGCAACCCTGGCCGGTCGCGGCCCGACACCTCGATCACCGAGAACTTGTCCGACAACGCATTGTTGATGATGGCTTCTGGCTCAACCGTAAAGGCGGTGATCCGCCGCTCGGAAGGCTTACGCTTTGCCATGAGGCCAGCCATCCGGACCTCGCCGTTGAGCGCTCGTTCGATGATGCGCGTAATACTGTTGATGCGCCGCGCCTCGTCGGCGTCATCCACAAACTCCCGCTGGAGGATGAAGGTATCGAGGGCCAGACCATCGCGCGTTGTCGAGATATGTGCGCCGATGATGTTTGCTCCCGCTGCCGCACAAGCCCCGGCGAAAAGCGCCAGAAGCCGGGGATGGTTAGGAGCGAGGATTGAAAGCTCTGTTGTTGCGGTGAATGCGTTGGTGGTGAACGAGGTGGCAAGCCGCAATCCCTTCGCGTCGGCATCGCGGATGAGCTTGGCGTGCTCGACTTGTTTGCGCGTTTCCGTCTTGAGCCAGTAGTCGTCGTAGTGGCGCTGGATAAACCGCTCCACCTCTTCCGGTGGCCAGTCCTTGAGCTCCGCGCGGAGAGCTGCCTGCGCCTCGGCAATCCGTTCACGTCGAGAGATCTGCGTGTGCCCGCCGGCGACGAGAGGCTCCGTCTCCCAATAAAGCTCCCGCAACAGCTGGCCTTTCCAGCCATTCCAGGTGCCAGGCCCTACGGCCCTGATGTCCGCCACCGTCAACAGAAGCAGAAGCTTCAGCCGTTCGGGACTTTGTACGATATCGGCGAAATCGCGAATGGTTTTCGGGTCTGCGAGATCACGGCTCTGCGCGATGTTGCTCATCACCAGGTGGTTTTCTATGAGCCAGGCGACGGTCTCCGTTTCCGCACCGGAAAGCCCAAGGCGCGGGCAGATTTTCCGCGCAATCCGTGCACCGACGATGGAGTGGTCCTCCGTCCGCCCCTTGCCGATATCGTGGAGGAAGGTCGCAACATAAAGCGCGCGGCGGTTCTGAATTGTGCCGAAAATTTCCGTCGAAAGCGGCAATTCACGCGCAAGCTGGCCATTTTCGATGGCGCTCAGCTCGCCCACCGTGCGCAGCGAGTGCTCATCGACGGTGTAGTGATGATACATGTTGAACTGCATCATCGCCACGATGCGCCCGAACTCGGGAATGAAACGCCCGAGAACGCCCACTTCATTCATTCGCCGCAACGTCGCTTCGGGATTCTGCTTCGACGTGAGCAGGTCGAGGAAGATGCGGTTGGCTTCCGGATTGTTTCGCAAATCATCGTCGATCAGCCGCAGCGACTGACGCAACAAGCGGACGGCAGATGGATGGAAAAAGCTTCCCGTTTCCTCCGCTACAGCGAAGAACCGGATGAGGTTGACGGGATCACGTTTGAAAACATCCGGGTCGGAAACGTTCAGGCGCTCGTTGTCGATGCGAAAATCCGTCTTGTTCCGAATGCGCCGGCGCGTCACCCAAGTCACGGGATTGATTTTCTTGAGCTGCGGCACAGCCTTGAGCTGCTGCATCTCCAGGCTGGAGCAAAGAATTGTCGTCAAGTCGCCGACGTCCTTGGCGACAAGAAAGTAGTGCTTCATGAAGCGCTCGACGCTGCGCAGGCCGCTGTGCGAGCGGTAGCCGAGACGCTCCGCCATTATGGGCTGCAGGTCGAAAGAAAGGCGCTCCTCCGCACGGCCCGTTAAAAAGTGCAAATGGCAGCGGACGCTCCAGAGGAAATTTTCGCACCGGCGGAACGTCGCCAGCTCACTCGGCATGAAGACGCCGGCTGTTGCGAGCCCGCTCCCCAAGCCCTGGCCGTACAAATACATCGCGAGCCAATGGAGCGTATGAAGATCGCGCAGCCCGCCCTTGCCGTCCTTGACGTTCGGCTCGACGAGGTAGCGGCTTTCACCCGTACGCCGATGCCGCTCGTCGCGCTCGGCCATTTTGGCTTCGACGAACCGGCGCGCCATCGAGCTGGTGACTACCTCGGCCCAGAAGCGCTTTTTGTGCTCGCGATAAAGCTCCTCGTCTCCGTGGATAAGCCTCTGATCGAGCAGGGCCGTCAGGATGGTGAAGTCCGAAACGGCGAGCTTGAGGCACTGGTCAACGGTGCGTGTCGCGTGGCCGACCTTCAGCCCCAGGTCCCAGAGGAGATAGAGCATGTACTCCGCGACGCTCTCTCCCCAGGGCGTCTGCTTGTAGGGCAGCAGGAAAAGGAGATCGATGTCGGAGCTGGGTGCCAGCAGTCCGCGCCCGAAACCGCCGGTGGCCACAATGGCCATCCGCTCGGCGTCTGACGGGTTCGTTGCCCGATAAACGTGCGCCGTCGTGTAATCGTAAATGAGGCGGATCAGTTCATCCGTGAAATGCGAAAGGCCGGTTGCGCAGCGGCGCCCGTTGCCGTCAGCTGAAAGCTGTGCTTCCGCAGTTGTGCGCGCATTCTTCAGCAGCCTTTTGCAATAGTCGAGCACAGCGGGGCGCGCGTCCCCCGCACTGCCCTTTTCCGTAAAAATCTTCGTCAGGTCGTGCCGAGCCTGGACGGGGTCGAAATAGGGGGACTTTTTTAATGTCGTGATGTCCATCGTCTTGCCTGGGTAACCCGCCTTTTTTACCCCGACTGCGAGCTCCCTGGCGCTATAATTATTCCGATCGCCGCTGCTCGCCACGGCGGAGCGCTTTCAGCTCGTAAAGAACGTCAAGCGCCGCCCGCGGCGTGAGCTCGTCAGGATTGATCTTATCAAGAGCCAGCTCAACCTCCGACGGGGCATTGCGTCCAGCAGTGTTCGCCTTCTCAAGTTCGTGGGCGAAGAGTGGCAAGTCCTCCAGAGAGCTGGCGGTGTTTCCGGATCGGCGGTCCTGTTTCTCAAGCCGCGCCAGCACTTCTCTGGCACGTTTGACCACCGCCGCCGGGAGGCCAGCTAGTTTTGCCACCTGAATGCCGTAGGAGCGATCGGCGGCGCCGGGCCGGACCTTGTGCAGGAATACGATTTCGTCCTGCCATTCTTTCACGTCCATGGTGACCGTGGCGAGGTTCGCCAGCCGGCCGGCAAGGGCAGTGAGTTCGTGGTAGTGGGTGGCGAAAAGCGCCCTGCACCGACACACATCGTGCAGGTATTCCACGGTGGCCCAGGCAATCGACAATCCGTCGAAAGTCGCCGTGCCGCGCCCGATTTCGTCGAGGATGACGAGTGAGCGTTCGGTTGCCTGGTTCAGAATAGCCGCCGTTTCCACCATCTCGACCATGAAGGTGGAGCGGCCGCGGGCGAGGTCATCAGAAGCGCCAACCCGCGAAAAGAGGCGGTCGATAACCCCGATGCGCGCCGAGCGCGCAGGGACGAACGAGCCAATTTGCGCGAGTAGCGCAATGAGCGCGTTCTGCCGGAGGAAAGTCGACTTGCCCGCCATGTTGGGACCTGTGACGAGCCAGATGCGGCCCCCGCGCCCTTCACTCTCATCATCGAAGCCCTGCGGGGTGGTAGCGGCACCTCCCAGCAAACAGTCATTCTCGATGAACGGCCCGGATTTGGCCTGACGCAATGCCTGCTCGACGACAGGGTGGCGCCCACCGGAAATCTCGAATTCGAGTCCGTCCGTAATCTCCGGGCGGACGTAATTTTCCTGAAAAGCGAGCTCGGCAAGGCCGGCGTAATGGTCGAGCTCGGCCAGCGCAGCGGCGACGTCAAAAAGCGTTTGCTCGAGTGCCTTCGCCCCCTCCGCGAGCTCGGTGAAAACCTCCTGCTCGATGGCCAGCGCCCGTTCTGCCGCCGAGGCGATCTTTCCTTCGGTTTCAACCAGCTCCTGCGTGGTGAATCGGATGGCGTTGGCGAGCGTCTGGCGATGGCGGAATGTTTCCGAATGGGGCGGAGCCATGAGCGGTTTCGCGCTCGCCGCGCCGACTTCAACGTAATAGCCAAGCACGTTGTTGTGCCGGATCTTGAGTGTCTTGATGCCGGTTTCCGCCACGTAGCGGGCCTCGAGCTCTGCCATCACCTTGCGGCTGTCATCCCGGAGCCGGCGGGCTTCGTCGAGGTCCGCACGATAACCATCGCGGACAAAGCCGCCGTCGCGCCGGTGCGGCGGAGGCGCATCCACGAGCGCTCTGGTCAGCGACTGCGCGAGGTTTGCGGTCTCGGTGGTTCCGAGACGGGCACGGATCGACTCAAGCTCTTCCGGCAGGCCGATGCCGTCTGCTGAGCGGTCGAGCAGCGCTGCAGTTTGGGCGGCCGCGTCGAGTCCGTCACGAATGGCTGCGAGGTCATTGGGGCCGCCTCTCTGGAAGGCAAGACGCGAAACCGCGCGCGCAACGTCCGGCGCTCCGCGCAAGGCGTTGCGGACTTCCTCGCGAAGTCGGTCACGCTCCAGAAGATAGGAGACCGCGTCCAGCCGGGCCGCGATGGCTTTGGGGTCGCGCAAAGGGCTGGCGAGGCGGGCGCTCAGCTCGCGGGCTCCGGGGCCTGTCACGGTACGGTCTATGGCCGCCAGCAAGCTGCCCTGCCGGCCTCCTGAGGCACTGCGCACGATCTCCAAACTCGCTCTGGTCGCTGCATCGATGACCATGATGTTGGCCGGGCCGCTCTTGCGGGGTGGGCGGATTACTGGCTGCCGGCCGATTTGCGTGAGCTCGACGTACTTGAGAAGTGCGCCCGCTGCTGCCAGCTCGGGACGGGTGAAGCTGCCGAACGCCGCCAAGTCGGCGACGCCAAGCCGTTCCTTCAGCGTGTGCTCGCCGGAGATGCTGTCGAACGTCGGGCCGGCGACAGGCGTGGTGGCAGCGCCGACAACGTCAATCCAGCGCTTGATGGCGGGATCAACAAGAACGGGATCGACGGCGATGATCTCGCTGGGTTGAAGGCGGGCAAGTTCACCCGGCAAGTCTGCCAGCGGAATCGATCCGATCTCGAACTCGCCCGTGGAGATGTCGAGCGAGGCAAGGGCGGCTATCTGCTCATCCTTTCCGCCGGCACCTGTTTGAGGGATATGCAAGGCGGTGAGGTAGTTTCGCGCCTTGGCATCAAGAAGCGTGTCCTCCGTCAGCGTTCCAGGTGTTACGAGGCGAACAACGTCACGGCGGACGACAGCCTTCGAGCCGCGTTTCCGCGCCTCGGCAGGGTCCTCGAGCTGCTCGCAGACGGCAACGCGGTAGCCTTGCTTGATCAGCCGCTGAAGGTACTCGTCCGCCCGCGCCACGGGCACGCCGCACATGGGGATGTCTTCGCCCAGGTGCTTGCCGCGTTTGGTTAGCACGATGCCGAGCGCTTGTGACGCCACCACCGCGTCCTCGAAGAACAGCTCATAGAAGTCGCCCATCCGATACCAGAGCAAACAATCCGGATTGGCGGCTTTGATTTCGAGGTACTGCGCCATTGAGGGAGTTGCATCCGCTGGCGAACGGCGCTCGCGGGCAGCCGCGGCCGCTTCGGCAGGCGTTTCATCCGACGTCAGCGGTAACGATGTGGCGTCTTCGGCTTGCTCTGGCGCCATCGGCAAATTCCCCCTCGTTCCGGCAACGACATATTCGCCTCGGGCCGGCAGGTCAAAAATCCACGACCTCAGAGGGCGGACGGGTTGTTGGTAAATCGAGTTGCTGATGCTGCCATGAAATCGACGCGCGGGCTGGTTAACCGACTGGCATACATGGGCCCACCAAGAGGCTCAGTTTCCGTACCCCGCGTTTTCGGAGGTAGTCATGCGTTCTATCGGTGCCGGACTTATCGTGCTGCTCGCCGTGCTTGCGGCACAGCCGGCCTGGGCAGCCAGACCCAACGGCCAGTTCAGTTCGCACGAGCAGATCCTTCAGTGGATTAACGACTACCGTCTCGAACCTCAGCCCAAGAAGCTTCCTGCCGCGGTGAAGGCCATGAGCCGGCTGGGGCTGTTCCGGGATCAGGATGCCGCCGGCGTGTACGTGGGCTTCATGGCGGGCGTGCTGGGCTCCAACCCGGGCATGGCGGAAAAACTGATCACTGGCATGTTCCCCATGCCGCCCGAGGACCAGGCCGCGATCATCAAGGCGATCGCGTATAGTGGCCTGCCGAACTGGAAAACGCTGCTCATCGCGTTTTCCGAGCGGATGCCGGCCCGGAAAGTGATGATCGACAGCTACCTGCGGGACAAGGCTCCCGTTCTCCACAACCTGCCGCTGGACAGCGGCCCGGCGCCGATCGACACACTTTGGGGTTACTATTTTGCGACGGGCTCGCTTGAGCCGGTGTATCGGATCGTCCAGGCCCTCAAATGGGCGGGCGATAAAAGCGACCTCAATCGCCTGACGGTCGGCAGTGTGGCCAAATGGACGCTTGCCGATAATGCTTCGCGCGACAAGGAGCTACTCGATTTCCTGCGCGAGCAGCGGCACCTGCGGAACCATCCGGAGTCAGTTCGCAAGGCGCTGGCGGAGATCGTTGAAGCGGCTGAGACCTTCGAAACGAACAAGATCCGCAAGGACGCTGTGGCCGCCATCGAGGAAGTGAAGCGCACCGGCCCGCAGGTCAACAATCCGTGGGCCAAGGTTGCCTATTGGGGCAGCACGGCCGTGGCCGTGGGTTGTGTCGTGGCCAGCGCGCTGGGGGCCGCCGCTATCGGCGTGCCGTGCATCCTCACAGGCGCGGCCTCATCGGCGGCAGTGAAGCTACTAAATGGGCCGTAAGCTGCCTTTTCTTTCTCTGGCTTTCTCGCCCAAAGGGGCGCGCACTGGCTATTCGGACTCTGGGCTGGCGTCGCCAGTTTTCCGCCGCCCGGAGGGCTTGGTGGGGGCTCGCAGTCGCTCGCTGATATAGGCGACCTACGTCTCGGATAACCTAGTCGGAGCCGAAAGAAGTTGGGGCGCCTCCCTAGGGGCGCCCCGTCAAGTTCAAGAAATGCGCAGGAACCCTACTGCGGGCCGGGCATCCGACCCGCTTGCTTCACCTTAGTTCGGTACCTTCTCCTGCTGGGCCTCGCTCGGCTTCTCGGTCGAAGCTGCAACCTTACCCAGCAAGAGCGAGATGGCGTACTGGAGCTGCTTGTCTTTCTCCGGCTCGGCCGGCACGTAGGCTGACGAGCCAGACTCTTCCTTCACGCCCTCCTTGTCGGGTTTGAGGTGGCCACGGAGGCTCGCCTCGCCCCGCGGTTTGGCAACTTCTTTGCCCTGCAGCTCAGGCGGCAATTCCTGCTCGACAACGATATCCGGGTCGATGCCCTGGGCCTGGATCGACCGGCCGGACGGCGTGTAGTACCGCGCCGTTGTCAGGCGGATGGCACCGTTGCTGCCGAGTGGAATGATCGTTTGGACGGAGCCCTTGCCGAAGGTTCTCGTGCCAATGATCGTAGCGCGCTTGTGGTCCTGCAGGGCACCGGCAACGATCTCAGACGCGGAAGCCGAGCCGCCGTTCACGAGCACGACGATCTTCTTGCCGTCGGTGATGTCACCGGGCCGGGCCTGGCTGCGCTGCGTCTCCTCAAGGTTGCGGCCCTTCGTCAGAACGATGACGCCCTTGTCGAGGAACGCATCCGACACCGCGACCGCCTGATCAAGCAGACCGCCTGGGTTATTGCGAAGGTCGACGATGTAGCCCTTGAGCTTGTTGCCGGCCTTCTTCTTCAGCTCATCGACCGCCTTGACCAGATTGCTATGTGTCTGCTCGTTAAAGGTCGTGATCTTGATGTACGCGACCTGATCGTCGGCCTCGAGCCGCGACTTCACGGCGCTGATGCGGATGATGTCACGCACGATCGTGACGTCGAACGGCTCATCCCGACCCTTCCGCACGATGGTCAGCGTGATCGGGGTGTTCTCGGGACCGCGCATCTTCTCGACGGCCTGCTCCAGCGTCAGACCGACGATCTGCTCGCCGTCCAGGTGGGTAATGAGGTCATTGGCCTGAATGCCGGCCTTGTGAGCCGGCGTGCCATCAATGGGAGCGACAACCTTGACGACCCCGTTCTCCATCGTGACCTCAATGCCGAGGCCACCGAACTCGCCGCGAGTCTGCACCTGCATATCGCGGAAGTTCTTGGGGCTCAGGTAAGCTGAGTGAGGGTCGAGTGCGGCCAGCATCCCATTGATCGCCGCCTCGATCAGCATGGTGTCGTCAGGCTTCTCGACGTAGTCTGAGCGCACGCGCTCGAGAACATCGCCGAAAAGATCAAGCTGACGGTAGATCTCAGAGTTGGGTGACGACGCCGAATAGGTCTGGCTGACGTTCACCACAGTCGTCAGGCCGGCCAGGCCGGCCATCAGCAAGAAGGTCCAGAATGCGAATTGGGTCCTGCGCATGTTCTTGTGCCTTATCCCTGCACCCTAATCTGCTGCCCCTGATACCACCAAGGGGCGGGGTCTATCGGGCGACCCTCCTTCCGAAACTCGACGTATAATACCGGGGCGTTATCCGTCGATTGCCCACCTGGCGTAACGCTCATTGTTCCTACAGGCTCGCCAGCAAGTAGAAACTGGCCCACCTGCACGTCTATATGGGAGAGTCCGGCAAGTAATACATGGTAGCCACCACCGGCATTTATTATCAAGAGTTGCCGGTAACTGCGGAACTCACCTGCGTAAACGACCCATCCATCAGTCGGGGATGTAACCTGCGCCCCGTGCCGGGTCTGAATAACAATGCCTTGCGACTTGCGGCCGTTCGATGTCGTTTCTCCGAACGACACCGCAATCCTGCCCTGCGCCGGCAGCGGGAGTTTGCCCTTGGCCAGATGGAAAGGAATCGCTGGTTTCATTCGGCCTGGTGGGCCGGCAAGCGGCCCCTCGGGGGCGAGGACGACCGCAACTTCCGTTTCGTCCTGTTTTTGCTGCGCTTTTTCCTTCGCTAGCTGGTTCTGATATGTGCCGAGGCCCGTCTTTTCGGCCACCGTTTGGTCCAGAGCGGAGATAAGCTCGCCGATGTCGTTAACCGACTTGGAAATTCGTTCGGCTTCCCGGCGCACTTCTTCGAGCTGAGACTGCCGCTCGCTCAGCGAGTGCTTCTTCTCTTCCATGAGCATGGCAAGCCGGGTTTGGGCCGCCTTGAGACGCTGAGTCTCTTCCTCGATTTTCTGCCGCTCCTCTGCGATCTGCTTGAGGACCGCATCGAGCTCCTGCAGGCGAGCCACCAGGTCCTGCACCTCAGACTGGAGGCTCGGAATGGCCCGGCCGAGCAGCATGGCGCTACGCACCATCTCCAGCGCGTCTTCCCGCCGGGTGATGATGACGGGCGGCGGGTTGCGGCCCATCCGCTGCATCGCCGCGAGCAGGTTGCTGATGGAGCTGTGGCGCTTCTGGAGCGCTTCCTGGTGCTGCTTCTGCTTCTCAAGCAGGGCGTCGCGACGAGCTTCTATAGTCGTTAATTGTGCTTCGCTGAGCTGAACGCTCTGAGCTGCTGCCTGAAGCTGCTCGTTAAGCCGGGCCCGTTCGGCCTCAATGGCGGCGAGATCGGCCTTCAACTGCTTTTCCCGCTGCTCAGCTTCCTTTAGGCGCTGCTGATTCTGCTCAAGCCGTTGCTTGGCGGCGTTTTGAAGCTGGTTTTGCGAAATAGCGGGGCTGGTAATCGACAGCGTTGCCGCGAGCGCAAGGCAAAGGACAGGCGCCTGCCTGCCGGAAAACCCACTGCGGCGCGCGGCCGCTGTTTCATTTCGGCTTGAAGCCCGCATCTACCCCTGTCCCGCCTCCTGCGGTCCTGCTAGACCAGAAGGCGCGGCCATCGCCTCGAATGCCGCACCCCAAAGCGTGACGGGGGAATACGGCAATTCTGGTATGGCACGCAGTATCATAATACACGCGACTGGTGCGACCAATTAGGAACCTTCGTGTTTCCCACGCGCTCGGTACGTCCTGAGATCCCAGTGTCCGCCGGGCCAGATCGGAGCAGAGTAAATGAATGAGGTTTTTTATTTCCTGACGATCCTGGCACCGGTAGCGGTTTTGATCGTCCTGGTCCTTGGTCTCGTCAACCTGATGCGTACACGCAACTCGAACACGAGCCAGAAGCTGATGCGCTGGCGCGTGGGCCTGCAGTTCGTGGCCATCGTGATCATCATGATCACGGTCTACCTGACCCGTTGATCGTTGCCCTGCCGCGCTTGACCCACAGGGTCGCGCAGTTAGTGTCGAAACAATCGGCAGTCGGCGAGGCAGACCATGGTCGTCCTGAACAAAATCTACACCCGCACGGGTGACGACGGCACGACCGCGCTCAGCACGGGTGAGCGGGTCCGCAAGGACAGCACAAGAGTTGCTGCCTACGGCACCATCGACGAAACGAACGCGGCTATTGGCTTGGCGCGCGTATATCTGGCGGGCGCGTATCCGGGCCTTGATGCAAAGCTTGCGAGGATTCAGAACGATCTGTTCGATCTTGGCGCTGAGCTGAGTACGCCCCCAAACAGCGCGAAGGCTTCAAAGCGCGGGGAGCGGCTGACCATCACTCCGGAACAGGTTAGGCGGCTGGAGGAAGAGATCGACGAACTCAATTCGGAGCTGCAACCTTTGCGCTCGTTTGTGCTGCCGGGTGGTTCGCCTGCAGCAGCGGCCCTTCACCTGGCTCGTACGATTTGCCGGCGAGCCGAACGGCTTCTGGTCACGCTGTCCGCAGATCCCAACGAGGAAATCAGCGACGTTGCGTTGCAATACGTCAATCGGCTGTCGGACCTTCTTTTTGTGGCTAGCCGATACGCTAACGATCGCGGCAAAAGTGATGTGCTTTGGGTTCCTGGACAGAATAGGTAGATCAAATTAGCAAAGATCACTGCCAATTCTGCTTGAACAGCCTTTAGGGGGCGAGCGCGTGTTTATTCCGGTTTACGATCAAAATCCTCTGCGCTCGATCCGATTTCAGGCTGTCACGGTAAGCCTCATCTTAATAAACATCTTCGTTTTTATTCTAGAGGTGACAACCCTCCCGCAGCAGGTCATTTTCGGCTTCGCCCTTATTCCTAGTGACCTTCTGGGCGCCGGAGCTGTAGGCCAAGGTGGGTTCGCTGGGCCTAATCAGATCGCGATACCCGAGCGGCTCACCCTCCTTTCATACATGTTCTTTCACGGGGATATTCTTCACCTCGCTGGAAACATGGTCTTCCTCTGGGTTTTCGGCGACAATGTCGAGGATGCCCTCGGGCATTTCCGATTTCTGATCTTTTACTTGGCCTGCGGCGCTATCGCCGGACTAGTGCACGCCTTGATGCTCCCGTCGTCGGAGGCGCCGCTTATTGGTGCCAGTGGTGCCGTGGCGGGCGTCGTCGCTGCCTACCTGATGCTGCATCCCAAAGTGCGCGTTTGGATACTGATCTTGCGCTTCATTCCGATCCAGATTTCAGCGGCATTCGCTTTGGGCGCCTGGATTCTCACCCAATTCGTCATGGTGCTGGTGCCGGAAACTGGGCCAGTGGCGTGGTGGGCGCACGTCGGCGGCATCCTCGCGGGAGCGGTGCTGGTCCTCTTCATGCGGCGCCCGGGAGTGCCGCTTTTTGACCGCGGCATTGCATAGCAGAGCTGAGCAAACTGAATAGCTGCGCGGAACACGACGCCAAGCGAATGATTGACTTGCCGAAAACCTGGGCATACGTTGCCTTTTCGCACGTGCGAAGGACTTTCGCCCACGTCACGTCGTTTCGGGAGGCGAGACAGATCGTCCCGCAATTGACCGTTGCGGAAGCCGCTTGCGTGCTGGCTATATGCCGTCGCTGAATTCGCGATCACTGGAACGCTCGGGAGAGTTCGGAAATGAAAATCCTCGTGCCGGTCAAGCGCGTGGTTGACTTCAATGTGAAGATCCGGGTGAAGCCGGACGGCTCGGGGGTTGAGCTGGCGAACGTCAAGATGTCCATGAATCCTTTTGACGAGATCGCGGTCGAAGAGGCGATCCGTCTGAAGGAGAAGGGCGCTGCCAGCGAAATCGTAGTGGTTTCGATCGGCCCGTCGAAGGCGCAAGAGACTATCCGCACCGCTCTCGCCATGGGTGCCGACCGGGGCATCCTCATCGAGACCGACGAAGGCGCGACTGTCGAACCTCTTGCTGTTGCCAAGCTGCTGAAGGCGGTCGTGGCGGAAGAGCAGCCGGGTCTCGTCATCCTCGGGAAGCAGGCCATCGACGACGACTGCAACCAGACGGGCCAGATGTTGGCGGCTCTCCTTGGCTGGCCGCAAGCGACCTTCGCGTCCAAGGTTGTCATCGAGGGTGACTCAGCGTTCGTCACTCGCGAGGTCGATGGCGGTCTCGAGACGTTGAAGCTCAAGATGCCGGCCGTCGTTACCACCGATCTGCGTCTCAACGAGCCGCGCTACGCTTCTCTGCCCAACATCATGAAGGCGAAGAAGAAGCCGCTGGACGTCAAGAGGGCCGCGGACTTTGGCGTCGACCTGGCTCCGCGCCTGAAAGTGCTGAAAACGGCCGAACCGCCAGCCCGCAAGGCCGGTGTCAAGGTCTCGAGCGTGGCTGAGCTGGTCGAAAAACTGAGAACGGAAGCGGGGGTTATCTAATGACGGCCCTAGTTGTTGCGGAACATACCAACGAGGCGTTGAACTCGGCGACGGCCAAAGCGGTAACGGCGGCAGCTGCACTCGGGGGCGAGGTTCACGTTCTCGTTGCCGGCGCGAACTGCCGGGCCGCTGCTGAGCAGGCGGCCAAGATCCAGGGCGTTACCAAGGTTCTGGTGGCTGATGCTCCTCATCTTGCCCATCAGCTGGCCGAGGAGATGACGGCGCTGATCGTTCCGCTGATGGCGAACTACGATGCGCTGGTCGCTGCTTCTACGGCGCGCGGCAAAAATTTGCTTCCGCGGGTCGCCGCGATGCTCGATGTCATGCAGATTTCCGACATCACGGCGGTGAAATCGCCTGACACGTTCGAGCGCCCGATCTACGCCGGTAACGCCATCCAAACCGTTCAGGCGACTGACGCCAAGAAAGTTGTCACGGTACGTACGGCGGCCTTCGCAGCAGCTCCGGAAGGCGGTTCAGCAACTATTGAGACGATTTCCGCGCCCGACCCTGTCGGGCTTTCTGCATTCGAGCGGGCAGAGATCGCCAAGTCTGATCGGCCTGAGCTGACCTCCGCGAGGATCGTCATCTCCGGTGGCCGCGGGCTTCAATCTGCTGAGAACTTCAAGAAGTACATCGAGCCGATCGCGGATCGACTGGGAGCAGCGATGGGCGCGAGCCGCGCGGCTGTCGACGCCGGCTACGCACCGAACGATCTACAAGTCGGCCAGACGGGCAAGGTCGTGGCTCCAGAGCTTTACGTTGCTGTCGGCATTTCCGGTGCCATCCAGCACCTCGCTGGTATGAAGGACTCGAAGGTGATCGTCGCCATCAATAAGGATGGCGAGGCTCCGATCTTCCAGGTGGCTGATTACGGCCTTGTGGCAGACCTCTTCCAGGCGCTTCCCGAGCTTGAGGCGGAACTGGAAAAGGCCGGGTACGCCAAGAAGGCGGTAAACTGAGAAAGAGACTAGGGGCAACCGAGACGAGCGTGGGTCTCACGACCGCTCGAGTAAGCGAGTAACAGTCGATGCCAGGAGCTAATGCGGTGGCCATCAAGAAGGTGGGGGTAATCGGCGCTGGTCAGATGGGCAGCGGCATTGCCCACGTTGTTGCGCTCGCGGGCTATGATGTCCTTTTGACGGACCTGACCAAGGAAGCCGTCGACAAGGCGATTGAAACCATAGGGCGCAATATGGACCGGCAGATTGCGCGCGGCATCATCACGGTGGCCGACAAGCAAGCTGCCCTCCAGCGAATTTCCTACGCGCCCGATTACGATGCCTTCGCGGATTGCGACCTGGTCATCGAAGCGGCCACGGAGGACGAGAGCGTCAAGCGCAAGATCTTCACCGAGCTTTCCCCCAAGGTGAAGCCCGATGCGATCGTCGCTTCGAACACATCGTCCATTTCGATTACCCGTCTGGCGTCGATCACAAAGCGCCCCGAACGGTTCATCGGCATGCACTTCATGAACCCCGTGCCGGTGATGCAGCTCGTGGAGCTGATCCGGGGTATAGCGACGGAGGATGACACCTTCGCGACGGCGCGGGAGTTCGTGGAGTCACTGGGCAAGACCATCGCAGTCGCCGAGGACTTCCCGGCCTTTATCGTCAACCGCATTCTGCTGCCGATGATCAACGAGGCCGTTTACACTCTTTACGAGGGCGTCGGCACGGTCGAGGCGATCGACAAGGCCATGCGGCTCGGTGCCAATCACCCAATGGGGCCGCTCGAACTCGCGGATTTCATCGGTCTCGACACCTGCCTGTCCGTAATGCAGGTGCTTTACGAAGGGCTTGCCGACTCCAAGTACCGCCCCTGTCCGCTGCTGGTGAAGTATGTGGAAGCCGGCTGGCTTGGCCGTAAGACGCAGCGGGGCTTCTACGACTACAGGGGCGAGAAGCCAGTGCCGACGCGGTGAGCCGCAGACGACCTGCGTTTCCTTATCTTAGGGAATCCGTGGGCACTCGCCACGGATGCCATCATTTTTTCCAGCCACTTGATAGATTGTATTTGGCCGCCAATGGTGGCGGTCGAGATGCAAACTAAATCTATTGTGCGACGGCATCTGCGCGCAGGAGCACGTTGATGACAAGCTATCCGATCGAAAGCTATCGGCCTTGCGTTGGCATCATGCTGGTGAACCAGCGCGCGCAGGTGTGGATCGGACGCCGCGCAGACGCTCCGAACGAGCCGGAAGGACCAGGCACCTGGTGGCAGATGCCGCAGGGCGGAATCGACCCTGACGAGGATCCCCGGCAGGCCGCTCTCCGCGAGTTGATGGAAGAAACCGGCGTTCGCAGTGCCGAGATCATCGCGGAGCACCCCGAATGGCTGATGTATGATTTGCCGCCGAGCCTAATTGGCAAGGCCTGGGGAGGCCGTTGGCGGGGGCAGCGACAGAAGTGGTTTCTTGTTCGGTTCCTCGGTGACGACTCCGAGGTGAACCTCATTCCCCCGCCGGGGCATCAAATCGAGTTCGAAGCCTGGCGTTGGGCGGACCTGAACGAACTGCCCGCGCTTACCGTTCCTTTCAAGCGGGATGTCTATTCCAACGTGATCGCCACTTTCGCCCCCCTGCTGGGCGGGCAGGTGTCCTCGGTCTAGACCAGTTCCCGCTCATGCAATTGCCGCCTGCACACAGGGAGAGCGAGACTCGTGGGTCGTCGGCGGCCAGTTGATCGATGGGATCTGCCTTATCGCCGCGTGGTCGGCATCATGCTCATCAACAAGAATGGGCATATCTGGATTGGTCGTCGCCGACCAAAATGGTTGCCGCGGGATGCACCGCCAGTGTGGCAGATGCCTCAAGGCGGAATTCGCGACGGTGAGACAGCGCGCGAAGCAGCTCTGCGCGAGCTGAAGGAAGAAACCGGCGTCCGATCCATCGAAATTGTCGGCGAAATCACAGACTGGCTCACCTGGGAGCTTCCCGACGACCTCATCGGAGTTGCCCTGAAGGGGCAGTATCGCGGTCAGCGACAGCGTTGGGTCGCCATGCGGTTCCTTGGGGAGGACAGCGAAATCTCGCTCAAGACCAAGGGCCGAAAGCGTGAATTCAAGGATTGGCGCTGGGCCAGCCCAGAGGAAGTTATCGAGCTGGCGATATCGTATCGGCGGCCAGTCTACGAAAAGGTTCTTCGAGAGTTCTCGCAGCTCCTTCAACCGGCCTGAAGACGACAAACCCGCCACGAAGGCGGGTTTGAAACTCTTGTCGAAAGCGGAGAAGTGGTTCGCTTAGGCGCGGCCAGACTGCAACGAGCGTAGTTTGTCCACGGCCTCCTGGGCCATGAAGCGGGCCTCATCATCCTTGGCCGCATCCAGCTCAGCCTGGGCGGCCTCGAGCTCGGCGGTGATGGAAGCTGCCGCCGTCGATGCACCCGCATCAAACGCCGTCTGGGCCAGCACCGTCAGGCGATCTGGCTCGACCTCAGCAAAGCCGCCTTTCACGAAGATGCGGCGCGACCCGCTGGGCAGTTGCACCTCGAGAATACCCGGCCGAAGCGTGGACAACATGGGGGCGTGGTTGGGCAGGACTGCAAAGTCTCCCTGCACACCCGGCAGAACCACCTGCTCCGCATCTTCGGACAGGAGCACGCGCTCCGGGCTCACCAGCTCGAACTTGAACGTATCAGCCATGTTCCTTCCTCAGCCCCGCTTTCTCGAGGCGGCGAGCACGCAGTGCGGTGCTCACTCGTCGTCTTCGTCGTTCGCTTCAGACTTCGCCTGTACCTCCTCTTCCGTTTGCAGGCGTGTGCCGCAGAACGGGCAGAAGTACAGGGGATGGTCTACCATGCCCGGCTCATCCTCTTCCAAATCGACGAGCCCGACAGCGAAGTACAGAACCCCATCGTCACCTTCGGTGACAAGCGGCTCAAAATCCTCGCCTGCCATCACTTCTCGAAGCTCGGTGCAGCAGGTGCCGAACCGGCCGCTTGTCGCCGCATCTTGTGCCATATGACCTCTTCTGGCCGCTTAGGCGGCCGCTGCGAGTTGCTCGGCCTTCGCGATCGCTTCCTCGATCGTGCCGACCATGTAGAACGCTTGCTCCGGCAGGTGGTCGTAGTCGCCGTTGCACAGGCCTTTGAAGCCCTTGATGGTGTCCTGCAAGTTCACGAACTTGCCGGGCGTGCCAGTGAACACCTCGGCGACGTGGAACGGCTGCGATAGGAAGCGCTCGATCTTACGGGCACGCGCCACGATCAGCTTATCCTCTTCGCTGAGCTCGTCCATGCCGAGAATGGCGATAATGTCCTGGAGCGCCTTGTACCGTTGCAGGATGGCCTGCACCTGACGCGCAACCTGATAGTGCTCCTCGCCGACGATGCGCGGGTCGAGCATGCGCGACGTGGAGTCGAGCGGGTCAACGGCCGGATAGATGCCCTTCTCGGCGATGGCGCGCGAAAGCACCGTCGTAGCGTCAAGGTGGGCGAACGAGGTCGCCGGCGCCGGGTCGGTCAGGTCGTCGGCAGGCACGTAAATGGCCTGCACCGAGGTGATCGAGCCCTTCTGCGTGGTGGTAATGCGCTCCTGCAGGGCACCCATGTCAGTGGCCAGTGTCGGCTGGTAACCGACGGCCGAGGGGATACGGCCCAGCAGAGCCGACACCTCCGAACCCGCCTGCGTGAAGCGGAAGATGTTGTCGACGAAGAACAGCACGTCCTGACCCTGGTCGCGGAAGTACTCGGCGACCGTCAGACCCGTGAGCGCGACGCGGGCACGGGCGCCCGGCGGCTCGTTCATCTGACCATAAACCAGGGCGCACTTGGAGCCGGCGGCGGTTCCGTGCTTGTGCGGATCCTTGTTCACGCCGGACTCAATCATCTCGTGGTAGAGGTCGTTACCCTCGCGGGTACGCTCACCCACGCCGGCGAACACCGAATAACCGCCGTGCGCCTTCGCGACGTTGTTGATGAGCTCCATGATGAGCACGGTCTTGCCGACGCCGGCGCCGCCGAACAGGCCGATCTTGCCGCCCTTGGCGTAGGGCGCCAGCAGGTCGACGACCTTGATGCCGGTGACGAGAATCTGCGCCTCCGTCGACTGCTCGACGTAAGACGGGGCCGGCTGGTGGATGGGGCGAAGCTCGACACCCTCGATCGGGCCGGCCTCATCAACCGCCTCGCCGATCACGTTCATGATGCGGCCAAGCGTGGCCTCACCGACCGGAACAGCGATAGGACGGCCCGTGTCGATCACTTCCTGACCGCGAACCAGACCGTCGGTCGAGTCCATGGCGATAGTGCGGACCGTGTTCTCGCCAAGATGCTGGGCGACCTCGAGAACGAGGCGGTTGCCATGGTTGTTCGTTTCAAGCGCGTTCAAAATTGCCGGCAGCTCACCCTCGAACTGCACGTCGACAACGGCACCCATGACCTGGCGGATGCGACCGACATTCTTCCTATCCATTGATGTTCCCTATGCGTGCAAGCTCTGAATTGACGGCGTGAAGCTAGGCGATGTCCTCGTTGTTCGCCCCAGTTGTTCGAGCACCAGAGTGCTCAGTTCTTCAGTCATGGTGCTCTCCGGTTGCCCCATGTCTGCTATCCAAGTGACGGCTACAGCGCCTCCGCACCCGAGATGATCTCGATCAGCTCCTTCGTAATCATAGCCTGACGCGTGCGGTTGTAGTTAAGCGTCAGCTTGTCGATCATTTCGCCGGCGTTGCGGGTGGCATTGTCCATCGCCGTCATCCGAGCGCCCTGCTCAGAGGCAGCGTTCTCAAGCAGACCGCGGAAAACCTGAGTCGCAAGGTTGCGCGTGAGGAGATAGGTCATGATCTCCTCGTCGCTCGGCTCATACTCCTGAATGGCCTGCGCCGCGTTGTTGGTCGCCGCAGCCGACTCCTCCGGAAGCTTTGCTGGAATGAGCTGGAAGGCCGTCGGCTTCTGCGAGATGACCGATTTGAACTCGCTGAAGTAAAGGGTGCAGACGTCAAACTCGCCAGCTTCAAAGAGAGCCAGAATCTTGTCCGCGATCTCCTGCGCGTGAGTAAAGCCAAGCTGGCGCACGTTCCGAAGATCGACGCGGTCGACGACCAGCTTCCCGTAGTCACGACGCAGGATGTCATAACCCTTGCGGCCAACGAACAGAAGCTTGACGGTCTTGCCTTCGCTCTGCAGCCGCTGGATGTCCTGACGCGCCAAACGCGCGATGTTGGCGTTGAAACCGCCGCACAGACCGCGCTCGGCGGTCATTATGACAAGGAGGTGCACCTGATCCCGGCCGGTGCCGACCAGCAGCGGGGACAATCCTTCGCGGCTCGTGATGCGCTGGTTGAGGTTGGCGAGAATGCGATCCATGCGCTCTGCATAGGGACGCGCAGCGGTCGCGGCTTCCTGCGCGCGGCGCAGCTTCGCAGCGGCAACCATCTGCATGGCCCTGGTGATCTTGCGCGTCGCCTTCACGGAAGCGATGCGATTTCTCAGATCCTTCAAGCTAGGCATGTTGCCGCGTCGTCCTCGCTACGATCCCGCTGCTCCGGCGTTGTGATGGCGCATAGCCGGGTTCAGGGAAATATGACCGAAGGTGCCTCAGTTGCTTTTCCGCAAGGCGCTCACCCGGCTCCTTGCGATGAACGGCCGCCGGGGCAAGCCCAAGCGGCCGACGGTTTTGTGAAATTACGGCGTGAAAGCCTTGGCGAACTTGTCGATAGCCTCGACCAGCTTCTTCTCCGTCTCAGGCGACAGCGCCTTCTCGGTGCGGATTGTCTCGAGGATATCCGCGTGCTGATCGCGCATAATGCGGAGCAACTCCTGCTCGAAGCGGCCAACGGCGCTCACAGGCAGCGGGTCGAGATAACCGCGCGTACCGGCGAAGATCACCACCACCTGCTCTTCCATCTTGAGCGGTGAGAACTGGGGCTGCTTCAGGAGCTCAGTGAGGCGTGCGCCGCGGGCAAGCAGGCGCTGCGTCGTGGCATCGAGGTCAGAGCCAAACTGTGCGAAGGCGGCCATTTCGCGGTACTGAGCGAGCTCACCCTTAATGCGACCCGCCACCTGCTTCATGGCCTTCGTCTGCGCAGCCGAGCCGACGCGCGACACCGAAATACCGACGTTCACCGCCGGACGAATGCCCTGATAGAAGAGGTCCGTCTCAAGGAAGATCTGACCGTCGGTGATCGAAATGACGTTCGTCGGAATGTACGCCGACACGTCGTTGGCCTGTGTCTCGATGACGGGCAGAGCCGTCAGAGAGCCAGCGCCGTGCTGGTCGTTGAGCTTCGCCGCGCGCTCCAGGAGACGCGAGTGCAGGTAGAAGACGTCACCCGGATAAGCCTCGCGACCGGGCGGACGACGGAGCAGCAGCGACATCTGGCGGTAAGCAACGGCCTGCTTGGACAGGTCGTCGTACGCGATCACCGCGTGCATGCCGTTGTCGCGAAAGTATTCGCCCATGGTGCAGCCGGCGAACGGCGCCAGATACTGCATGGGGGCCGGATCGGAGGCCGTCGCTGCGACGACGATCGAGTATTCGAGCGCGCCACGCTCTTCCAGCACCTTCACGAACTGGGCGACCGTCGAACGCTTCTGACCGACGGCGACGTAGATGCAGTAAAGCTTCTGCGACTCGTCGTTGCCCTGGTTCAGTGGCTTCTGGTTCAGGAAGGTGTCGAGAATGATCGCCGTCTTACCGGTCTGACGGTCACCGATGATGAGCTCGCGCTGACCGCGGCCGATGGGGATGAGTGCGTCGATGGCCTTGAGACCGGTGGCCATCGGTTCGTGCACCGACTTGCGCGGCAGAATGCCGGGCGCCTTCACGTCCACGCGCCGGCGCTCCTTCGCGTTGATCGGACCCTTCCCGTCGATCGGATTGCCGAGGGCGTCGACGACGCGGCCGAGGAGCTCCTTGCCAACCGGAACCTCGACGATCGCACCGGTCCGCTTGACGGTGTCGCCTTCCTTGATGCCGCTGTCCGGGCCGAAGATAACGACACCGACGTTGTCGGCTTCCAGGTTCAGGGCCATACCCCGAATGCCGTTCGGGAACTCCACCATCTCGCCGGCCTGAACGTTATCCAGGCCGTAAACGCGAGCGATGCCGTCGCCGACCGACAGCACCTGACCGATTTCGGAAACCTCGGCTTCCTTGCCGAAGTTTTTGATCTGCTCCTTCAGAATTGCGGAGATCTCAGCGGCCCGGATGTCCATCAGCCAACCTCTTTCATACGAATCTTGAGTGAATTCAGTTTTGTGCGCAGCGACGAATCGATCATCCGGCTGCCAATCTTGACGACGAGACCGCCGAGGAGTGCGGGATCGATCCGCAGATTCACCCGAACTTCCTTGCCGCCAACAGATGCCTTCAGGGCTTCCTTCAACTCATTCACCTGCTCATCCTGAAGTGGGAAGGCAGCCGCGACTTCAGCCTCGATCTCGCCGCGGGCCCGCGCGCACATGGCGCGGAACGCCTTGATCATGTCAGGAAGAACGAACAGGCGCCGGTTGCGCGCCGTCAGCTTGATGAAATTGGCCGCGAGCCCTTCAATGCCCACTTTCTGAAGCACTGCGGTGAGGGCGGCAAGCTGCTCGTCGCTTGTGAAGACCGGGCTGCGCACCAGGCGCCTCAGATCCTCACTGGCGTCGAGAAGCTTCTGAAATTCAATCAGGTCTTTTTCTACCTGCTCGAGCTGCTTTTCCTCCTCAGCCAGCTCGAAAAGTGCGGAAGCATAGCGGCCTGCTACGCTTGCCATAACTGGTTCGTCGGTCGCCACGTCGAACGGCCTCGTTGGGTTGAGGGTATCGGGAGCATTGGCCGCGGCGGTCACCCGCTCGGGCGAAGGTGGATCTGAAAAGGGCACGCCTTGACGGCTTCGCGCCCCCTCCCAGAAGCCGCGTTCCCTCTAACACGGCAATGGCGGCCCATCAACCGCCGGAGTACGGCTGAATGCCGCATTCTGAGATAAATTACCGGCGGCGCGAACCGGTAGCCCTAAAGAAAGTTGTACGGATCGATATCTACGACCAGCCGGAGATCTCCTTTGGGTTCGGGTGTCGCCGAAAGCCAGGCGCGGAGGTAAGCCTGCACGTCGATATCTCGAGGCGCCTTGACCAAGATGCGCCACCGGTGCCGACCACGGATGATCGCCAAAGGCGCCTCGGCTGGTCCCAGCACCGCGATGCGCTCGGCAGGTGGTGCCCGGCGCACGACCTCGCGGGCATACCCTTCCGCAACTTCCTTTTGTGGAGCTGATATAATGAGCGCGGCCAAACGGCCGAATGGTGGCATGCCGGCCGCCTGCCGTTGCGCAACTTCGCGGTCAAGAAAGGCTTCCCGGTCCCCGGAAATGATCGCCTGCATGACCGGGTGGTCGGGCATGTGGGTCTGAACGAAACCGCGACCTTGTGCGAAAGATCGGCCGGCGCGTCCCGTTACCTGGTGCAGGAGCTGGAAAGTGCGCTCGGCAGCCCGCGGGTCTGCCTGCCCGAGGCCGAGATCGCCGTCGACGACGCCGACCGTCGCGAGGTCAGGGAAGTGGTGGCCCTTGGCGACGATCTGCGTGCCGATGATGATGTCCACTTCCTGGTTCTCGATGGCGGCGATCACCTTGCGCATTTCGGTAAGGCTGGGGATCAGGTCGCTGGAGAGCAAGGCCAGCCGCGCGTTGGGGAAGCGTTCGGAGACTTCCTCGGCAATCCGCTCGACCCCGGGGCCGCAGGCCACAAGGGAGTCGGCGTCTCCGCATTTGGGACACTTCTCGGGAACGGGCAGCGCGAACCCGCAGTGATGGCAAGTCAGCTTCCGGCGGAAGCGATGCTCCACGAGCCATGCCGAGCACTGGGGACACTCGATGCGGGTGCCGCACGTCCGGCAAAGCGTAAGAGGCGCATATCCGCGGCGGTTCAGGAATAAAAGTGTTTGCTGCCCCTTTGCGGTCGTTTCCTCGATGGCCTGGACGAGCAGGGGTGACAGCCAGCGCCCTTTCTCCGGCGGATGTTTGCGCAGATCGATCGCTTCGATCTGTGGCAGCTCCGTTCCGGAATAACGGCCCGGCAGCACGAGGTGGCGATAGCGCCCTGTCCGCGCATTGACGTGCGTTTCGATCGACGGAGTCGCCGAGGCCAAGACTACCGCGCATTTGCCGAGGCTGCCGCGCACGACAGCCATGTCGCGGGCCTGGTAATGGACGCGGTCGTCCTGCTTGTAGCCCTGGTCGTGCTCCTCATCGACCACGATGAGGCCGAGCTCGCGATAGGGGAGGAACAAGGCCGAGCGCGCGCCAACCACCACGCGGGCTTCGCCCGACGCGACGGCCCGCCAAACGCGCGCACGCTCATTCGATGCCAATGCGGAATGCCATTCGACGGGTTGGCAGCCAAAGCGGCCTTCGAACCGGCTCAGGAACTGGCTCGTCAGTGCGATTTCCGGCAGCATGATGAGCACCTGCCGTTTCCGCACTAGGGCCTGGGCTACTGCTTCGAAATAGACCTCCGTCTTGCCTGAGCCGGTTACGCCATCGAGAAGGGTGACCGAGAAATTGCCGGCGTCCACAGCGGCGCGAAGCGCGTAGGCCGCGCGTTCCTGTTCCGGGGTAAACTCGAGCGTCTTGTAGTCGGGGATCGGCATCGGAAAGCGTTTATCCGGAATAGCCACCTCGACCAGAACGCCCGCCTCGATGAGCCCCTCGATAACCGCGGTGCTACAGCCAGCCTCCGCCGCAAGTGCCGACTTGGCCCGACACTGCCCGTCACGGGCGATTTCAAGTGCGCGCTTCCGGGCCGGGGTCATGCGCGCCGGCTCCGGCGCGCCTTCGACGATGCGGACGCCGAACCGCGGTTTGGCGGGCTCGAACAGTGCCTGCGTCCCCATCATCATGCGCGCGACCATGCCGATGGGGGAGAGCGTGTAGCGGGCGACCCACTCGGCGAACCGCAGCGAGATCTGCGGCAGTGGCGGAACGTCAAGGCGTTCCGTCAGCGCTTTCAGCTTTTTCGGGGAAACCTCTCGCTGGGAGCCGATCGCCCTGTCCCACACGATGCCAATGCGGTATTGGGGACCGAACGGCACCAGGACGAATGAGCCCGGAGCGATATCCACCTCAGGCGGGGCGAGATAATCGTAGGTTTGGTCCAGAGCGACTGGAATAACGACCGGCAGGCGCCGCATAGCGCCGCAAACGTCGTCATGGAGTTCCAGCAGACTGGTCAAAGGGGCTCGCTGCAGATTAGAACCGATCGGGAACGACTAGCCTTGGCCCAGCCTTGCGGCAAGCCAAGGGCAACAGGAGTTGATCAATGAAATTCTTCGTCGATACAGCGGACGTAGCTGTCATCAAGGAACTTGCGGCGACCGGACTGCTCGACGGCGTCACCACCAATCCTTCGCTGGTGGCAAAGGTGGGGCGGGACTTCAAGACGGTCATTCGCGAGATCTGCGAGGTCGTCCCCGGCCCGGTCAGCGCCGAAGTCGCAGCGACGGATTATGAAGGTATGGTCGCTGAAGGCCGCGTGCTCGCCGGGATCGCCAAGAACGTTTGCATCAAGGTGCCTCTCACCTGGGACGGTCTCCGGGCCTGCCGCACGCTGACGGCTGAAGGGCACATGGTGAATGTCACGCTGTGCTTCTCGGCGAACCAGGCGCTTTTGGCTGCGAAGGCTGGTGCGACCTTCGTTTCGCCGTTCATCGGTCGACTGGACGACATAGGCCTGGACGGCATGGAGCTCATCCGGGAAATCCGGGTCATCTACGACAACTACCCGGAGCTGACGACGGAAATTCTTGCTGCCTCGATCCGCACTGTGAATCACGTGAAGCAGGCTGCCATGGTTGGTGCCGACGTGGCGACCATTCCGCCGGCGGTTCTTCAGGCGCTCGTCAAGCATCCGCTCACGGACATCGGCCTTCGCCAGTTCGTGGCGGACTGGGAGAAGACCGGACAGAAGATCCTCTGAGCTTCAGCGGCTCGCGCCTTTGCTTGTCACTCCGCCGCGGTTGGCGGTTCGAGCATATCCCAGCGGCTGTGCAGCATTTTCAGTGCGCGGCGGGCGGCTTCGGCCTGTGCCGTCGCGCCGTGCGCTTCGAACACTTCGAGCGCCGGCACGATGGCCGCTGCGGCGGCGAGCCAGTTCTCCCGCCGGTCTTTCAGCTCACCAAGCCGGATGAGAACGGTCGACAGGTTGAGCCGCGTTTCGGCCCAGCGCAAAGGCTCCGTTTCGCGGGAAAACACTTCCAGCGCGCCTCGATACGCGACCGCCGCCTGTTCCAGCGTGAGCGCGGAAGCCTGTCCAACCTCTGACATTGAGGCCAGCGCATTGCCAAGGCCGACGCGTGCAAGCGCCCAGACGCGGGGATCTTTCTCACGGCTCATCACTTCGAGGGCTGTACGGAAAGCCAGGCTCGCCTGTTCAAGAACCGTTTTCGATGGTTCGTGGTCGGCGATCGCTAGCAGAGTGTTGCCGAGCCCCTGGGATGCGGAGGCCAGCCCCTGCGGATCGTTGTTGGCGCCGGCCCATTCCGCTGCTTTCGCATACACGTTAACAGCCTGCCGCAGCAGAGGAATGCTGCCGCTTTCCTCTCCGGCGTAGTAGAGAGCATCGGCGCGACGCAGTGTGAAGCGCAGGGCCGCTGCAGGATCAGACTTGCCCACGCCATCCGCGGCTTCCTCGAACAGCTCGGCGGCTTGCTGATAATCCATTCGCGCCATGGCAAGCTCGGCGACGTCAGCCGTTGCCAGCGCTTCCTGATGCTGCTCCATGCGGAGCTGCTCGAGTTCCTCCTGCAGGCGCTGCTCCGTTCGACGGCGGACTTCGCGGAATGCGCGGCGCACCTCCTTCAGCAGCTCCATTGCGGCTTCGAAGTCGCCATTGACCAGAGCCTCGGCGGCCTTCGCCTTCAGTTGACGGATTTCAGCTGGCTCGTTCGTGGGCCGCAGGAGTTGTTGGCGCGTTTCCTCCAGCCATCGGGCAAGCTCATTGACCTGCCAGCCTTGGCGCGCGGGCAACGAGCGGTGCTTCTCGGCAATGGCGGAAAACCGCTGCAAGGCGCGGTCCGAGAGACCGTAGCGCTCCTTCAGGTCAGCGAAATCTGGCTCGGACTTGGCCGGGGCAGGGCCAGGCAGTTCAGGAAGGGGCGGCGGTTCCTGCGCAGTCGGGACGATGCTGGACGCAGGAGGGGCTGCGTCAGTGAAGAACGCATTCGCAGAGGGTGCAAGATCGCGCAGCAAACGCGGATTACTGAGCAGCTGCACGAAAAGCTGCTCGAGCAAAAAGGTGCAAACGTCTTCGATGCGCTCGTGCAGCTGCCAGACGCCGATGTCCTTGGCCCGCGCGATGAGAAATTGGACCAGCTGGCTGACAGCGCCGGCCAGACCCGCGGCGTGCTGACCGTCGATGGCGGCTTTAACAACGTCCGGGTCCGGACGGCAGGAGTCGAGAAGTGGCACCAGCTTGCGCGCGTGCTCCTGCGCGACGTGCATGGGGATGCCGCGCGTGTCCTGGCTGAGCCAGATCTGATGGGCCAGCCGGTCGAGAACATCGCCAATGGGCCCGCCTTCGCCGCGTGAGCGGAGAAACGCGGAGAATTCGGCGCCCTGCAGCGCGCCGCCCGTCGGCACTTGGCAGCCGAGCGCCGGCACGAGGGCGAGCACCCCCGCTCCGACGAAAACCTCTAGCGACTCGTAGAGAGACATTTTTGCGCGCCCGCCGCCCGCATTAACCAAATGAAGTAGCGCATTTGGGTGGTGAAGTCATGTCACGCTGATTCGGCTGGTGCGCGACTGTGCGAATCCGTGCAAAACGGATGGATAAGTGCTGCACTCGCAGGACCGTTAATGGTCGGTTAACGATCGCGCGTACAGATCCCAATGGTGTCGCAGCAATCAGGCACAAACGGGACGTGCAGAAACTCAAGGCACAGGAAGAGCTGCCGCTTTCGGATCTGCTGCAAAACGTGGTGGCGCGCTGGCTCGATCACCTCAGCAGGGAGCGCGGCTACGCTGACCACACGCGCGAATCGTATGGCCGTGATTTGCGGCAGTTCTTGACCTACTGGCAGCTGCAACTCGGGCGCTCGCCGTGCTTGGCCGACGTCGAGCACCTTGAGCCGCGAACATTCCGCGGTTTTCTCGCAAGTCGCCGTCGGCAAGAGGCGTCGAACCGTTCGCTCGCGCGTACGCTCTCCGCCCTGCGCTCGTTCTTCCGCTGGCTTGAAAACGAACAAATTGCGCGCAACCGGGCTGTGCTGTCGGTCGCGCGGCCGAAGGTGCCGCACGGCGTGCCGAAGCCTCTGACGGTCGAGAAGGCAGCTGTCCTGGTCACGGACGGCGTCGCGAGTGACGAGGAGTGGATTTCGGTCCGTGATACGGCGGTTCTGCTGCTGCTTTACGGATCGGGTTTACGAATCTCCGAAGCGCTGGGGCTGAAAGCGGACGAGGCTCCCACCCGCGAAAACGATGTACTGCGCATTGTCGGCAAGGGGGGCAAGGAACGGGTCGTGCCGGTGCTGCCCATCACGATCTCTGCGATCGAACGGTATCGGCAACTTTGTCCGTATCCGCTCGAACCTGATGGTCCGTTATTCCTGGGCGCCAAAGGTGGTCCGCTGTCACCCCGGATTATTCAGCTTGCAATCGCGCGGGTGCGATCAGCGCTTGGATTACCGGAAACGGCGACACCGCACGCGCTTCGCCATTCGTTCGCGACGCATCTGCTCTCAGCTGGCGCCGATCTCCGTCAAATCCAGGAGCTGCTGGGGCATGCGTCCTTATCGACGACGCAGATCTACACAGAAGTAAACCGCGAGCGGTTGCTCGCGGTTTATGATGCGGCTCATCCGCGGGCCCGCGGCTAATGCCGCCGCGGCAAAGCCCCGGTCACATATGGATAGCCCGATTGTCGACGGCGAGCGCCGCTTCCTTGACGGCCTCGGATAGGGTCGGGTGCGCATGGCACGTGCGCGCCAAATCCTCCGCCGCCCCGCCGAACTCCATGATGACAGCTGCTTCGGCGATCATCTCGCCGGCGTTTGGGCCGATGATGTGGACGCCGAGAATACGATCCGTCTCGGCATGCGCCAGCACCTTCACCAGACCTTCCGTAGTCCGGTTGATCTTAGCGCGGCCGTTTGCGGTATATGGGAACTTGCCGACCTTGTACGGGACGCCAGCCGCTTTCAGATCCTCCTCCGTTCGGCCCACGGAAGCGACCTCCGGGAACGTGTAGATTACGTTCGGGATCACGTCGTAATTCACGTGGCCGGCTTGGCCGGCGAGAATCTCGGCGACAGCGACGCCCTCCTCCTCCGCCTTGTGGGCGAGCATCGGGCCAGCGATCACATCGCCGATCGCGTAAATGCCGGGCACATTCGTCTGGTAGTGGCTGTCTACGACGATCCGCCGCTTGTTGTCGAGCTGAACGCCAAGCTCCTCCAGGCCCAGCCCTTCCGTGTAAGGAACGCGGCCGACGCACACCAGAACGACGTCCGCCTCGACCGTTTCCGCCTGACCGCCTGCGGCCGGCTCGATGGTGACCTGTTGGGCGCCGTTGGCCTTCTTCACTCCCGTCACCTTGCTCGAGAGCTTGAACTTGAAGCCCTGCTTGGTGAGGATCCGCTGGAAGTTGCGGGCGATTTCGCCGTCGATGCCAGGGACGATGCGGTCGAGGTATTCGACCACCAGCACCTCGCTGCCCAGCCTGCGCCAGACAGAGCCGAGCTCGAGGCCGATGACGCCGGCGCCAATGACGACGAGCCGCTTCGGCACCTTCGGCAGCGAGAGTGCACCCGTCGAAGAAACGACGGTCTTCTCGTCGATTTCGATGCCGGGCAGCCGCGCCACATCCGAGCCAGTGGCGATGACGATCGACTTGCTTTCCAGAACTTTCTTGGAGCCGTCGTCTGCGGTCACCTCGACCTTGCCGGGAGCCAGGATGCGCCCCATGCCGTGATGCGCGTCGATCTTGTTCTTCTTCAGCAGGAACGCGACACCGTCGACGTTACCTTTCACGCCCTCATCCTTGAAGGCGTGCATACGGGCGAGATCCAGCTCCGGCTTCACCTTGATGCCCATGGCTGCAAAGCCATTGCACGCCTCGGCGTAGGCCTCGGACGCATGCAGGAGGGCCTTGGACGGCATGCAGCCAACATTGAGGCAGGTGCCGCCGAACGTGGACCGCTTCTCGACAACGGCCACCTTCATGCCGAGCTGAGCGGCGCGAATAGCGCACACGTACCCGCCCGGGCCGGTGCCAATGACAATGAGATCGTAGGTCATTCTTTGTCTGCTCTGTTGTTCTCAGCCTGCCAGGCGAAAGACTTCAGCCCGCTGAATGGCGAACGATGTCGCGTGTCGCGGTCGTGTTTCTCAGGACGGAACTCGCGACGGCGCGTTCGTGACGTGCCGTCGCCCTGTCCTTAAAGCTCCAGCACCAGCCGCTGAGGATCCTCCAGCAATTCCTTCACGCGCACCAGGAAGGTAACGGCCTCCTTGCCGTCGACGATCCGGTGATCGTAGCTGAGGGCGAGGTACATCATCGGCCGAACGACGATCTGGCCGTTGCGCACGACCGGGCGCTCCTCGATGCGGTGCATGCCGAGGATGCCGGACTGAGGCGCATTCAGGATCGGCGTCGAAAGCAGCGAGCCGAAAACACCGCCGTTGGTGATCGAGAACGTGCCGCCCTGCATCTCCTCGATGCTCAGGCGCCCGTCTCGCGCGCGACGGCCGAAATCGGCGATCTGCGCCTCGATCTCGGCCAGCGACAGCCGGTCAGCCTCACGCACCACCGGCACGACGAGGCCTTTGTCCGTGCTCACCGCAACGCCGATGTGGTAGTAGTTCTTGTAGATGATGTCCTCGCCGTCGATCTCGGCGTTGATAGCCGGGATCTCGCGTAGCGCCTGCACGCACGCTTTCACGAAGAAGCCCATAAAGCCGAGGCGGATGCCATGGCGCTTCTCGAAAAGATCCTTGTATTGGGCGCGCAGGTTCATGATGGCGCTCATGTCGACGTCGTTGAACGTCGTCAGCATGGCCGCCGTGTTCTGCGCTTCCTTGAGGCGGCGCGCGATGGTCTGGCGCAGCCGCGTCATGCGCACCCGTTCTTCACGCGCAGCATCGCTGGGCGGCGAAGGTGCCCGCATTTGGGGCGCAGGGGAGAACGTACGCGAGACCGGGAATGCGATTGTCTCCGCTGTCGTGGCGGGACGTTGAGGGGGGGCCGACGCAGCTGGCGCGGCAGCAAGGACGTCTTCCTTGAGAATCTGGCCCCTGCGGCCTGAACCGGTGATCTGGTCAGCCGTAAGGCCCTTCTCCTCCATCAGCTTACGAGCAGATGGTGCAGGAGGCATTGCTGCTGCCGGGGCGGAGGCTTCGGCTGGGGCCTTGGCCGGCGCTGCAGCTGCGGCCGGCTTTGCGGCCTGAGCGGCGACCTCGGTCTCGGCTGGCTTGGCCTTTTCCTTGGCAGTCGGTGCTGCAGCCGCTGCGGCACCCTCCCTGATCGTGCCGAGAACGGCGCCGACGGCGACCGTCTCGCCCTGCTGCACCTGGATGGCCTCCAGCACGCCAGCGGCGGGAGCCGGGACCTCGACGGTGACCTTGTCAGTCTCCAGTTCGCAGATGGCCTCATCCGCCTGAACTGCATCGCCCGGCTTCTTGAACCACTGCCCCACCGTCGCCTCGGTGACGCTCTCGCCGAGCGACGGCACCCGAATCTCGATCGCCATGTCTCTTCTCAGGCCCTTGTTATCTGCCGGTCATGCCCTCAGGGTTCAAAGCTTGAGCGCTTCCTCTACTAACGCCTTCTGTTCTTGCAGGTGGCGTGACATCAGGCCCGTGGCCGGTGATGCCGCTGCCGCCCGGCCGACGTAGCGCGGCCGCAAGTGTTTGGCACGAATGTGCTGCAGAACCCATTCGATGTTGGGTTCGACGTAAGTCCAGGCGCCCATGTTGCGCGGCTCTTCCTGGCACCAGACGAACTCCGCGTTCGGGAAACGCGCAAGTTCGGCCATCAGCGCACGCGCCGGGAACGGATAGAGCTGCTCGACACGCATCAGGTAAACATCGTCGATGCCGAGCTGCTCCCGCGCCTCGTAGAGGTCGTAATAGACCTTGCCGGTGCAGAGTACGACGCGCCGGATTTCATTGTCCGGCTTCAGCTGAACGGTCGTAGCGTCGTAGCGCTCGTGGCTCCGGTCGGCGCCATCCCAAAGGATGCGATGGAAACTCGTGCCGGGGCCGAACTCCGAGATGTGGGAGACAACGCGCTTGTGCCGGAGCAGAGATTTTGGCGTCATCAGCACCAGCGGCTTGCGGAAGTTACGATGCAGCTGGCGGCGCAGGATGTGAAAGTAGTTCGCGGGCGTCGTGCAGTTCGCGACCTGCCAGTTGTCCTCGGCCGAAAGCTGCAGGTAGCGCTCAAGGCGGGCTGACGAATGCTCAGGCCCCTGGCCTTCGTAGCCGTGGGGCAGCAGCATCACGAGGCCCGACATTCTGAGCCACTTGCGCTCGCCCGATGAGACGAACTGGTCGATGACCACTTGCGCGCCGTTGGCGAAGTCGCCGAACTGCGCCTCCCAGCAAACGAGGGCCATCGGCTCGGCCAAGCTGTAGCCGTACTCGAAGCCGAGGACTGCCTCCTCCGACAGCATCGAGTTGATGACCTCGAACTTCGCCTGATCGGGGGAGACGTGCTTGAGCGGCGTGTAGCGGCGCTCCGTCTCCTGATCGATGAGCACGGCGTGACGCTGGGAGAAGGTCCCGCGCTCGACGTCCTGACCGGAAAGACGGACGGGGAATCCCTCGGCAACAAGGGTGCCGAAGGCGAGATGCTCCGCCATCGCCCAGTCGATACCCTCGCCGGTCTCGATCATTTCCCGGCGGCGCTCAATAAGACGGCGAACTGTCTTGTGGGCGTTGAAGTCGGCAGGAATCGTCGTGATGCGCCGGCCGACGTCCTTCAGGAACTCGAGATCGACGCCGGTGTTGCCGCGCCAGTCGCCTTCGGCATTGCTGAGACCAGCCCAGCGGCCGTCAAGCCAATCTGCCTTGTTCGGACGATAAGTGTCCGCGGCCTTATACTCTTCCTCGAGCTTGGCGCGGAAGTTCGCCCGCATCTCCTCGACATCTTCCGCCGTAACCACGCCTTCTTCGATGAGCTTCTTGGCGTAGATTTCCAGCGTAGTCGGGTGAGAGCGGATCTTCTTGTACATAAGCGGCTGAGTGAAAGCCGGCTCATCGCTCTCGTTGTGACCATGCCGCCGGTAGCAGATCATGTCGATGACGACCGGCTTCTGGAACCGCTGGCGGAACTCGGTCGCGATCCGGGCGACGTGGACGACAGCCTCGGGGTAGTCGCCGTTGACGTGGAAGATCGGCGCTTCGACCATCTTCGCCACGTCGGTGCAATACGGCGACGAACGTGAGTAGCGCGGGTTCGTCGTGAAGCCGATCTGGTTATTGATAATAAAGTGGATGGACCCGCCGGTGCGGTGCCCCCTCAGTCCCGACAGCCCAAAGCACTCGGCAACGACGCCCTGACCGGCGAATGCCGCGTCACCGTGGATGAGAAGAGGCAAGACCGGGGTGCGGTCGTTAGGGGGACAGCCGTGCTGGTCCTGCTTCGCACGCACCTTGCCCAACACCACCGGATCGACGATCTCGAGGTGGGACGGGTTGGCGGTCAGTGAGAGGTGGACCGAGTTGCCGTCGAAAACACGATCGGACGAAGCGCCGAGGTGGTACTTCACGTCGCCCGAGCCCTCGACGTCGTCAGGTTTGAACGAGCCACCCTTGAACTCGTTGAAGATCGCCCGGTAGGGCTTGCCCATGACGTTGGCCAGCACGTTGAGCCGGCCACGGTGCGCCATGCCGAGCACAATCTCCTTCACGCCGAGCTGGCCACCGCGCTTGATAATCTGCTCAAGGGCAGGGATCATCGATTCGCCGCCCTCAAGGCCGAAGCGCTTGGTGCCCGTGTACTTGATGTCGCAGAATTTCTCGAAGGTTTCCGCCTCGATCAGCTTGGCGAGGATGGCTCGGCGGCCTTCGGGGGTGAATTTGATGTCCTTGCCCTCGCCCTCGATGCGCTCCTGGATCCAGGCTTTCTGGACCGGCGAGGTGATGTGCATGAACTCGACGCCGATCTGACGGCAGTAGGTTCGGCGGAGGATCTTCAGGATTTGGCGGATGGTCGCCGTCTCGAGGCCAAGCACCTTGTCGATGAAGATGGGCCGGTCAAGATCAGCCTCGGTAAAACCGTAAGTTTCTGGCTTGAGCTCCTTGTGGACTTTGCGCTCGGTCAGGCCAAGCGGGTCAAGGTCGGCAACGAGATGGCCCATGACCCGGTAAGCGCGAATGAGCATCAATGCGCGGATCGAGTCTTGCGTAGCCCGAAGGGAGGCGGCCACCGACAGCTCGAACCCTGCCGCATGTGCCCGCGCTTGAAGCTTGTTTCGGATGTGCTGTTCGGCGCTGTAGTAGTCCCCGGTGAGGGCGGCAAGGAGTTCTCCGTTCCCCGCCTGAGCGATTTCCTCCAGCGGCTTTGCCCACGACGGGCCCTGCGCCTCGGCTTCTACGGTTCCTCTTTCTTCCTGGAGGCTTTCAAAGAAAAGCCGCCACTCATCACTGACGGCACCAGGGTTCTGATCGTAGAGCGCCTGCATCTCCTCGATGTAGGCGGCGTTAACGCCGTGCAGGAAGGAAGTCCTTGCGAAGGCCTCGTTCAGCGCTTGTCGTGACATTTGTACACTTCGGATCCGGATTGCGCGTTTCGCGCCCGCGAGCGCAGCCTAGCGCCCGCTTCGGGGCGGTTGATAGCACATCGGCTCATTTAGTACAGGCGGGCCGCCCCTTTAAGGGTTGCCAGTGACCATATTGGGGCCACGGATACCATGGCCCCGGTTACTCACCCGTTTAGCACCTTGAGCAAGGTGGTCCCGAGCGAAGCTGGGCTGTCGGCGATGGCGATGCCGGCGGAACGCATGGCCTCCAGCTTGTCCTCCGCCTTGCCCTTGCCGCCGGAGATGATGGCGCCCGCATGGCCCATCCGCCGTCCGGGCGGCGCTGTAACGCCAGCGATGAAGCCGACCATCGGCTTCTTGCGGCCCTTTGCGGCTTCGCTCTTGATGAACTCGGCAGCCTCCTCCTCGGCTGAGCCACCGATCTCGCCGATCATGATGATCGAGTGGGTGTCCGGGTCGGCGAGGAACATTTCGAGCACATCGATGAACTCGGTGCCCTTCACCGGGTCGCCGCCAATGCCTACCGCCGTCGACTGACCAAGGCCAGCATCCGACGTCTGCTTCACGGCCTCATAGGTTAGCGTGCCGGAGCGGGAGACGATTCCCACGTGCCCGCGCTTGAAGATGTTGCCGGGCATTATGCCGATCTTGCATTCGTCCGGGGTGAGCACGCCGGGGCAGTTGGGGCCGATGAGGCGTGAAGAGGAGCCTTCCAGGGCGCGCTTCACTTTAATCATGTCCATCACCGGGATGCCTTCGGTGATGCAGACGATGAGAGGGATCTCCGCGTCAATGGCTTCGAGGATGGCGTCGGCTGCGAACGGCGGCGGAACATAAATAGAAGTGGCCGTCGCTCCGGTCTTGGCCTTTGCCTCGGCGACCGTGTTGAACAGCGGCACGTCGGCCAGATCGGGATCGGGGTGTTTCGTTCCGCCTTTGCCTGGGGTCACGCCGCCTACGATCTGCGTGCCGTAGGCTTTCGCCTGCTTCGTGTGGAACGTTCCCTGGCTACCGGTGATGCCCTGACAGATGACTTTCGTGTTCTTGTCGACGAGGATGGCCATGCACGCCTTCTCCTGCCCCACCTACCTGATGACTGCTGCCTTGTCTGACAGAATGGATCAGCAATCAAGCCCGTTGGTGCTTGGCAATAAGTCGAGCGACGATCTGTTCGGCGATTGGATGCACACGTCACATGGCGTGGGATTGCCTGACTTGGTTTGCACGACCTTGAAAAGAGCGCGGAATTTATGGCGAAAAAATTTGCGCGGGGGAGGCGCCACCAGACTCAACATGGCGGCCCGTGGACATAACCCCCGCGCAAAGTTGCTCTAGGTAGCCGACGCGACTGGTACCGAAAGCATCCACCCTCAAACTATTGCGTACCGCCGGAAGGTTGGCCTGTGGCAGGCGGCTCACTCGTTATGGTCGAATCGCTTGCGGCCGGCTGCTCAGCAGGAGCCGTTGGCGGACTGGCTGCCGGCGGCGCAGCCGGAGCGGGCGACTGTACTGTCGTCGGCTGAGATGCTGTGAGTTGAGCCTCGGGGGACAACAAGTAGAAGTATCCGGCAATCGCGACGATTACCAACACTGCTGCCAAGACGAGCGTTCGACTGTTCATCCTACAGCCTCCAGAGTTTTGTACACTCTGGAGAAAGTACTGCTGCAATGTGTTGAGAACCCGACGAAATCATGATTTCGGGCGTGCAGATGAAATGCTTGCGGATTTTTACCATTAACTCCGCATTATGCTCGAGAAGGTTTCAAGTTGATCCGTCGTTCAACTTGCAAGAATTTTCGCGGGTCCTCGTCCAATATTATGAGGAGCTTGGTGGAGGCGTGTTCAGATTGATCGTCACGTTCTTGCGCTGTGTGAAGCTGTCGAGCATGCCCTCCAGCGAGAACTCGCGGCCGATGCCGCTTTGCTTCACCCCGCCATAGGAGTGCCCTGGCGTCTGCCCCAGGCCTTGATTGATCTGGACCCACCCGGCTTCAATGCGATGCGCCGTCCGCAAGGCACGGCCAATGTCGCGGGTCCAGACGTAGGCCGCGAGGCCATAGTGCGTATCATTGGCCATGCGGATCGCTTCTTCCTCGTCGGTCCAGCGGATGGCGACCAGCACTGGGCCAAAGATCTCCTCGCGCGCCAGGCGCCAGTCATTGCTGGCGTTCGCAAAGATCGTGGGCATTGCGTAGTAGCCCTGTGCCAGCGGGCCCTCCTTTGGCGGCAGTCCACCCAGCACCAGCTTCGAGCCGGGAAGATTCAAGCCCTCCTCGACGTAGCCGCAGACCTTGCGGAACTGCTTTTCGTTGATGATGGCCCCCACGTCCGTGGATTCGTCCAAGGGATCGCCGATCTTGAGCTTCGAGGTCTTCTCCGCCAGCCGGCGGAGGAAGTCATCAAAGATGTCGGCATGCAGGAAGAGGCGGGAGCCTGCCGTGCAGGACTGGCTCTGCCGCGTAAAGCGCATGGCGGCAATGATGCCGTCGACCACCCAGTCTTCATTGGCGTCCGGGTAGACGATGGATGGGCTCTTGCCTCCGAGCTCCAGCGAGACGGGCACGATCCGCTCGGACGCGGCGCGCATGATGAGCTTGCCGACTTCGGTCGAGCCGGTGAAGGACAGCTTGCGGATGCCCGGGTGGTTGGAAAGCGCGGCGCCGGCTTCCTCGCCGTAACCCGTCAGAACGTTGAGCACGCCCTTGGGCAGATGCTCTTGGCAAACGGTCGCGAGCCAGAGCACGCCAAGCGGAGCATCTTCGGCAGCCTTGAGCACAAGCGTGTTGCCGGCACAGAGCGCCGGCGCGATCTTCAACGCGGCGAGAAGGACGGGCGCATTCCACGGAACGATCGCGCCTACGACGCCAATCGGCTCGCGCCGGGTGTAGCTCAGCACGTGTTCACCGAGGGGTATCGTCTCGCCCTTCAGCTCGCTTGCCAGGCCACCGAAATAGCGGAAGATATCGGCGGCACCTTTGGCCTCCGGTCGGGCCTGGGTACGAATGGCGTTGCCGGTTTCCTCCGCGATGATGCGGGCCAGTTCTTCAACTCGCGCTTCGACGGCATCGGCAATCTTCTGCAGCATTCGGCCCCGCTCACGGGGCACCACCCGGCTCCAACTCTCGAATGCCTTAGCGGCGGCTTTCACCGCCCGATCCACGTCCTCGGCGCCGCCGCGTGGAACGCTGGCGATCGGCCGACGGTTGCCGGGGTTCTCGACCACGATAACGCCGCCCCCGGCACTGTCCGTCCATTCGCCGTCGATTAGCATCTGAACGTGCCTGGGTGCGGTTGCAGCAGTGTTCTGAGCCAAGGCCATGGCAGCCAATCCTCGCTTGGGCTTATTTGGGATGATTGGTCGTCACAATAGGCCGGGCGAGAGAGGCAGTGAAGCGGCTCTATCTGCTACGATCGAGAGCAGGCTGGAGGTCTACTCGGTTTCAGCCTTCGGGACAGGTCGATTGTAGGGATGCTGAGGCGAGTGCCGCCGGCCTTTGCCGAGATCGCGCTTGGCACGGATGTCCTTGTCAGCCTTTTCAAAGGTCTCGAGCAGGCTGTCATCGGGTTCAGCCTTCACGCCTGGCTCGACCTGGCGTTCATTATGAACGTTGGACTGGTCGTCGCCCTGAAGGGCATTCTTTCCCATCAAGTCGGATGCGAGGTCATCCTCGCCGATTTCATGTGGTCTCAGCTGCTTCCGGGTTTCCGGCTTTTGAGCCTTTACCATCCCGCATCTCCCACTTTATTTCGATGCCTTGGGGACAACACGACCAGTAAACAGCGGTTCCACCCTTGGGGAGGGGCGAAAGGCAGGCAGGAGTTCGTGGAACTGGGCGCTGGGCCCGCTGGTTGCGTTGCAAATTGCGGGCCGTTCCAAGTACCCGCGTTTTCGCGACGTCAGATCAAATGTTCAATTGGCTGGTTCGCATTCTGTTGTTTCTCGCCGGCATCGTCGCGGCGTGGTTCGTCGCTCCGGACTCCAGCAACTTTGAAATCGTTCAGATGGGCTTTGCTTTGCTGCTCGTCGCGTTTTTTATTGGGCTCGCGGCTTTCTGGCCAAACATTTCCAGATGGTTCGCGGGGAGCGGCCGACAGGGCAGTAATTAAAGGCTTCTCTCTCGGCCGCTGAATGGTGCACTCGTTATCTCTGAAGTTTTTCTTCGTTTGATATGAGAAGCGCTGCATCTCGTCAGCGCAATCTTCAGTTTGCATCAACCTGCGCGATCAACATTTTCGCACCGCCTTCTGTTTCGCGGAGGAACTGCAACTCTCGAAAGTATGATCGGATGTCGTCTGCGGCTTTTGAATAAGTTGGGATCAAGATCGTCCTTAGGCGTCATTGGCCGGTTGCCGGATCGGCAGGGAAATGCAGGTGCCTCTCCGACCTATTCTCTAAATAGCGATAAGCCGATTTCGTCGATCCACGAAGGAGTATGCAAGTCGGCTGGCTGATGTGTTGGACCGGCGCTTGCGGTGGACGACCATCAAGGTACTGTAATACAGCTTCGCTAGGAGGGATCGCTGGCGCCGCGGCGCCTGATAACAACCAAGGAGAATCCCATGTCAAGACGATACTGGGTTGGAGCGCTGGTTGCTGGGGCTTCGGTTTTGCTGACAGCCAGAGCGGCTGTTGCGCAGATCGAAATCCATTGGTGGCACGCCATGACGGGTGCCAACAATGACCTGATCGTCAAGCTGGCGAATGATTTCAATGCCAGCCAATCCGAATACAAGGTCATACCTTCGTATAAGGGCAGCTATCCCGACACTATGAACGCCGGCATCGCGGCGTTCCGGGCTGGGCAGGCGCCGCATATTCTCCAGGTTTTCGAGGTTGGCACCGCAACAATGATGGCGGCGGGCCGGGCTATCAAACCGGTCTACCAGTTGATGGAGGAGGCTGGGGAGAAGTTCGATCCGCAAGCCTATTTGCCGACCGTCACCGGCTACTATTCGACCTCGAAGGGCGAGATGCTCTCGTTGCCCTTCAACTCCTCGAGCACGGTGATGTGGTACAACAAGGACAGCTTCCGCAAGGCGGGGCTTGATCCTGACAAACCGCCCAAGACGTGGCCGGAGGTGTTCGAGGCCGCCAAGAAATTGAAAGCCGCGGGGCACCCTGAATGCGGCTTCAGCACTGCATGGGTAACCTGGGTGAACATCGAGCAGCTGGCGGCTTGGCATAACGTGCCGCTTGCCACGAAAGCCAACGGCATGGATGGCTTCGATACGGAGCTCGTGTTCAACGGCCCTCTGCACGTGCGGCATCTTGAAAATCTCATCGAGCTCCAGAAGGACAAGACGTACAGCTATTCGGGCCGCACCAATACGGGTGAAGGTCGATTTACCTCCGGCGAATGCCCGATTTTCCTGACGTCGTCTGGCTTCTTCGCCAACGTGCGGGCCAACGCAAAATTCGATTTTGGCAACGCGCCAATGCCGTATTACCCGGATGTGCCCGGCGCGCCGCAAAACTCCATTATCGGTGGTGCTTCACTGTGGGTGATGGGCGGCAAGACGCCTGAGGAATACAAGGGCGTGGCGAAGTTCTTCGCGTTCCTGTCCGACACGGACCGGCAAGTCGAGATCCACACAAAGTCCGGCTATTTGCCGATCACCAAGGCCGCCTATGAGAAAGCCAAGGCGTCGGGCTTCTACGAGAAGTATCCGTATCTCGAGACACCGTTGCTCCAGCTCACCAACAAGGAGCCGACGGAAAACTCACGCGGGTTGCGCCTCGGCAATCTGGTTCAGATCCGCGATGTCTGGGCTGAGGAGATCGAGGCGGCGCTGGCCGGAAAGAAGACGGCCAAGCAGGCGCTCGACGATGCCGTGGCGCGCGGCAATGCCATCCTGCGCCAGTTCGAGCGTACCGTGTCGCGGTAACACTGGGCATTACGCAAGAAAGCTGATCTGGATGCGCGTTCCGGCGCGCATCCAGCCTTGAGCCGTTGGCGCGGGATTAGAACAATTGCAGATGTAAAGTGGAGGCGCGGAGTTGGAAAAGCGCGCAATTTTCAGCGGAAAGTTGCTCCCCTACCTTCTGCTGGCCCCGCAGCTTGTTATTACCCTCGTCTTCTTTTATTGGCCGGCAAGTCAGGCGCTCTGGCAATCGTTTCTGCTGGAAGACGCTTTTGGCCTGCAAAGCGAATTCGTCTGGTTCGAGAATTACATCCATCTCTTTCAGCAGCCCGATTATTATCGAGCCATGATGAACACGCTTGTGTTCTCCGTGGCTGTCACTTTTTTGTCGCTGTCCCTTGCACTGCTGCTAGCTGTTCAGGCTGACAAATCCATTCGGGGCGCCGGCATTTATCGAACGCTGCTAATGTGGCCATATGCCGTTGCTCCAGCTGTCGCCGGTGTTTTGTGGTTGTTCATGTTTCAACCGTCGTTGGGAATAGTGGCGCGGGCAATGCGCTCCCTCGGCATCGCATGGGATCCATTGCTGAACGGCACACACGCGATGATTCTCGTTATTCTCGCGGCTACCTGGAAGCAAATCAGCTACAACTTCCTGTTTTTCCTGGCGGGTCTGCAGGCCATCCCGCGCTCGGTCATCGAAGCTGCTGCCATCGATGGCGCCAGACCGGTTCGCCGCTTTTGGACGATCATTTTTCCGCTGCTTTCGCCGACCGCATTTTTTCTGCTGGTGGTGAATGTCGTTTACGTGTTCTTCGACACTTTCGGCATCATCGACGCCGTGACGGGCGGCGGACCCTCCAAGGCCACGGAAACGCTGGTCTACAAGGTCTACATCGACGGTCGTTTGGGAGGCGATCTTGGCGGCTCGGCGGCGCAATCTGTCATTCTCATGATGATCGTGATCGCGCTTACGGCCGTCCAATTTCGCTACATCGAGCGGAGGGTGACGTACTGATGCGGCGTTCACGGGATATCGTTGGAGGTGAACATGGTTGAGCGACGTCGCTTCGCCGACATCCTCCCGCACGTCATCCTTTGGGTGGGAATCGCGATTCTCGCTTTCCCCGTTTACGTGTGCTTTATTGGCTCCACGCATGAGAAGAGCCTGATCGCCAACGGTCAGATGCCCCTGACACCAGGCGATCTATTTTTCGAAACCTATTACAAGACGATTTTCATCGGTACGAGCGGCACCACGCGCGAGCCGGTCGGCCAGATGCTGCTCAACAGCTTCATCATGGCCTCGGTGATCGCGTGCGGAAAAATCGCGATCTCGATCATTTCGAGCTTTGCGATCGTATATTTCAAATTTCCTTTGCGCATGGCAGCGTTCTGGCTGATCTTTATGACGCTGATGCTGCCGGTCGAGGTGCGCATTTATCCGACCTATAAGATCGCCGCCGACCTCAATCTTCTCGACAGCTACGCCGGCCTCACGGTGCCGCTGATCGCGTCGGCTACGGCCACACTTTTCTTCCGCCAATTCTTTCAGACAATTCCGGATGAGCTGATCGAAGCGTCGAAACTCGACGGGGCAGGGCCGATCCGCTTCTTCTGGGATACCGTGTTGCCGCTGTCGCGCACGAACATCGCGGCGCTTTTCGTCATTCTATTCATCTATGGCTGGAACCAGTATCTCTGGCCATTGCTCATCACCACGCGCGACAACATGCAGACGATCGTCATCGGCATTAAAAAGATGATCGTCACGTCTGATGCGCTAACCGAATGGAATGTTGTGATGGCGACGGCGATGCTGGCGATGGTGCCGCCGGTTGCGGTCGTGATTCTGATGCAGCGCTGGTTCGTCAAAGGACTGGTGGAGACGGAGAAGTGATGCGCGTTTTCGCTGAAAGAACTGTGTTCGCCGGGGGAAGGGGATAATGGCCTCGGTAACGCTGGAAAATGTCAAGAAAGTCTATCCCGGCGGTGTGGAGGCCGTAAAGGGTATTACGCTCGCCATTCCCGATGGCTCATTCACGGTTTTGCTGGGACCGTCCGGCTGCGGTAAATCGACTTTGCTCCGCATGATCGCCGGGCTCGAGACGGTGACCGACGGCGTCATCCGCATTGGCTCACGCGTCGTCAACAATATCGAGCCATCTGAGCGCGACATCGCCATGGTGTTCCAGAACTACGCGCTCTATCCGCACATGACGGTCTGGGACAACATGGCCTACGGCCTCAAGAACCGCGGTACACCGAAGGACGAGATTGTACGACGTGTGACGGAAGCAGCGCGGCTTCTCGAGCTTGAGCCTTTGCTGAAGCGCCGCCCGCGCGAGCTGTCAGGCGGTCAGCGTCAGCGCGTCGCCATGGGTCGGGCGATCGTCCGTGAACCGCAGGTTTTTCTTTTTGACGAGCCACTTTCGAACCTGGACGCAAAGCTCCGCGTGCAGACGCGCATTGAAATCCGTCGACTGCACAATCGACTCAAGGCGACCTCCATTTTCGTGACGCACGATCAGGTGGAGGCGATGACGCTTGCCGATCTCGTCGTCGTCATGAACCAGGGGCGGATCGAGCAAGTCGGTGCGCCGCTTGACGTTTACCGCCGCCCGGCCTCGCGTTTCGTTGCCACGTTCATTGGCTCGCCAGCGATGAACATGCTGCGGGGGCGCGTTGTGGAGCCGGGTCGCGTCGAGCTTGAGGGCGGTTCGCTTGCCTTCGACCCTGCGGAATTCGTGATACCTTCGGGGAGCGAGGTGGATGTCGGCGTGAGACCGGAAGATCTGGTGATAGCGAGTTCAGACGAGGCAGCCGGCCTGAGCTTTACGCGCGAATTCATCGAGGAGCTCGGCGCAACGCGTGTCGTCCACGGTAGCTCTGGATCGGAGTTGCTTTCATTTATTTTGGCATCATCCGCCCCGCTGCCGTCGGAGACAACTCTGCGCCTCACAGCTCCGTCAAGCGTAGTACACCTCTTCGATCGCTCCACTGGCGCGAGTTTGCGAAGGGACGGTGCTGGAAGCGCCTGAAGCGCAGTGCTTTTTCAAGTGTCGACGCTGATCAAGCCGAGTGTTTGACTTCATTTGCGCCGAACGCGCATCCGTACGACGGCGGAAGATGAGCAACCTTCCGCTGCGAAAGCGTGTTCGGCTTGGCTTGCTCACCGAGTACGGCCGCCCGCACCATCCTCTCTTCCAGGGCGGGCGAGCACAGCTCAATGAAGCGATACGCGAAGTTGCGCAGGAAATTGCCCCGCCGCACCGCGATCAGCGCCGTGTTGGGCTTAAAGAGATGCGCAGCATCGATCAGCTTCAGGCCAGTGTCGCGCTTGGGGTCGAACGCCACGGCGGCAATAATGCCGACGCCAAGGCCCAATTCGACGTAAGCCTTGAGCACGTCCGTATCCATGGCCGACATGACGATGTCGAGCTCAAGTCCAGCGCTGGCAAATGTTTCGTCGATATTGCGCCGCCCTGTGAAACCTTCATGGTAGGTGATGATCGGCCATGCCGCGATGGCTTCGAGGGTGAGCGGCTGAATCTTCTCCAGCGGGTGCCCATTCGGAACGACCACGGAGTGGTGCCAAGTATAGTATGGAAACGTTACCAGCGTGGGCACCTCCCGCAACGTTTCCGTGCAGATGCCGATGTCCGCATCGCCGTTGCTCAGCATGGACGCAATTTCCGTCGGGCTGCCCTGATGCAACGTCAGGCGCACTTTCGGATAGGTGCTGCGGAACGCTGCGACGACCCGAGGCAAGGCATATCGCGCCTGCGTATGGGTCGTTGCGATGACGAGCTGGCCTTGCTCACTGTCGGAGAACTGCTGACCGAGCCGCTTGATGTTGTTCGCGTCGACCAGAATGCGGTTGACGATCTCGATCACTTCCTTGCCGGCTTCAGTCAGCCCAAGCAGCCGCTTGCCGCGGCGGATGAAAAGCTCGACTCCCAGCTCATCCTCCAGATCCTTGATGTGCTTGCTAACACCCGACTGGGAGGTGAACAGTGCGTTCGCCACTTCGGTGAGATTGAAGTTGCGTCGCACGGTTTCGCGCACGATGCGAAGCTGCTGGAAGTTCATCGATCACCCAATCACTGCGCTGGCGAGCTTGCGTCAGGCCCGGTTCCGGTGGCAGTATAGCGCAACGCCATTCTACGGAAAGCGACTTTCTGTCAGAGGTGTTGGAATCGTTTACGCATATTCGCGGATCATGGAGAATTTAATTGCGAGTGCGTGCCCTTTGTTAACATGCTGCACTCCCGGAGGGGCAAGCGAAGTTTTGGGAATATCGATATCAAAAATTATTCGTAGTCACGAACGACGGCGTCAGTACTCTTGCGCGAAGAATTGAGAGCCATCCGAATGAACCAGCGCCGTCCTCACCATCTCTGTTATCGCTCGTTCTGTTGCGGCCGAATGTGCCGCTGACGCTGGCCTAGTACTTCCCGTCGACATCGGAAATCCAAACCGGGCATCGCGCTGAATTCGCGCGATCGTCCGCACCCAATCCTTATGGGGATTCGCCTCCATGAACGCACCGGTCAGAACTGAGCAATTGATTGCCGTAGAGGGGCGGCAGGCGTCGAAGCCAATCATTGAATTCCAAGGCGTGTCGAAGACGTACAGACCACGCGGCGGCGCCGAAACGGTGACAGCTCTCAAGGATGTAAGCTTTACCGTCCAGCGCGGCGACATATTCGGCGTGATTGGCCGCTCCGGGGCAGGAAAATCGACACTCATCCGTTTGATCAACGGTCTTGAGCGCGCCACGGCGGGGCGCGTTGTGGTCGATGGGGTAGACATCACGGGCCTGTCGGAGCGCGACCTCATTCACACCCGGCGCAAGACTGGAATGATCTTCCAGCATTTCAACTTGCTGTCTTCGCGCACAGCATTTGGGAATGTGGCGCTGCCGCTCGAAATTGCCGGCCGCAGTCGCGAGGAAATCAAGCGTCGCGTGCCGCCGCTGCTCGAGCTGGTGGGCCTCGCCGACAAGCACGACCGGTATCCTTCCGAATTGTCCGGCGGGCAGAAGCAGCGGGTTGGCATTGCGCGTGCGCTGGCGACAGAGCCGTCCGTCCTGCTGTGCGATGAGGCGACGTCGGCGCTCGACCCAGAAACGACGTCGTCAATTCTGGCGCTGCTGTCGGACGTCAATCGCACGCTCGGCGTAACCATCGTTCTGATCACGCACGAAATCCCCGTCATCCAGGAAATCTGCAATCGGGTCGCAGTTCTCGACGCGGGCAGGATCGTCGAGCAGGGGCGTGTGCTCGACGTGTTTCTGAAGCCGTCCCATCCGATCACTGAGAACTTCGTGCGGAGCGTCACGGGTCTGGAACTTCCGGCAGAACTCGCGGCGCGCCTGCAGCAGCACCCGCAAACGGGCGGCAGTGCGATCCTTCAGGTGACGTCAGCCGAAACCGATGCCGGCACGTTGCTCCTCAACAGGTTGGCGACGGCGCTCGGTGACCGGTTTGGTATTGTCGCCGGCCGCACCGGCACCCTCAGCGGCAAGCCCTTCGCAGCCTGGCTCATCACGGTGCCGAGTGAGACGTCAGGCGCGGCTTTGGAAGCCCTCTCCCAGGTCGGACAGGATGCAAAGGTGATCGGCTATGTCTCTTGAAATCGCAAAAATCATCGCGGCGGCAACAGTCGATACCCTTTACATGGTGGCAGTCGCCGCCACCTTGGGCACACTGTTCGGCTTGCCATTGGGCATTTTCCTCGCCACCAGCGGTCGCGGTGAGTTGTTTGCTGCACCAGTGCTCAACAAAATCGTCGGCGCCATCGTGAATGCGACGCGCTCGACGCCATTCATCATTCTCGTGGTCGCGATCATCCCGTTCACGCGGCTTGTCGCTGGCACGTCCATCGGAACGACGGCGGCGATTGTTCCGCTTACCGTCGCGGCGACACCCTTCATCGCGCGGGTTATCGAAAGCGCCATTCGCGAGGTTGACCACGGTCTCGTTGAAGCCGCGCGCGCGATGGGCGCGACCCCATTCCAGATCGTCCGCAAAGTCCTGATCCCTGAAGCCCTGCCGGCCATAACGATGGGACTGACGCTCTCCGTTGTCAGCTTGCTCGGTTACTCGGCGATGGTGGGCGCCGTTGGCGGCGGCGGTCTTGGGGATCTTGGCATTCGCTACGGCTATCAGCGCTTCATGCCGGATGTGATGGCAACCGTGGTGGTTGTCCTAATCTGCCTCGTGCAGGGCGCGCAAACCATCGGCGACTGGCTTTCACGCCGTCTCAACAAGCGGCTGCCGAGACGCTGAGCTTTTCATCAATCCGAATTCAGGAAAGCAAAGGAGAAAAGTGCCATGAGCTTGGCTCTAGCGACTAGGCGCGGCCTGGTGGCTGCCGCAATCTTTGCAGTTGCGGCTTACGCGGGCGCGCCAGCCTCAGCGCAAACTGAAACCATTCGTGTCGGTGTAACCGCTGGGCCGCATGCCGAGATCCTCGAGGTCGTTCGGGATGTCGCCAAAGAGCGCGGCCTCCTCGATATCAAGGTGGTCGAATTCACCGACTACGTGATCCCGAACCAGGCGCTGGCGAACAAGGAAATCGAGGCAAACTCGTTCCAGCACGAGCCATACCTCACCAATCAGATGTCCAAGACGGACTGGAAGCTCGTGAAGGTGGCCTACACGATTGCGTCGCCGATGGGCTTCTATTCCAACAAGTACAAGAGCTTTGACGAGATTCCCGACGGCGCGACCATCGCTATTCAGAACGATCCGACCAATGCCGCGCGCTCGCTGCAGCTGCTGCACGCCAACGGGGTCATCAAGCTCAAGGATGGCAACAGCGTCACGGCCAGCGTGTTCGACATCGTTGAGAATCCCAAGAACTTCAAGTTCATCGAGCTCGATGCCGCGCAGCTCCCACGCTCTCTGCCAGACGTCGATGCGGCCGCGGTCAACAACAATTACGCCGTGCAGGCGGGCCTTGATCCGGTGAAGGACTCCATCATCAAGGAAACGAACGATGGTCCTTGGGTCAACATCATCGCCGTGCGTGAGGAGGACCGTGAGAGGCCTTGGGTCGCGAAGCTGGTCGAGGCATATCACTCCGATAAGGTGAAGGAGTTTGTCCTGACCCGCTTTAAGGGCGCTTATGTGCCGGTTTGGTAAGAATGAAAATGCGGGAGGGCCGAAAGGTCCTCCCGATTTAGTAAGACCGCAGCTCGCTTTAGTCTTGAATACTGTTTAATTGCGTATGTCGCTTTACGCAGAATCAACCTGCGCGCTTCTTATAAGCTCCTTCCGCAATCCACGCTGAGAACGCGGGACCGATTGCAGCCCCCGTCAGCAGACCTTGGCGCCAATTCTCGTCTTCTGGCCGGACGATCAACATCCAGCCGGCGCCGAACGGATCGGTATTGAGCAGCCCGGGGCGGCGTTCCAATTCCGGGTTGGCCCTCACGACGACGCCAGAGAAGGCGGCATGCGCCGCACCGACCCATTTTCCGCCTTCGATGATGGCAAACGATCTTTGCGCCTCAAACCTGTGTCCGATCCGCTTCGGCGTGAAGACGAGAATTTCGCCGGCCAAATCCATCGCAATAGGCGTGAAACCGGTACGAACCGTGCCCTCATCAAGTGGCTCGTACCACATCTGGTTTTCGAGGTCGTAGTAAAGATGCTCGGGGTATTCTTTGCCTTCGATCAGTGCCATCAGCCGCCTCAGTAGCTCAGAACGCGGCAGTCATCCGACATGATGTTTTCGATCATCTTCGCAGCGCCCATCAGGCCCTGACATTCGGGTATGAGGTCTTCCTCCGTCATGTCGAAGAGATCGAGGTTTGCGGGGCACGCCCAGAATCGCGCTCCCGTTCTGTGCGCGTCGCGAATCCAGTCGTAGACCGTCTTCTCGTGATTGGGCTTTACGCGGATCGTTTCGGCGACGCCCTTCCGCATGAGCTTGCCGGCTGTAGCCGCGCAGATGACGTCAACCTCGATATCCATCGCTGCAGCAACTGCCGCGTGATAAAATGGCGCCGCAAGTTCCTCCGGATTGCGCGGGTCGGTGTTTACGAGAACGATCAAAAGCCGCTTTTTCATTTTCCAGCGAGGTCCATCGAGCAGAGCCGGTTGTCGTCAGCATGGCTCGACAAGCGGAATTTCCTCTATTTGCTGATCGAACAGCATCCAAAACGGCTTTCCGAACGTCGATTCGTACCACGCTTCAAACCCGGAAAGCTCTTGGGCGACATCCGGCACAGGCTCTGTTTTCTCGCCGGTGGAAAGCCCTGCGATGACGGCCCGTACCACGCGTTCGAAACGTTCCAACGTCGCCTTCCGGGTGTCGTTTTCGCTTGTCCAGCCCAACTCGGTGCGCAAGACGCCAAGGCCACGAGCGAGCGCAGTCTCCTCGCTCTCACCTTGCGCTGAGGCTGCCGCTTTGACCACCTCGTTCATCAGGTTCAGACGGCGATAAGCGAAAGCGCGCTGACGCTCGAGCCGCGCAAGTTCCTCAGCCATGCGCTTGCGCAACGCGTTCTCCGCTTCATTGGCTGAGACGGCTGCAGCTTTCAGTTGGTCCAGGAATTCCTGGGTGGGCGTGCTCATTGCACCTTCTCGCTGGTCGAAGTTGGCGGAGGAGGATGGGAGTCGAACCCACCTGAGACCGTCTGACGGCCCCACCCGGATTTGAAGTCCGGTCGCTCCACCGGGAGCGGGACTCCTCCATCTTGCTCTTGCGCTTTCGGCGCAAAGAATTCGATGCGCGCCGGGTTGATACGGCGAAGATCCTGCCGACGGATTGTAAATCCGTGCCGATCAAAGAATTCCAAAATTTGGATAGCCACCTTGCGGCCATTCTGCAAGCGATCGCGGAATTCCGCGGCTGTGAATTTGCCAGTCGGTGATTTGGCGGCAATGTCGATAGCGATCTGCGCCATTTCCTGCACGGTTGAGCGCAGGAAGAAATGGTCGTGCGCGATTTCGTCCACGTCGCCGCGACGTGCTGCCATGTGCAACAGACGACGGACGAACGCCTCGGGGATATCCATGGCGTTGGCGATGTCACGAACGCGGGGCGGACGGAAGCGCTCGTGGGCGAGCATCGGCTTGATGCCTTGCCAGATCTGCTCCTCTTCCGGAGAGAACTTAACTTCATGGCCAGGGCGGCGAACCCAGGTGCGATCAAGCGCGACCTCACCCGCTTCGATAAGCTTTCGGAGCGCCGCCGTAAAGATCGGAACCGGGAGCGGTGGCCTATCATAGGCCTGACGTAATTGCTCCAAGCCGATGCCGGGCTTTTCAGGATTTTTCTCGTGAAACTCGTCAAGAAGCTCGCCAATGCGCTGCCGGAAACGCTCCCAGTTTTGGGGCAACATCGCTGCCCGGCTGTTTCCATAGGGCAGCGTGACGAGCCCCAGCTCTGATGTCACGGCCGCAGCCGCTTCTTCCCCCATTGCCCGATCGCGGAAGAAGGCGTCGAGATCGATCCAGCTTCCGGGAACCGAGAGGACCCGCTGAAGTGCTGTCACCGGATCTTGCTCAGCAAGACCGAGAAGAGTGGCCCGCCGTTCCGGTGTTCGCCGCCGACGCTCAGGGGCGCGCAGATCGATGAGTATGCCGCCGCCAATGGTCCGACTCGACGTCGTATCGCGAATGATGAACCGGTCGCCCGCAGCAGCAGCGATCGGGCGCTCCAGAACGAGCTGCACGAAAGCCGAGTCTCCCGGCGCTATGGGCTCATCCTGGAGCAAAACTACGCGGCCGGGAACTTCGGCCGCGGCGTGGTGCACTTTGACCGGGAACCACTGTGTGATTGGCCTCGGTTCCGACGCCAAGACGCGGAGAGTGGCATCGATACGGGCCGTTGGCGCGTGCAAGACGGGATCGAGAATGACATCTCCGCGATGCACCGCTTCCTTGCTGATCTGCGGCCCGCTGAGGACGAGCGCACACCTTTGACCCGCTTCGCCGCGCTCGACCGGCTGGTTCTGTGCATGAATCGAACGCACCCGGGCCTCGAGTCCCGAGGGGCTGACAAGCACGCGATCGTTGATCTGCACGCTGCCTGAGAGGACCGTGCCCGTCACCGCTGTACCTAGTCCGGCCAGGGTGAACGAACGATCCACGGCGAGGCGGAACAGCCCAGTCTTGGGACGAGATTTGACACGCCCAAGGGCCGCATCGAGGTGTGCTGCCAGAAGATCCACCCCTTCACCGGTTGCCGCCGAGACCGGGATGATTTCGCACCCTTCGAGTGTTGTTCCCAGCAGAACGTTTTGGATGTCCGTTGTGACGGTCGCCAGTCGCTCGGGGGTGACGAGATCGCATTTGTTAAGGGCGACGACGCCGTACTGGAGCCCCAGCAGATCCACAATTGCCAGGTGCTCGCGGGTCTGCGGCATCACACCGTCATCTGCGGCGACAACGAGCAGCACGTAATCAATGCCGGTTGCGCCCGCGAGCATGTTGTGCACAAGGCGCTCATGGCCAGGGACGTCGACGAAGCCGATGATCTCGCCGTTTGATCGCGGCCAATAGGCAAATCCCAGGTCGATCGTGATGCCGCGGGCTTTTTCTTCCTTGAGCCGGCTGGGATCAACGCCCGTCAGCCGCATCACGAGTGATGACTTGCCATGGTCGATATGTCCGGCGGTGCCAACGATCATCTAGTCACCTCCGAACCCGCTGGTCTCTTCTGAGCGATCGCCAAATTCAAATGCCTGATGATAACCCCGACCTACAACTCTCGACTTCTTATACCTATTAACTTCGACTCGATCTCGATGCGCACATTCAGCCTTCTGTATCGGACGGCTTTCTCGCGTCGAGAATGCTCCTCAACTGATCAAGCTGGCCAAGGAACCTGGCCTCATCGTCCAGGCACCTCAGATCGAGCAGAAACTCGCCTTTGTTGATGCGGCCGATCACCGGGACGGGCAGTTTGCGGAATGCCGCCGCCAGAGCTTCGAGGCGTGTGCCCGCGCCCTTCCGCTCGGCTGGAGCGATTGCGATGCCCGAGCTCGGCATGGTTTCGAGCGGCAGGGCGCCAGAGCCAATCTGGCTACTACATTGGGCAATGCTGACGACGTAGGCGGGGCCAACCGCCGCCGCGATCGGCGCCTGCAGGCGGGCCGCTGCAGCCTCAATGTCCTGTTGCGAACGGGTGAAGTACCTGATTGTTGGCAACGTTTGGTGAAGTCGGTCGGGATCGCGATAAAGCTTGAGCACCGCTTCCAGGGCCGCCAGACGGATCTTGTCGATCCGTAGCGCACGCTTCATCGGGTTCTTGCGCACGAGCGCAACCAGATCCTTGCGCCCAGCGACGATCCCTGCTTGAGGGCCGCCGAGCAGCTTGTCTCCGGAGAAGGTGACGAGATCTGCGCCCTCAGCAAGGCATTCGCGAACCGTAGGTTCCGGCCGAAGGCCGTACCGGCCGAGATCAACAAGCGCGCCCGATCCCAAATCATGGATGAACGGGATCTGATGTCGCCGCGCCAGCGCAGCAAGCTCCGTGGCCGGAACAGATTTCGTAAACCCCTGAATCAGGTAGTTCGACGTGTGGGCCTTGAGGATCAGGCCCGTGTTTTGGCTGATGGCTTGCTCATAATCGCGGAGATGCGTCCGGTTCGTCGTGCCGACCTCGACAAGGTTCGCGCCGGCGCGGGCCATGATGTCTGGAAGGCGGAAGGAAC
>PKEY01000125.1 GCA_002919265.1 Hyphomicrobiaceae bacterium | reverse complement strand
AACGCCGTTTGCTATCGCGAAAGCTGGGTCAAAGAGGCGGGCTTCTCGAAATTCCCCGAGACGACCGACGAGTTCCTCGAGCTCTGCAAGGCTCTGAAGGGTATCGGGCATCCAGCGGGCTTCACCCTGGGCCACGGCGTCGGCGATGGCAACAACTTCTGCCACTGGATCCTTTGGAGCCACGGCGGCAAGATGGTCGACGAGAACGGCAAGGTCGTCATCAACAGTCCGGAGACGATTGCGGCGCTCCGTTACGCCCGTGAGTTGTACCAGACCTTCATCCCGGGCACCGAGAGCTGGCTGGACGTCAACAACAATCGCGCGTTCCTGGCGGGCGAAATCTCCATGACCGCCAACGGCGTGTCGCTGTACTACTCCGCCAAGAACGATCCGAAGCTTGCCGATATGGCGGCGGACATCCGGACGACGAACTTCCCGGTCGGCCCAATCGGCAAGAAGGTGGAGCTGCACCAGACCACTTCTGCGGTAATCTTCAAGTACACGAAGTATCCGCAGGCAGCACTCGCCTACCTGCAGTTCATGTACGACAAGCCGCAGTTCGACGCGTGGCTCGAGGGTGCCAGCGCCTACTGCTGCCAGCCGCTAAAGGCTTACGAGAACCACCCGGTCTGGACGGCGGATCCGGTACACGCGCCGTACGCTCAGGCTTCGGCCACGCTCCGGCCGAATGGCTACGCCGGGCCGCTCGGCTATGCCTCTGCGGCCGTCATGGCGGACTACATCGTCGTCGACATGGTCGCCGAGGCCGCAACTGGTCAGAGGACGCCAGAGGAAGCGGCGAAGCGCGCCGAGCAGCGCGCGAACCGCTACTATCGCGTCTAATCGGCGAACGTTATCGCCAACAAACGAACATCTCCCGGGCTCTTCGGTCCGGGAGATGGACTTGGGTTTTGGAGGCCATGCCAGCGGTGCGCGGCAGCCTCACGTGCATCCGAGGTCAGCATGAGCATTGCCGTAGCAAGACCTGAACCGCGGCGCTCGTGGTTGGAGCGCATCGATCTTTCGCAAGGTCGAAATCTGCTCGGTTTTCTATTTCTGCTGCCAGCGGCAGTGTTCCTGCTTGTGTTCCTCACCTATCCGCTGGGGCTGGGCATGTGGCTGGCCTTCACGGATACGCGCATCGGCCGGGAGGGCGTTTTCGTCGGCTTGGAAAACTTCGAGCTGCTCTGGGAAGACTCGGTTTTCTGGCTGTCCGTCTTCAATACGCTTCTTTACACGTTCGTCGCCTCGGTCCTGAAGTTTGCCCTGGGGCTCTGGCTCGCGCTGATCCTCAACAAGCATCTGCCCTTCAAGGCCTTCTTCCGCGCGATCGTACTGTTGCCCTGGGTGGTGCCGACGGTGCTCTCGGCTATTGCCTTCTGGTGGATCTACGACGCGCAGTTTTCGATCATTTCTTGGGCCCTTATCCGCATGGGCCTGATCGATACGCCCATCAACTTCCTCGGTGACGCCACCAATGCGCGCGCGTCCGTCATCGCAGCAAACGTCTGGCGCGGCGTTCCCTTCGTGGCAATCTCGCTGCTCGCGGGCCTTCAGACGATTCCGCCGTCGTTGCACGAGGCGGCAACGCTTGACGGGGCCACGCCCTGGCAGCGGTTCCGCTACATCACGCTGCCGATGCTGACACCGATCATCGCCGTTGTGATGACGTTCTCGGTGCTGTTCACCTTCACCGACTTCCAGCTGATTTATGTGCTGACGCGCGGCGGCCCGCTCAACGCCACCCATCTGATGGCCACGCTGAGCTTTCAGCGAGCCATCCCCGGCGGTCAGCTTGGCGAAGGTGCGGCGATCGCCGTGGCCATGATCCCATTCCTGCTCGCAGCCATCCTGTTCAGCTACTTCGGCCTGCAGCGCCGTCGCTGGCAGCAGGGCGGCACGGACTAACGGGAGTTCTTCGATGACGCTCGCAACCTCCCGAAAAGAACCTGTTGCAAACGTCGAGGTCGGCGATGAAGGCGGCATGGGGTATCTCGAACGGCTGCCTCGCCAGATCGTGACGGTTTACCTGCCGCTTGCCGTGTTCGTCTTCGTGCTGCTGTTCCCGTTCTACTGGATGGCGATCACGGCGGTGAAGCCGAACCACCAGCTCACCGACTATTCGAACTACAGCCCGTTCTGGGTGGTCGAGCCGACGCTCGATCACATCAAGTATCTGCTGTTCGAGACGTCGTACCCTGGCTGGCTGTGGAACACGATCGTCATATCAGTGGCCTCAACATTCGTTTCGCTGGTGACCTCCGTGTTCGCGGCCTATGCCATCGAGCGGCTCCGCTTTACCGGCTCGAAGTACGTGGGGCTGGCGATCTTCCTTGCCTATCTTGTGCCGCCCTCCATCCTGTTCATTCCGCTGGCGCTCATGGTGTTCAAGTTCGGCATCTACGACACCAAGCTGGCGCTCATCTTCACTTACCCGACGTTCCTCGTGCCCTTCTGCACGTGGCTTCTGATGGGCTACTTCCGCTCCATCCCCTATGAGCTTGAGGAGTGCGCGCTGATCGACGGTGCATCGCGGTGGCAGATCCTGACCAAAGTGCTTCTGCCACTATCGGTGCCGGGGCTCATCTCCGCAGGGATTTTCGCCTTTACCCTGTCGTGGAACGAGTTCATCTACGCGCTCACCTTCATCGCTTCGTCGGAGAACAAGACCGTTCCGGTGGGCGTGCTGACGGAGCTCGTACGCAGCGACGTCTACGAGTGGGGTGCGTTGATGGCCGGCGCTCTGATCGGGTCGCTCCCGGTGGTGATCCTCTATTCCTTCTTCGTCGAGCACTACGTCTCGTCCATGACCGGCGCGGTGAAGGAGTAGGAGGGCGGAAGGCAGCCAGAACCATCAAGCAGTCGCTCGGCGGCTGCCACGGCCTTGCCCCCCGAAGCGCGCACACATTGAGCCGTGTGGGTTGAGCGCGGTTCAGACTTGACGGAGCGATTGAAAGACCCCAGAAATCAGCGCATCTTCTACGTTGTCGGGGCATAGCTCAGCCTGGTAGAGCACCTGCTTTGGGAGCAGGGGGCCGGGGGTTCGAATCCCTCTGCCCCGACCATTCTCTCCTCGGAAAGTCGTTCGCAGAAGAGAAGAATGCGGCGCCCGCTTGAGAGGCGAGATGTTATGCGCTTGCTCTTGCGCTCCGCGGAACGTTAAGCGTTTGTCGCTCACAAGTTCCAACAAACTCGTTTAGCCTATTCGATCTGTTAGCTAGCCAACCAGCGTGGCCTCCAATTTCCTGCGACATTCTCCCACGCGTGTGCTTGGCGCCCACAAAGGCGCTTTGACACTGTTGCCGAGTTGGCGTTTACAGGGCTGTCAAACTTGCGAGGGGAGAGACAAATGCCATTGCGCGGTAAGGGGATGCTCATCACGTCCATGGATGTGGATCCTGCCGAAGAGGATGACTTCAACCTCTGGTACGACCGAGAGCACCTTGCCGAGCGCGTGGCGATCGAAGGCTTCATCGAGGCGCGCCGTTGGATCGCGGAAGAGGCACCGACGAAGTACTTCTGCACCTACTCCACCGAGACCTTCGAGGTCCTGAACAGCCCCGCCTATCAGAAAGTTTTGGCCAATCAGACCGATTGGTCGAAGCATCATATTTCGCGTTTCCGCAATCCTGGCCGTGTTGTTGGCCGGATTACTGTCAGCCGCGGTCAGGGCCGGGGTGGCGTCTTAGGCGTGGTGCGCCTGCGCCCCAATCCGTCCGATGATCAGTCGGCGCTGCGGGAGAAGCTGGGCGAGCTGCTCGATCCGGGAATGCTCCTCGGGATTATTTCCATGCATCTGGTCGAGGGAGATCCTGAGCTGTCAAAGACCCTGACGAACCCCGATGCTTCCAGCCCGGGCGCTGGCGACTGGTACGTGCTGATCGACGGTTCGGACCTGTCTGCCGTGAGGAATTTGATGAATGAGCGTTTCCAAAACCCAGGAGCAGAGGTGATCTCGACCGCCACCTACCGACTGCTTTGGGATCTCGCGAAATCGGACCTTTGAGGCGCTGGTGGTTGTCAGCGCCAATGGGATCAAGCGTTTTAAAACGGAGGAGCAATCGTGAACCGCGTTCTTAAGACTGTTTTGGCGGCGGGGAGTCTACTGGCGAGCGTCGCGGTAAGCACTGCCGCTCTCGCCGAGAAGTGGAACATGCCTGTCCGCTCGAACGAGCGGAATTACTTCACCCGCAACATCATGCAGTTCGTCGACGAGGTGAAGGCGGCGACCAACGGCAAGCTCGAGATTGTCGTCCACCCCGAGGACTCGCTCATCAAGCAGCCGGAGGTGAAGCGCGCGGTTCAGACCGGTCAGGTGCAGATCGGCGAGCTGTTGATGTCGATGCACTCCAACGAATATCCTGTTTTTGGCGTCGATGCCGTGCCGTTCCTCGCCAAGAACCAGGACGAAGCTCGCATTCTCCTCGAGATCACGCGGCCGTACATCGAGGCTCGCCTGAAGTCGCAGGGCATGCGCCTGCTGTTCGTGGTGCCCTGGCCGGCGAACTCGTTCTACTCCGGCAAGGAGATCAACTCGGTCAGCGACTTCAAGGGCGTGAAGTTTCGCGCGTTCAACCCTGTCACCGGCCGCCTTGCCGAGCTGATGGGCGCTATCCCTGTCACGGTGCAGCAGTCCGAGGTTTCGCAGGCGTTCTCGACCGGCGTCATCCAGGCGATGATTACGTCTCCTGCGACGGGCGTCGACACGCAGGCCTGGGACTTCGTGAAGTATTTCTATGAAGTGAAGGCCATGGCGCCGTGGAACATTGTGATTGTCAACGAGCGCATGTTTAGCCGCCTCGATGCCGACACGCAAAAGACTGTGCTCGAGGCCAGCAAGAAGGCCGAGGAGCGCGGCTGGGAACTCGCGGCGACCGAGACCAGCAAGCTGATCGACACTCTCAAGTCCAATGGCATGGAGGTCCGTCAGCCGTCTGAGACCCTGATGCAGGAGCTCAGCAAGATTGGCGATCAGCTCATCGAAGAGTGGGTCAAGAGCGCCGGGGCCGACGGGGAGAAGATCATCAGCGAGTTCCGTAGCAAGGTTAAGAAGTAACGCGGCCGATGCTCACGGTCCTCAACAGAGTCTACGCGGCGGGCGCAGTTCTCGCCGCGTTGTGTATGATCCTCATTGCACTCCTGACGTTGGTCCAGATTATTGGCCGACTGTTGGGAATGCTGATTATCGACGCCGGCGAATTCGCCGGATTTGCGATGGCCGGCTCGATCTTTTTTGCACTCGCTCATACGCTGCGCACGGGCGGGCACATCCGCGTAAACCTCCTGATCACACGTTTTCGAGAACCAGTCCGGCGGCTCATCGAAATTTGGTGCCTGGGACTGGCGATCGTGCTCAGTGGCATGTTCGCCATCTTCTCCGTGCGGATGGTGATCGACTCCTACACGTTCAATGACATTTCCACGGGCATGATGCCGGTCCCGCTCTGGATTCCTCAGTCAACGATGGCCGCGGGTGCCATTCTTTTCCTGATTGCCCTAATTCACGAGTTCGTTCTGGTCCTTCGGGGGGAACAGGCGGGCTACATGACCGGGGAAAGTTCCGAAGAGTTCACTGAATAGGCCAGCGCATGGACGCCGTTTATTTCAGCCCAATTCTGATTGTTGCGCTGCTGGTGCTCCTCGCGAGCGGTATCTGGATCGCGATTGCTCTCGCGGGCGTGGCCATCATCGCCATGCTTCTTGTCGATGCGCCCATCGACCTCGTCATGCCCTCGTCGATCTGGAGCTCGGTGAGCAGCTGGTCCCTGACGGCGCTCCCGCTTTTCATTTGGATGGGCGAAATTCTTTTTCGAACTCGGTTGGCTGACGATCTTTTCCACGGCCTTGCGCCGTGGGTCCAGCGGTTGCCCGGCCGGCTGCTGCACGTGAACGTTATCGGCTGCGGGATTTTCGCGGCCGTCAGTGGCTCGTCGGCGGCAACGGCGGCGACGGTCGGCAAAATGTCCCTGCCCGAGCTGAAGCGTCGCGGCTATGAAGAAAAAATCAGCGTCGGCTCGCTGGCGGCCTCAGGCACACTCGGTCTTTTGATTCCGCCTTCGATCATTCTGATCGTTTATGGGGTTTCCGCGAACGTTTCGATCGCTCGCCTTTTTCTCGCAGGCGTTCTGCCGGGGCTGATGATCGTCGCTATGTTCATGGCCTACATCGCGATCTGGTCGCTGATCAATAAAGATCGCATGCCAAAGGCCGAGCAGGGCCTGAGTTTTTGGGAAAAGGTCCGGCGCGTGCGTTTGCTGCTGCCGACTGTGCTCCTGATCGTGGCGGTTATCGGCTCGATTTACACGGGTATCGCGACGGCCACGGAGGCGGCAACGCTTGGCGTTGTGGGCTCGCTGCTCATCGCACTGTTCTCCGGCAGTCTCACCTGGGAAAACTTCAAGCTGAGCCTTTACGGGGCAACGCGTACCTCATGCATGATCGGCTTCATCATCGCGACGGCAGCATTTCTGTCGGTCGCCATGGGTTATGCGGGAATCCCCAGAGCGTTAGCTTCCTGGATCGGAGCGATGGGCCTTTCAGCCTACGAGCTGATTTTCGCGCTGGCCATTCTCTACCTGATCCTTGGGTGCTTCCTGGACGGCATTTCGATGGTGGTTTTGACCACGGCCATCATCATGCCTATGGTTCAGGCCGCGCAGATTGATTTGATCTGGTTCGGGATCTTCATCGTCATCGTGGTTGAAATCGCGCAGCTCACGCCGCCGGTCGGCTTCAATCTGTTCGTCGTCCAGGGCTTAACCGGACACGACATTCTCTTCGTGGCGCGGTCGGTCTTGCCGTTCTTCTTACTGCTTTGTGCGAGTATCGTCATCCTGACGATCTTTCCGGAGATCGCCACCTGGCTCCCTCAAACCATGTTCAGCGCCGGCTGAATCCTGCAATTCTGAGAGATCGAGCGAATGTCCCAGCTTCACCCTACGCAACTGCCAGCTCATCAACTTGCCGCGGAAATTGCAGCCAAGCGCCTTTCGCCGGTTGATGTCGTTGAGGCCTTTCTCGAGCGGATTGCAGAGAAGGAGCCCAAGCTGCACGCATTCGTGGAGGTTTACGCCGACGACGCACGACTTGCGGCGCAGAGCGCGGAACGCGCAATCGTATCGGGTCACGCCGTTGGCCCGCTTCATGGCGTGCCGGTTGCCCTCAAGGATTTGATCGAGTTCGAGGGCAAGGTGACGACGGGCGGCTGCGAGGTCTGGCGCAACCGCGTCTCCAAATGCACGGCCACGCTCGCCCGGCGCATGATCGCCCAGGGCATGATCGTGCTCGGCAAGACCCACACCGTAGAATTCGCCATGGGCGGCTGGGGCACGAATACGCGTTTGGGCACGCCCTGGAACCCATGGGATCCCAATCGCGCGCGTACGCCCGGGGGCTCCAGCAGCGGCTCCGGTGTCGCTGTAGCTGCCGGTCTCGCGCCGTGGGCGATTGGCACGGATACGGGCGGCTCGGTGCGTTTGCCGGCATCCTGGTGCGGTATTACCGGTCTCAAGACGACCGCCGGCCGCATTAGCAATTTCGGCGTTCTGCCGCTGAGCCCGACGCTCGATACGCCAGGGCCAATGGCGCGCACGGTTGAGGACGCGGCGCTACTCTACACCGTCCTGCAAGGACCCGATCCGCTCGATCCCCGCACCCGCGGCTTGCCGTACACTGATCCCATGCCGCAGCTGAAGCGCGGCGTGAAAGGCTTGCGGCTTGCGCGGCTGCCTGAATCGGAGCGTGCCTTCGCATCGGCTGAAGTGCTCGCGGCCTATGATGCGTCCGTGGAGGTGTTGGCACAGCTCGGCGCCGAAATCGTCGACATCCAGCTGCCGTTCGGATTCGCCGACGTCGCGGAGCTCAATCTGCGCATCATGGCCGCGGAAGGCTACGCGATCCTGCACGAGCTGATCGACGACGAAAATGCGCCGCTCGATCCTCATGTCCGGCCGCGTCTCGCCGCAGGTCGCAATATTTCTGCGAAGGATTACCTCGAGGCGCTCCACAAGCGAAATGAGCGGAAGCAGCAGTTTGCGGCTGCATTCGACGGCATAGACGCGCTGCTGACGCCGACCACCATGACCACCGCGTTGCCCATCGACGAGGTGGATCAGACGAAAGCGCCGGCACATTTCACGCGCTTCGCGAACTTCCTTGATTTGACGGGCGTGGCGCTGCCGAACGGTTTCGACAGCCAAGGGCTTCCGACCTCGCTGCAGATCCTGTGCCGGTCCTACGATGAGGCTTTGGCGCTTCGCATCGCGTGGGCTTACCAGAACGCAACCGACTGGCACCTTCGCAGGCCGCCGGAATAACAGCGAGTATTTGACATGGCCATGCGCGATCAGTTCGTCGGCCTTGGGGAGCGGCGCTACAAGGTTGAACGGCCTTGGGGAAACCTGCCGGCGCAGCTCTCTTATGACGGGATAACGGACGTCGCCGTAATGTCATCCGGTCGGGTCGCTGTCCTGCTGCGCAACGATCCGGCCGTCCTCGTTTTCGATCCGGATGGTTCGCTTGTCGATCAGTGGTCGGTGCCCGACATCGTGGCCGGGCACTACATCCGGGCTTCCGCGACGGGCCGCGTTTACATTACCGATTTCGACGGCCATCGGATTTTCGTGTTCAGCAATGACGGGCGCTGCGAGCGCGTTCTTGGCGCGCGCGACGAGCCGCGTTTCGGTGAGCCGTTCAACCACCCTGCCGATGCCGTGGAGGCGCCGGACGGCGAGATTTACGTCGCCGACGGTTACGGGAATTCGTGCATCCATCGTTTCTCTGCCGATGGACGATTGCTGGCAACGTGGGGAAAGCCCGGTGCGGGGCCGTTGGAATTCTCGACCCCCCATGCAATCGCCATAGACCGCGCGGGACGTCTTCTCGTCGGTGATCGCGAAAACAATCGCGTGCAGATCCTAGACCGGGACGGCAAATGGCTCGGCCAAATCGGCGGCTTATACAAGCCGATGGCCGTCGAGCCGACGCCCGAAGGCGGTTTTCTCGTTACGGATCACACGCCGCGTCTGTCGCTCTACTCAGCCGAGGGCGAGCTTATTGGGCGCTGTCGGACGTTCGGTACCGTCGGGCACGGCTGCGCCTTGGCCTCAGATGGTTGCATCTATATCGCGGAGATGGGGCCTGCCATGCTCACTCGGCTCACGCCGGTGAGCTAATTCGTTTCAGTTATTGGCGAGCGCACGGCATGAAATGCCGCCGACATCCCGCGTCGGCTAATGCCGCCTATATGCCTTGCCAGTTAGACCAGGGTTTCCGATACTGCCCGTTGGGGCTGGGCTCATAACGCCGCCCAGTTGAAATTAGAACAAAACAGGACCATCGCCGCAATGACCAGCGGCCAGTTGGGGAGCGACCAAGGAGAGGAAAAACATGAAACAGTTTCAGCTTCCGCGAAGACACTTCCTTATAGCGGCGGGCTCTGCCGGGATGGCCACGGCACTGTCCGATCAATTGCGAATTTCATCAGCATCGGCTCAGGAGGCCAAGCCGCTGCCGCAATACGCGGCGTGGAAGAATCCTGATGCCATGATCGTGCATTCAAGCGAAACGTTGGAGACGAAGCGCGAATTTTTCGGCACCAGCGGCATCACGCCAGAGGACATGCTTTATGTCCGCAACAATGTGCCTGCGCCTGACGAATCCATCGTCGCCAATCGTGATGCCTGGGAGATCGAAATCGAAGGCGTGCGCAATCCCGGCAAGAAAACCTTGGCGGATCTGAAAAAGCTTGGCCTCGAAAGCGTGGCGATGGTGCTGCAGTGCTCGGGCAACGGCCGCGGGTTCCATAAGCACAAGGCCAGCGGCACGCCCTGGACGGTTGGCGCCGCCGGAAACGTGATTTGGAGTGGTGTTCCGGTTCGCGAGGTCGTCAAAGCCATGGGCGGCCTTGCCGACGGACGCAACTTTATCACCGGTACAGGAGGCGAACAGCTGCCAGCGAACATCGATCCCAAGACGATCATGGTGGAGCGCTCGGTGCCGATTGCGGCTCTCGAGGACGCGCTTCTCGCTTGGGAGATTAACGGCAAACCGATTTCACTCGCCCACGGAGGCCCATTGCGGCTCGTGTTGCCGGGCTATTATGGCGTGAACAACGTCAAATACATCAAGAAATTGGCGTTCACCGAGAAGGAAAGCGATGCGACGATTCAGCGGACCGGCTATCGCGTAAGGCCGCCGGGCCAGAAAGGTGCGCCGGATCAGCCGTCCATGTGGGAGATGTCAGTCAAATCGTGGATCACGCATCCACTGAAGGAGACAGATCAGGGGCCTGTTCTCATTTACGGCGTTGCTTTTGGAGGAAACAAATCCGTCAAGAGCGTCGCGGTGACCACGGACGGTGGTCAGACCTGGCAGGAGGCGCGGTTTGTGGGACCGGATCTCGGCAAATATGCATGGCGGACCTTCGTGCTGGCAGCCGATCTCAAGCCGGGCACGCACATTATCGCGAGCCGCGCGACAGACGTGGCCGGCAATACGCAGCCTGAGGAGTTCGAGGAGAACGAGCGTGGCTATGGCCATAACGGCTGGCGTGCACACGCGGTCGCAGTGACTGTGGTCTGACGACAGGGCGGGCGAATTCTGCGAGGGAGCAGAATTCGCCCTTTTCTTCAGCCTGCATAAAATGATTGGAAAATGTCGCAAGTCATTCGCGTCGGCGCGCTGCTGTTGTTGTTCAGCTCCGGGTTACTTTGCGGGTCCGCTCGCGGGGAAGACCTGGAGTTGGGAAAACAGGTATTTCTCGAAAAGGCCGAGCCGTCTTGTGCCCTTTGCCATACGCTGAAAGCAGCCGAAGCAACCGGCAGGATCGGGCCCAACCTCGACGAGCTGAAGCCCGATGAGGAAAAGGTGATCAACGCGGTAAAGAATGGCGTCGGCAACATGCCACCATTCGATGAAGTGCTGAGCGAAGCCGAAATCGCCGCGGTCGCGAAATACGTTGCTAAGGCTGTCCATCAAGGTAACGAGCGTTGAGCCTTTCGGCGATCACCGGATGATGCTCGGGTAAGGGAGGCAGCGGGCTAGGCCGCTCACACTCATTTGGGCCTGAATGAATACGACACGCCGACCTGAAGTACCTTCCCACCGCTCGAGCATTTTTGAGGTGTTCCTCGTTTTTTTGCGCTTGGGGCTCACCTCGTTCGGCGGACCGGTAGCCCATCTGGGATATTTCCGGGAGGAGTTCGTCGCGCGCCGAAAATGGCTGGATGAGCGGACTTATGCCGATCTTGTCGCGCTCTGCCAATTCCTGCCCGGACCGGCGAGCAGCCAGGTAGGGATCGCCACCGGGCTTTACCGCGCTGGCTATCTGGGTGCGCTTGCCGCCTGGACAGCATTCACGCTGCCGTCGGCCATCGCGCTTGTATTGTTCGCCTACGGCGTGACGGCGATTGGTGATGCGGCCGGCATTGGTTGGTTGCAAGGCCTTAAAATCGCGGCCGTCGCGGTCGTGGCGCAGGCTGTGCTCGGGATGGCGCGCTCCCTTACGCCAGACAGGGAAAGGGCGACGTTGGCGGTCGCCGCAGCGATAATCGCTCTGGCCGCGCCAAACGTTTGGGGACAGATCGGGGCCATAATTTTCGGTGGGCTCGTCGGACTTACTCTGCTGCGCGGTCGAGCCCCCGTCGGCGACCACATCTACATTCCGTTGCCGGTAGGGCGTGCTGCGGGCATTGCCGCATTGGTCATTTTCTTTGCGCTACTCATCGGCCTGCCGATCATCGCGAAAGGCACGAGTAGTAATGCAGTCTTGCTTTTCGATTCCTTCTATCGGTCAGGATCGTTGGTTTTTGGCGGTGGCCACGTCGTACTGCCTCTTCTCCAGGCGGAGGTCGTGCCGCCGGGGTGGGTGACAACTGATGAGTATCTTGCCGGATACGGCGCTGCGCAGGCTGTGCCGGGACCGCTCTTCACGTTTGCCGCTTATCTCGGAGCCGTCATTGGCGGCTGGGGAACGGCAGCGTTTTGCCTGATGGCAATCTTCCTGCCGTCGTTTTTGCTCGTGATCGGAACGCTGCCGTTCTGGGAGGAGCTGCGTCGCACGTCATGGGCGCAATCAGCGCTGCGCGGCATTAACGCAGCGGTTGTGGGATTGCTGCTCGCGGCGCTCTACGATCCTGTCTGGACGTCGGGTATCAATAGCGCAGCCGATTTTTCCATCGGTGTAGCAGCCTTCCTTGCGCTCTACATGTGGAACGCGCCGCCCTGGCTCGTGGTAATCCTTAGTGCCGTTGCAGCCGGGGGGGTGGCACTGTTTTCCTGAGCCGAGCGCGCACTTCTCCGCTATCAGAAGAAAAGTGGAAATAGCGCTTTCAACGAGTCGAGGCCGTCTGAAGCGCCCAGCCAGAAGCCGTGCAGGGTCGAAGCCGTCCCCGCCAGTCCCAATATTGCGCTTATCGTCAGTGCGAGGCTTCCGCCTGAAACAATGGCGACGGATGCGAGCACAATGGCAATTTGCAGAAGGGCTTGCCCGTTGTCGAAGAATGGGTCCTGCTTGCGCGCGAGATCCCGCTCGGCTTCCAGCGCCTTTGCCTTCGCGAAAAGCTCGTTGAGGCCCTCGCCGGTTTCCGGTTCGGTGGTCAACAGCGCTTCCTGCTGGCGATAGGCTGAGATGCGATCCGTGAACGCTTTCCGCGTCGCCTCATCGAGATTGAGCTGAGTGGCGAGAAACAGCTCCAGCTCTGCGGTTTGCAGTCGGAGCGCGTCACGACGCATGTTCTTGGCCTGAAACCAGGCCCATGTGTTCGCGGCTTCGATATTTTTACTGCTCGCTTCTTTGGCAGCATTTTCTCCGCCGAGCGCGCATATGGCGAGGACGACCGACAATGCGCCGATATAAACCGCGATCCAGCGATCGCGCTGGGCACTCTTTTCCGCAATTGGCGTAGGCATTTTCCCCCCGAACCAGCCATTAGCAAAAATTCTGTTCGATTCAGGCCGTCGGGGAAGGGGCTGGAAATAGCGCCTCGGACCGACCGAGGAGCCAATAAGCGATCAATCCAATCCACTCGCGCACGGCCGTATCGGTGCGCCGAAGTCCCTCGGTCAGCTTGTCGGAAAGCAAAAGAAAGTCCTGTGTACCGCGGGTTCGGTAATCCGTAGGCCACGGGATTACGTCGAACCCGGCATGACGAAACGTTCCTACAGCGCGCGGCATGTGCCACGCAGACGTGACGAGAAGCCAGTGTTCCCCGGGTTTCGGGTCGACCAGCTTGCGGGTCTCGATGGCATTTTCGTACGTGTTGCGGGACCGGTCTTCGAGAACGATCCGCTCGGCCGGAATTCCCGCCGCTTCGAGAAATCCACCAACAGCAGAGGCACCACTTGGGCTCCGCATGAAGATTTCCGACGCGCCGCCCGTGAAGACGATCTTCGCGTCAGGAAAGGCTCGCGCAATGAGCACGGCCTCGGTCAATCGCTCCGCGGATTCGTTGAGGATTAGCGCCGAGCGCGCGTGGCTCACGCTGGGATCCTCGAAACCACCGAGGAAAATGATTCCTCTAATTTGCCCTGTCGGCAGCTCCCGCCGAGGAAATCGCTCTTCCAGAGGCAGGAGCAAGGCGTATCCGATCGGCGAAAAGCCGAGCACCACCAGCGCCACAAAACCCGTCGCTGCAAGCAGCTTGCCCAATCGTGCGCGAGTTGGGTGGAGAAAGAGAATGAGAAGCCCCAAGCCGATGAGCAGCAGAGCCAGATGCGACGGCTGCACGAGGAAGAACAGAACCCGCCACAGGACGTGCATCTGCGTCTGCTGCTCGAGAGATTATTAAGGGGTGCGTAGCAGTGATTTAGACCACGCGCTCGATCGCTACGGCAGTCGCCTCGCCGCCACCGATACAGAGCGACGCGACGCCTTTGGTCTGATTGTATTTCTCCATTGCGTTGAGCAGCGTCACGATAATGCGGGTGCCCGACGCGCCCACCGGATGGCCGAGCGCGCACGCCCCTCCGTGCACGTTCACTTTGTCGTGCGGAAGGTCGAGGTCGCGCATGGCCGCCATGGTGACGACAGCGAAAGCTTCATTGATCTCGTAAAGCCCCACGTCCTGAGCGCGCCAGCCCACAGCCTCCAGCACCTTGCTGATTGCACCGATCGGCGCCGTCGTGAACCAGGCCGGTGCCTGCGCATGCGTGGCTGTCGCCAGGATGCGGGCCAACGGCTGCAGCTTGCGCCGCCGCGCCTCGCTCTCACGCATCAGGACGACCGCAGCCGCGCCATCGGAGATCGAGCTAGAGTTGGCGGGGGTAACCGTTCCGCCGTCGCGGAAAGCGGGCTTGAGGTGCGGGATCTTCGCGGGATCCGCTGTAAACGGCTGCTCGTCCTGGGTCACTTCGGTTGTGCCCTTACGGCCCTTGACGGTCACCGGCACGATCTCTTTCGCAAACGTGCCATCCTCGTTGGCCGTCCGCGCTCTCTTGAGGCTTTCGACTGCGAACGCGTCCTGCGCCTCGCGCGTGAACTGATAAGCCTGCGCCGTGTCCTCAGCGAACGTGCCCATCAGCCGGCCCTTGTCGTAGGCATCCTCGAGGCCGTCGAGGAACATGTGGTCGTAAACCTGGGTGTGGCCGAGCCGCTGGCCGGTACGCATTTTCGGCAGGATGAACGGGGCATTCGTCATGCTCTCCATGCCGCCGGCGACGATGACGTCGTTGGGCCGGGCATGCAGGGCCTCGTAGGCCATCATAACCGTCTTCATGCCCGAGCCGCACATCTTGTTGACGGTGGTGCAGGGCACGTGGTCTGGCAGCCCTGCGCCACGCGAAGCCTGGCGCGCCGGGGCTTGCCCCATGCCGGCTGGAAGCACGCAGCCCATCAGCACCTCGCTGACCTCGTCCGGCTGGATGCCGGCGCGCTCAACGGCGGCCCTGATCGCAACGGACCCGAGCTCCGGCGCCGGAACGGAGGCAAACACGCCCTGGAAGCTGCCAATGGGCGTGCGCGCACCCGAAACAATCACAACGGGATCGGAAGATGTGGTGGACATGTGCAGTCACTCATTCACGTTTGAAATCTCGATGCCATGGAACATGGAGCGGGAGGCACGGTCAACGGTGGTCGTGCCGGCAACCACCGCAACAGCTTCGGCAGTCCTGATGGCTAATTCGCGCCTTCCAGAAGGCGCCGGACGATCACCTGCGCCTGAATTTCTGCAGCCCCTTCGAAGATGTTGAGAATGCGCGCGTCACAAAGCACTCGGGACACGGGATATTCCAGCGCGAAGCCGTTTCCGCCGTGAATTTGCACGGCATTATCGGCGGCAGACCAGGCAACACGCGCGGCGAGCAGCTTCGCCATGCCGGCTTCGAGGTCGCAGCGCCGGCCCTGATCCTTCTCGCGTGCCGCGTAATAGGTCAGCTGGCGGGCGATCATGATTTCCGTCGCCATCATGACGATCTTGTTCGAGACGCGCGGGAAGTCATAGATCGGTCGCCCGAACTGTATGCGCTCGCGCGCATAGGCGAGGGCGAGGTCAAGTGCCGATTGGGCGACGCCGACGGCACGAGCCGCTGTCTGGATACGGGCAGACTCGAACGTCGTCATCAGCTGCTTGAATCCTTGGCCTTCGACGCCACCGAGAAGATTTGAAACGGGTACCTCGAAGTTATCGAAGGAGATCTCGAACTCCTTCATGCCGCGGTAGCCGAGCACCTCGATTTCGCCGCCGCTCATCCCCGGAGCCGGGAAGGGATTTTCGTCTGTCCCGCGGGGCTTTTCGGCGAGCAACATCGACAAGCCTTTGTAGCCCGGATCGTTCGGGTTTGTGCGCACGAGAAGCGTCATCAGGTCAGCGCGGACCGGGTGCGTGATCCAGGTTTTCTGGCCAGTGACCTTGTAAACATTTCCCTCGCGGACGGCGCGCGTCTTCAGCGAGGCGAGATCGGAGCCGGTGTCGGGTTCGGTGAAAACCGCAGTCGGCAGAATTTCGCCGCTTGCAATTTTGGGCAGGTATTTCTGCTTTTGCTCCTCTGTTCCGCTGCCCAGGATCAGCTCACCGGCGATTTCGGATCGGGTACCGAGAGATCCGACGCCGATGTACCCACGCGACAGCTCCTCCGAGACGACGCACATCGCCTCCTTGCCGAGACCCAACCCGCCGTACTCTTCGGGGAGCGAGATCCCGAACACGCCGAGCTCGCTGAGCTTTGCGATCGTCTCTAGTGGAATGTAAGCGTTGGTCAGATGCCACGTGTGCGCGTGAGGGATAACCTCCGCCTCGCAGAACCGGCGCATCTGTTCGCGAATGGCCGCTTGCGTTTCGTCGAGAGCGGTTCGGCCGGCAAGCTCGCCGGGGGGCAGCTCAGCAATCAGTTGAGCAAGTCGACGCTTGACGGCATCGCTCGTTCCTTTATCGACGAAATCGGCTGTATCCAGCGCAAATTTGTGGGCGTCGGCGGCGGCAACCCCCATGTCTCTGAGCCGTGCCGTTTCCCCCTGGCTCATGGGGATGCCGCCTGCGATTTGTGCCGCGTACTCGGCAATTCCGTGCGTGAACAGCAGCTGTTCCAGCTCGCCAAATTGGCCCGTTCCGCTCAAACGCGCGGCCCATGTCCTGAGCTGCCGCATCGCCTCCACGTACGTCGCAAGCCAGGCGAGCGCGTGGGCTGCGTGCTGGCAAGCATCAAGTCCGCCAGCCTCTGCAACTCTTTTCTTGACAGCGTTCTTGGCAATCTGCAGAACACGCTCGGCGGCTGCGATGGCGTCATTCGCTCGCGCGAGGCCTGGGGTTGAAGAGGCGATTGCAGGTTCAGGCTGGGTCATCCTCAAAACTCGGAATCAGGAGGCACGTGCCAAGTAGTCTGAAATTTGAACGCCAATTTTCAGAGAAGCACGAGCAATTTAGCCGCACTTGCTAAATCGGGCGGTGATGACGGCTTGAAGCAGCTGAGATCCCGAACACGCGCGGGTGCGCTGCTTTCTCAGGAACGTCGGTTGAAATCGCTGTTTGCCGAGCGGCGACGGCGACGAGGATCGCGATGGACGATTTCGACGGTCGCCTCCTCGACTTCTCCGCGCACGATCCGCTCGAGACCTTCCGCTTCCTCCTTGAGCCGCGCCAGCTGGCGCAACCGTGCCGCTGCGAGGCGCCCAATTCTGGACGACCTCGTCAACCTTGTGGGGCGCGATGGCTTCTCGTCGAAGAGAGGCTTGGCCGTTACAGGAGTGGCCGGGCTAATAACCTCGGTCTTGGCAGGGGAGGGGGAGCTCTGTGAATGGCCGGCGTCGGAAGATTCGTCCGGTCGCACCGCGGTCTGTGTGGCAGCCTGCTGCAACGCTTCCATGAGCGAGCGCCGCGGAGGTGAGGGAGGCGCAGCCAAATCCTGACCGACGGTCTCGCTCTTCGACTTTACTCGCAACCTGGTGCGGAACGGCCCGGGCTTCTCATTCGCCACCGAAACACCTCCCATACCTGCGCAATGCCCACGCTACCGCTTATGACAGCGGACACAAGGGATGGTTGCGCAAATATCCCTTGCGGACGTTAACGTGGGTTTTCTCAGCCGTCATCCGAATCTCGCGCGTGACGCTTCGAGCACATCCTCGAAGGTGCGAAGGCCCGTGACTGGTGCGCTGACGAGCACGGACATGTTCCCCGGCTTATGTTCGTTCCTCAGCATACGCATATGTGCCTTCGGAATTTGATCCCAAGGGAAAACTTCCGACATGCACGGATCAATGCGACGTTCGATGACGAGCTTGTTCGCCTGCGAGGCTTGCAGCAGGTTGGCGAAATGAGAGCCCTGCACGCGCTTCTGGTGCATCCAGAGATAGCGCGCGTCCATCGTCAGGTTGTAGCCAGTCGTGCCGGCGCAAATGACCACCATGCCGCCCCGCTTCACGACGAAGACAGAAACCGGGAATGTGGATTCACCCGGGTGCTCGAAGACGAAGTCGACGTTGTTGCCCTTGCCGGTGATGTCCCAGATCGCCTTGCCGAAGGCACGCACCTCCTTGAGCCAGGCCTCATACTCCGGCGTGCCGACCTTCGGCATCTGGCCCCAGCAATTGAATTTCGTGCGGTTGATGACGCCCTTGGCGCCAAGCTGCATAACGAAGTCGCGCTTCTCTTCGTCGGAGATCACGCCGATGGCGTTTGCGCCTGCGGTGGCGCAAAGCTGAACGGCCATCGAACCAAGCCCACCTGAAGCGCCCCACACGAGGACGTTATGGCCAGGCCGCAAAATGTGCGGGCGGTGGCCGAATAGCATGCGATAGGCGGTTGCGAGGGTGAGCGTGTAACAGGCGCTCTCTTCCCAGGTGAGATGCTTGGGCCGCTCCATCAGCTGGCGGTCCTGCACGCGGCAGAACTGGGCGAACGAGCCGTCCGGCGTCTCGTAACCCCAGATGCGCTGCGACGGCGAGAACATGGGGTCGCCGCCGTTGCACTCCTCGTCATCGCCGTCGTCCTGATTGCAGTGCACAACGACTTCGTCGCCGACCTTCCAGCGTTTCACCTTCGAGCCGACGGCCCAGACGATCCCGGCCGCATCAGACCCCGCGATGTGGTAGGGGTGCTTGTGGACGTCGAGCGTCGAAATGGGTTTGCCGAGAGCGGCCCACACTCCGTTGTAGTTTACCCCCGCGGCCATCACGAGCACCAGCACGTCGTGGCTGTCGAGCTCCCAGGTGGGCACCACCTCGACCTGCATTGCCTGCGCTGGCTCGCCGTGCCGCTCCTTGCGGATGACCCAGGCGTACATCTGCTTGGGTACGTGGCCGAGCGGCGGGATTTCGCCGACCTCGTAGAGATCTTTCTTGCCGGGGTGGATGGCTGGCGCGCCGATCATTTCGGCGCTGGTTGATGGCGTGTCGCTGGGCGCTGTGCTCGTTCCACCAGACATGATGTCAGTCCTGTGATCTTTCCTTCGGGCATGCTCCCGTGGGGGCGGATTATTGCACTGCAAAATCGCAGGGATAAAGCCCGTCTTTCGATCCAGCCTTTCCCACGTTCAGAAAGGCACAGGTTGTTGGAGACTGAGCGTTTCTCAGCATCTGCATTTGAGATGCCCGTGGGCCAGGCGCCGTTCAGCGTGAGGCGCACTGAACCATGTCGCAAGTAGAGGCTTGCCCGCCTGTTCCCGTCCCTCTATCCCGTTTCGCAATGTCCGAATTGCACATGAGGAAGCCGTGGGCCGGCTGGATGATCGTATTGCGTTGGTGACGGGCGCGGGAAACGGCATTGGCGCCGCAGTTGCGCACTGCTTCGCGTCAGAAGGTGCGTTCGTTTACGTGACGGATGTTGACGGTGATGCCGCGGAGCGTACTGCCGCCTCAATCCGCGAGGCAGGTGGTCAGGCGACCGCGCAGGCGGTCGATGTCTCGCGCGGGCAGGACGTCAGCGCCATGTTCCGGACTGTAGAGCAGGGGCACGGCCGGCTCGACGTGCTGGTCAACAATGCCGGGCTCAATGTGCGCGGCGACTTCCGCCATATGTCCGACGCCGACTGGGTGCGCATCCGCGAGGTCAATCTAGATGGCGTCGTGCGCGTCGCGCGGGATGGTTTCGAGCTGCTGCGGAGATCAGGCAGAGGATCGCTGATCAACCTTTCGTCGATCATGGCGAGCCGCGGCTTGCGCCAGCTGGCCGGTTACTCGGCAACCAAAGGAGCGGTCTCCGCACTGACCCGCACGCTTGCGGTCGAGTATGCGCCGTTCAATATCCGGGTGAATGCCTTGGCGCCGGGGTTCATCGAGACGGCGCTGACGGCGCGTGTTCTTCGCAACCCTGCGATTAACAAGGCTCTACTCGACCGGACGCCGCTGCGCCGTTTCGGTTCGCCGGACGAGGTCGCCCGGGCGGCGCTCTTCTTTGCCAGCGACGACAGCGCTTTCATCACGGGCGCAGAGTTGGCGGTCGACGGAGGCATGGCGGCGGCTTTGTGAGCGCGCGCCACCATCACGTCACAAAAAACTGGTGATGCGGATAGGCGATGCTTTCCGCGCGAACCAGCCTTCTAACCGCGCGCAACCCTATAGTCGTCGAAGGGTAGCTTCCATGACCCGCCTGCCGGTCCATTTCCTTCGGTTGCACCGTGCCGGGCGAGCACTCGTTCTCGTGCTCCTGGCTCTGCTTGTCGCCGTGCCGCAGGCCAGCGCAGACACCTGGGTTATCGACAAAGAGAACTCTTCGATCCGTTTCACCTGGGATCACTTGGGCCTGTCGCGGCAGTCGGGGCAGTTTCTGGACTTCGATGCCCGTCTGGAATTCTCGCCGACCGACCCAGAAGGCGGCATGGTTGAGGTGGTGATTAAGGCGGCGAGCCTGTCGACGGGCGTCAAGGAGTACGATGCGAACCTGAAAAGCGAGAGCTTTTTCGACGTCGACCGCTATCCCATCATCACGTTTCGTAGCACTTGGGTTCGGCGAACCGGCGAGCGGACAGGGGAGGTCGATGGCGAGCTCACCATTATGGGCGTTTCCAAGCCGGTGACGCTCAAGGTCATCTGGAATTACACCGGCGAACATCCGTTCGCACCGATTAACCCCACCTACAAGGGCAAGTGGGTTTCGGGCTTTTCGGCATCGGCGAAGGTCAAGCGCAGCGAATGGGGGCTGACGCGCGCGCTGCCGCTCATTTCGGACGATATTTGGATCCAGATCGAGGCGGAGTTCCTGCTGAAAGAGCGCCTCAGCCTAGGCAACTGAGGGCCGCGGCGCGGCCTTCGTGCCGGCGAGGGTTTCCACAATCAGCAGGTCGACAACACCCTTGAGCGCCTCGTCCTCGCTCGCTCCAGCGGTCCGGAGCCGTTCATACTCGGCAACCTGACGGTCTGCGCTTGTGCCCTCGCGCGCGATGTTGGTGGCGTGTGCCACTTCGGCCTGACAGCCCAAAGCCTCGGCATCCTCGGCCACGAGATCCTGGATTTCGCGCAAGAGGTCCCGGAAGGGGACCAGGGTTCCCAGGCCGAAATCGAACAACGATCCGTCCACTCCGTAGCGTTGCGCGCGCCAGCGGTTTTCGTTGAGCAGGAAGACCGGGTACATGCGCCAGCTCTGGTTCGCACGGCGGAGCCGATACAACATCCGGCAGAGACAGACGTACAGCGCGGCGACGGAGAGCGCATCATCCAGTCGGGTGCAGACGTCAGTGATACGCATTTCGAGCGTCGGGAAGCGGTGGGAGGGGCGCAGGTCCCACCAGATCTTCGTAGCGTCCTCGATCACGCCCGCCTTCACCAGCACATTGACGGTGCGCTGATATTCGCTCCACCCGGCAAAGCGCCCCGGCATGCCAGTTCGCGGGAGGGCCTGCATGATGGTCAGGCGGTAGCTTTTCAGGCCGGTGTTCTGGCGCTGCCAGAACGGAGAGGATGTGGAAAGCATTAGCAGGTGCGGCAGGAAATAGCGCACCTGGTTCATGATATCGATGCGCAGCTCGTCGTCCTCGATGCCAGCGTGGACATGCATGCCGCAGATCACGAGGCGCCGGCCGACTCCCTGCAAATCCTGGGCGAGCGACTGGTAACGCTCCTTTTCCGTCGGCGTCTGCTGCAGATGGTGCGCGAACGGATGAGTAGCGGCCGCTATGGGTGCCAGACCGAACTCTCCCGAAATTTCGCCGATGGTGCCGCGGAGGTGGGCGAGCTGCTGGCGTGCCTTTGCAAAGGACCGACAAACAGGCGTGCCGATCTCGATTTGCGATTTCAGGAACTCTGGGCTGACTTGATCTCCGAGCCGCTCGAGACACGCATCCATAAGCTCTTGCGGTGCGGCCGCAAGATCGCGCGTGGTGCGATCGACGAGGTGGTACTCCTCCTCGATGCCGAAGCTGAACGATGGCTCCTTCAGCGTCATGGGCATATGGTGACACGGCCGCAAGCTGGATTCGACGGGGTGGGAGGCGGATCGCTAGAGGCCAACTCGCATCCCGAGAGCAGGATGCCGTGAGAGGGCAAGCGGTTCCGTTCAGCTGTTCACCAAACCAGGGCCGGGATAACGCCCACCGGGCGATGGGGAACGCCGTCGAGCAGCTTTCCGAGCTGAGCCGCATCTACGCGGCCATCCAAGAGAAGTTGGTCCCGGTGAATGCCATCAGCCACGAGGAGGCAATCCACGCCGTATTGCGCGGCACCGGCAAGATCCGTCCGGACCGCGTCGCCAATGGCGAGAATGCGCTCGGGCGAAACATCGCGACCACGGACATTCTGCGCGAGCTTGTGCGCAGCTTCATAAGCCGGCCTATGGGGCTTTCCCGCCCAGTAAACCTTCCCACCCATGGTCTCGTAGAGCTGCGCTACAGTTCCCGCGCAGATGTATAGCTCGCCGTCGACATCCACGACGAGGTCGGGGTTGCCACAGACGAACGGCAGCGAGCGCGCGAGGGCCTCGGTGAGCAGCGACCGGTGGCACGCGTCAGCATCGGCGGCGTAATCGAATGGCGCCGTACAAACCACGGCTGCGGCGCGCTTCAGCTCCACCAGTTCGATATCAAGGCCGGCGAAAACCCGCGTATCGCCGGGTGATCCGATGTGAAAGATGCGGCGATAACCACGCTCGGTGAGGTGTGTGCGGGTGAGGTCGCCCGAGGTCACGGCCGCGTCCCAGGCGTCCCGGCGCACGCCGACGCGATCGAGCAGGGTGGCCAAAGAAGAAGATCGCGCGGGGGAATTCGACACCAGCACAACTGTACCGCCCGCGGCGCGAAACCTGGCGAGTGCATCGCCGGCAGCCGCGTATGCGCGCAGGCCGTTGTGAAGCACGCCCCACACATCGCAGAAGATGACGTCATAGCGAGCAAGCAACTGCGCCGCCCCTTCGAGGATGGCCACGTTGCCGCCTTTGGTCATGGTCATTCAGGTCACCGTCCGCGAGCGATCCGTTGGACCAGTCAGTTCTTCGCGGAAAACGCCATACCGGAAGCTGAAGTGGGAAACAAACATCGTGATAAGCGAGGCGAGTACAAGGGCAACCAGAGGCTGAGCGCCCGGGCTTGCAAAAGAGTACGATCTGTCGCGAATGGCGCCCCCAAAAGAAATGCGGCCCGGAGGGCCGCATTTTTGATCTTCAACGCCCGGCTCGGGATCAGGTGAACCGACGCCACGTCACCGTCACCTTGGTGCCGATCGGCACGCGCGGATAAAGGTCGAGCACATCTTCATTGTACATGCGGATGCAGCCCCGAGACACGGCCTCGCCAATCGTCCAGGGCGCGTCAGTGCCGTGGATGCGATAGAGCGAGGAGCCGAGGTACAGCGCGCGAACGCCAAGCGGATTCCGCGGATGGCCGCCCGGCATGTACGCAGGCAGGCTCGGGTTTTCACGCCGCATTTCCGGAGTGGGGACCCACGGCGGATTCACCTTCTTGGCGGTCACGGTGGTGACGCCCTGCCAGCGGCTGTCTGGCCGGGGAACGGCAATCGGATAGCTGATGGCTTCGCCGCGACGGTGGATCCAGTAGAGTCTCCGGTCACCGAAGCTGACGATGATCTGGCCCGGAGCATAGCTTGCCGGGAAAGAAACCACTTGGCGTGAGCCACCGCCCCAAAGGAACGAGAAAAAGCCTTGAGCCGACGCACTTGCCGTCACCGCAGTCAGCGCAACGCTGGCGGCGGCAACAGTCCAGAGGCACCGACGGACGAAGCTATAGAGCGACATTTTCTTCCATCCCATAAGTTTGCATCAGATCGTTGTCGCCGCTCGAACGGTCGAGAATTGCACGGCATACACGCACCAGTATGTGCCGATGCCGTTAACATGCTATTTCGGAGGTCGGCTGACGACTCGCTTTGAAGTTCTTGACAGAATTTCGGCGCCGACGTGACGAAAATTCAACACACGGCTCCCTGCTTCTCCGCAAATCACGTCGGTGAAGCGAAGATCTTTAGGGGGCAGACGAACGATTCTCTGCAGAGTTTATCGATGTTCCACCATCCGCCGATGGGTAGGCGTAATCAGATCTGCGGAAAGCGACTGATCGGGCGCGATTGAACTCACGAATTTTTGATCTCAATTTCTGACGCGGTTCAGGCGCGGGTCACGACAGAGTGCGGTTCGCGTCTGCAGGTCCGCCCTTGCAATTCCTACTGAGCTCTCAAGCCAGTCCAGGCGATGGATCAGGTCCGCAACAACCGGGTTCTTGTCGGTACGTGCGGCCTGGCACGACCCTCATTTAGCATTGGGAAAGTATAACCATAGATTGTTCTTCAATATGAACCCAACCCAGGATAGATAGAAAACGACTTTCTGCGAGCACTTTCAGATGGGTGGACCAACTTTTTTGAGAAGTCGGTGGAACTGAAGCCAGGCCCGAGCGTTCGTTGAATGACCTGCGCCGTCCCCCCCCCCACGCGCAGGTCTTATCTGGGGCACCCTTTGCTGGGTGCCCTTTTTTTTGGGGGGGCTGATGGGGAACCGACCTGACTTGGTACGTTGGGGCTTGACCGCGCCACCGGGCTCCGAAACGATCGGGCCCCGTTTCCACTCACCGGCAAAGGATGTTCGCGATGAGCCCAAACTCGCGCCTCTCAGTCTGCGACGGCGCCTCGATCCCTGTGATCGGCTTCGGAACGTGGCCCTTGAAAGATGAGGAATGCGCCCGTGCGGTCGCGGCTGCGCTCGCGTGCGGCTACCGCCATATCGACACGGCTGAGATGTACGCGAACGAAGAGGCGGTCGGGCAAGGGCTGCGTGCCAGCGGCGTCCCCCGCGACGAGGTCTGGATTACGACCAAGGTCTGGTGGGAAAACATCTCGGATGGCGCGCTGCAGCGGTCCGCCGAGGCAAGCCTGAAGCGGCTGGGAGTCGACCAGGTCGACCTGCTGCTGATTCATTGGCCGAACAAACAGGTTCCCCTGGCGGAATCGATTCGCGCCCTCAATGATGCCAAGAAGCGAGGCTTCGCGCGTCATATCGGCGTTTCCAACTTCCCCTCACGCATGCTGGAGGAGGCGTTGGCTCTGTCGGAGGCGCCGCTAATCGCCAACCAGTGTGAGTATCACCCCTACCTGGATCAGTCGAAAGTGCGCGCCGTGTGCGAGCGCAACAACATGGCATTTGTCTCGTATTGTCCTCTTGGGCGCGGCTCCGTCGGCGGCGTGTTGGAGGATCCGGTGGTTCGGGAAATCGCCAATCGGCTCGGGCGCACCCCCGCGCAGGTCGTTCTGCGGTGGCATCTACAGCAGCCCAATGTAATCCCCGTGCCGAAGTCCGGGAACCCGAAGCGGATCGCTGAGAACTTCGATGTCTTCGGCTTCTCGCTGAATGACGAGGATATGGCCCACCTCTCGTCACTGGCACGCCCGGACGGCCGGGTGGTGAACCTCGCCTTCGCGCCTGAGTGGGACTAAACGGCAAGCCCAAGACGATCTGAACAGCCTGTCGGCCGCTGCCTGCGGAGCGGTCGACATGTGCTCAATTCTGCGTCAAGTTACTCCCCAGCTCCCCCATCGCACTCAACGCGTATCGTGGCCCAGTCCTCCTCCCGAGCCCGCGAGCTCTTTACCCTGCCTGATTACCTGCGCCTCTGGCTGATCGGGGCTGGCGTCGGTATCGGGCGGTGGCTCGAATTCCTCGCTCTCGGCATCTTTGCCTATCAGGTCACGGGTTCGCCCTCGCTGGTGGCGGCGGTCGCCATCGTGCGGATGCTGCCGTACGTGTTCTGCGGCTTCATCGTCGGAGCGCTGGCAGACTACCTCGACAAGAAGCGCATGCTGGCGCTGACGTTTCTCGGGGGCTCCGCTGCCTTCGCGGTGATGGCAGGCCTGGCGGCGGCTGACATGGCCGGCTATGGGACCGTACTCGTTGCCGCGATTGTCGCCGGACTGATGTGGACAACGGACATGCCCCTGCGCCGACGGCTGCTGGTCGACGCGGCCGGGATCGAGCGCATGACAGCGGCGCTCGGGTTCGACAACTCGACCCATTACGCTACGCGCGCTATCGGTCCGATTGCCGGGGGAGCCGCGTATCAGCTGTTCGGGATCGACGGGATTTTCCTTTTGAGCGCAGGCATTTACGCAGCCTGCTTCTATCTGACCACCCGCTTGAATGTTCGAGAAGCCGCGGTGTCTGGCACCGAGGGAGAAACCCGCCCGTCCCTTCTTGAGCTGTTGTTGCCGCCGAAGGAGCTGCTTCGCAGCCGGCGCTTTCAGGTCGTCCTCGGGGTCACCATCGTCTACAACATCTGGTGCTTCCCCATCATCAGCATGGTGCCCGTACTCGGGGAGGAGCAATTCCGCCTATCGCCGGCCCTCATAGGCGCGCTTTCCGCGACCGAGGGCATTGGCGGCACCATCGGCGCAATACTCATCGGGCTTTGGGCAGGAAACACGCCGCTATTTCGCCTCTACTACTTCGGTATCTTTGCCTTCTCGATCTTGCTGCTCACCCTTTCCGCCTGGCTCACGCTGGGCATGGCGGTGGTGTGCCTGCTGCTGATCGGTGCCTCCGCAGCGTGCTTCTCGGCTACCCAGTATGCGCTGATCTACACCATGGCACCGCCGAAGATGCGAGGCCGGGCGGCAGGATTCCTGTCGATCTTCATCGGGACATCGACCATCGGCTTCTACAACACGGGCCTTCTGTTCTCGTGGTTCGATGCTGCGGACGCGCTGATGCTCATGGGCGGGCAGGGCCTGATCGTCACCGTTATCCTGGGGATGTTCTGGGTGCGCGCAAAGAGTTAGTGGCTCTCCCGCAGACGCTCAGTCCTGCAGCACTGGCTTTGGTTGTGAAAAGCGGCGGTAGATAAGCTCGTTGGTGCGCGGCCCCGCGACGGCATCTCTCAGCGCACCGTGGTAGGGTGAAAGCTCGCAAGCTGGATCGGTATTCGCGGCGTCCCCTGTCCACGCGAAGGCCTGGCAACGGCAGCCACCAAAGTCGATGTGCTTGCGCGGGCACGAGCGGCAAGGCTCTTTCATCCAATCCGTGCCGCGGAAGGCATTGAAGGCGGGCGAATCGTGCCAGATTTCGCGCAGAGAATGGTCGTGCACCGTCCAGAATGTCAGCCCGCGAATACTCTCGGCGGCATGACATGGCAGAACCTTGCCGCGAGGTGTCACATTCAACGACTGGCGCCCCCAGCCGTTCATGCACGGCTTCGGAAAGCGGCTGAAGTGATCGGGTGCGACATAGTCGATAAGGATACTTGGCTCAAGTTCGCGTCGGATCTGGGCCACAGCCGCGTGGGCGGCTTCGACCTGTTCCTGGGTCGGCAGCAACGCGGCACGGTTCGCGAGCCCCCATCCGTAGTACTGTGTATGCGCGACCTCGATCCGGCGCGCACCGGTGCGGCAGGCCGCGACAATCATGTCTGCGATCCGCGCGATGTTCAGCCGATGTATGACGACGTTGATCGTGAGCGGTAGCCCAAGCTCGACGACAGCGCGCGCCGTTTCGTGCTTCCACCGGTGGGCGCCCTCCAAACCGGCGATCTTGTCCGCGACAACCGGATCGGTGTCCTGCCAGGAGAGCTGCACGTGGTCGAGACCAGCCTCGGCCAGCGCTTCAAGGCGCTGCTTGGTGAGCCCGACGCCTGATGTGATCAGATTGGTATAGAGCCCAGCCTTTGCTGCGCCGCGGGTCAGTTCGACAATGTCAGAACGCGCGGTCGGCTCACCGCCGGAAAGGTGGAGCTGAAGAACGCCAAGCTCGGCGGCCTCCTCAAAGATGCGGAGCCATGTGGCTGTGTCGAGCTCGTCCGACCGACGGTCCAGCTCAACGGGGTTCGAGCAATATGGGCACGCGAGAGGGCAGCGGTGGGTCAGCTCAGCCAGCATTCCAAGTGGCAGGAGGTCCGTCACAGATCCACCATCCGCCGGTTGATGAGATCCTTGATGAGCCTTTCAGCATCAGCCGCCACGCGGTCCCGAGGGACGCCGTGGGTCTGAGCCAGGTCATCGACGATTTCGGAAAACGTCAGCGCGCCATTACAGCGGCGCAAAATTTCAATGGCAGAAGCATTCGGCGCCACAACGTGTTCGGGCGCAAGAAGAACTGTCCGCCCCCGCACCCGATCTTCATGCAAACGAACACCACACGACAATCGCGGGCGCGCATCGGGCGCTATGCTGATTGTCATCACGCTCCTGCAAAACTGGGTCAATTACCCTTCCGCGCGGAGACAGGAGCTAGCCTCCGCGCATTGGTCGAGATCGCTAACCAACCGCTTGCTAGGCGGAGATTACTTCGACTCGCAAGGCGAATAGTAGCCCGTCGCCTCGAGACCGACGGCGGCGTCTTCAAGTGTTGGTTCCGTCCAGTTCATAGCCTACTCCTTGTGCGTGCCAGGTTTATCACCTGTTGCTGATGGCAGTTGCCGCGGGATCGTTCCCGTCGCAACCGGTTCCTCCGGAGTTATGCGGAGAACTTCACCGTTTTCGTGATCCGTAACGAGCCAGATGGCGCCTTCCTGGTCCACTTTTACATCCCGGATACGCCGGCCCAGCTCGGCGAACATCAGCTCGACTTGTTCCACCTTGCCGTTGACGATCCGCGTCCGGTAAACGCCCTCTGTAGCGAGTGCCCCGTGCAGTAGATCGCCACGCCACTGTGGAAACATATCTCCAAGGTATATGGCGAGTCCTGAAGGTGCAACCGTGTTCTCCCAAATGTGAACGGGCGGTTCGAATCCTTCTACAACCACGCCGCGTCCAATTGGGGCCCCGGAATAGTCGACCCCGCCGGTCTGAATGGGCCAGCCGTAGTTTCGGCCCGGCTTGATGAGATTGATTTCGTCACCCCCCAGGGGGCCATGTTCGTTGACCCACAGCTCGCCGGTTTCGGGGTTTATGTCGATACCCTGAACGTTCCTGTGCCCGAGCGAAAAGATGAGTTCATCAGTTTCCGGGTTATTGACGAATGGATTGTCCGGCGGCGTGTCACCGTTGTCTTTGATGCGGATGATTTTGCCGGCGTGGTCCTTCGGATCCTGGGCGCGGGACATAGTGCCCCGATCGCCGATCGCGAGATAAATGTTGTTGTTGCGGGGGTCGAAAACAAAACGGCCACCAAAGTGCATCCCGCCTGAGTCATGCACGTTCATCGAGAAGATGGTTTCGACGTCCTCAAGCTGTGGGGATGGGCCGTCATTGACAAGGCGACCGCTGGCGATCGCTGTGCCTGCACCTTCCGGCGAGGGTTGTGAGTAGCTTAGGTAAACGAGGCGATTTTCCGAGAATTGCGGATGAAGGGCGACGTGGAAGAGTCCAGCCTGGCTCATTTCGCCCTGATAACGAAAGATGTCCGGCACGCCCTCGACGGGTTCTGACAGCTCGCCCTCGCGATTGCCAATTCTCAGGTCACCCGAGTTGCGTTCGGTCACCAGAAACCGTCCGTCGGGGAGGATGGCAATACCCCACGGATGGTTAAGCCCTGTCGCGATGGTCTCGACACGAACCCGCACGAGATCCGTATCGATGATTTGATGCTCCTGTGCCGGGGACGGAGTGGAAAAGCCTGGTAAAACGAGCGAGGCGGCAACGAGAGGGTAAGCAATACTCCGAGTACGCATGAGGTCCCTCGAGCGAAACGTCCGGCGGACGAAACGTTCGATGAACCTCCACGGTTCCCCGTCTGAGAATCGCTATGGACCTTGTTGCGATCCAGAAAAATCGGCGCAGTGTTACGCGCCGATCATCGTCTTGATGTCGGTAAACTTGACCTCCGGTGCCCGTTCCGCAGTCCACTGAAGCATGAACTGGGACGGTGCGAGATACACCTGAGAGCCGTCGAGATCGGTCGCGATCGAAGACTTGTTCTTCTCGATGAATCGCTGCAGCGCCACCTTGTCGTCCGCCTCGATCCAGCGGACCAGCTCAAACGGGCACGACTCGAAGGCGACAGGTAGCCCATACTCATGGTTGAGACGGTCGGCCAAAACGTCGAGCTGGAGGGCGCCGATGACGCCGATGATCGGCGGCGTGCCATCGAGCGGGTTGAAGAGCTGCACCACGCCTTCCTCGGCCATTTCCTGAAGCGCAGTCCGCAGCTTCTTGGCGCGGATGGCATCATCGAGGCGAACGCGGCGCAGGATTTCCGGCGCGAAGTTGGGAATGCCGAGGAACTGCAGATCCTCGCCCTCCGTCAGCGTGTCGCCGATCCGCAGCGTGCCGTGGTTGGGAATACCGACGATATCGCCGGCATAGGCTTCGTCCACCACCGAGCGATCCTGCGCGAAAAAGAACTGAGGCGCCTGCAAGGCCATTGTCTTGCCGGTACGCGTCAACTTCACGCGCATGCCCCGCGTGAGCTTCCCGGAGCAGATGCGCATGAAGGCGATGCGGTCCCGGTGGTTCGGGTCCATGTTCGCCTGGATCTTGAAGACAACGCCGGTCATACGCGGCTCGGTCGCGTGCACAACCCGCTTGTCAGCTTTGAGGCTGGCAGGAGGTGGCGCGTAGGCGACGAGGGCATCGAGCAGATCCCGAACGCCGAAGTTTCTGAGCGCGCTTCCGAAGTAGACCGGCGTGAGGGTACCCTGCCGGAAGGCCTGCAGGTCGAACCGTCCCCCGGCATCGATCACCAGCCCCACTTCTTCGCGCCAGCGTTCGAGCTGTTCCCCCTCCAGAAGGTCGGCCAGGTAAGGATCGTCTGGCCCCGAGACAGGTCGGGCTTCCCCTTCGGTATCCAGCCGGTGAACGCTCGAAGTGTTGAGGTCGTAAATCCCGGCAAAGTCCCGCCCGCGTCCAATCGGCCAGACCATGGGCGCCGTGTCGAGCGCCAGCACCCGTTCGATCTCATCGAGCAGGTCGAGCGGCTCCCGTGATTCCCGGTCCATCTTGTTGATGAACGTCAGGATCGGGATATCCCGCAGCCGACAAATCTCGAAGAGCTTCAGGGTCCGCGCCTCGATACCCTTCGCCGCGTCGATGACCATGACCGCGGCGTCCACTGCGGTCAGCGTCCGATAGGTATGATCCGAAAAGTCCTCGTGGCCTGGCGTATCGAGCAGATTGAAGACCTTGTCCCGGTACTCGAACGTCATCACCGAGGTCACGACCGAAATGCCGCGCGCTCGCTCGATCGCCATCCAGTCGGAGCGCGTGTTGCGCCGCTCTCTCTTGGCTTTCACCTGCCCGGCCAGCTGAATGGCGCCGCCGAAAAGCAAGAGCTTTTCGGTCAAGGTCGTCTTACCGGCGTCAGGGTGCGAGATGATCGCAAACGTGCGGCGCCGCGCGATTTCACGCTCGAGTGGAGATGACCGCTCCCCGGCGGCCGATGCTGCCGGTGCGCCTGCATCTGGCGTGCTGTCAAGCGATGGGAACGGGTGGTCGTTCAAATGGCTTACCCTTCCGAGAGGTAATGCTGAAATGGGGTGGCGCTGGCGATCCGCGCGGCCGGCGCACCTCGCGCGCGACCCTGGCGGGTCGATTCGGCTGGCCAGTCGCGCGGTTTCATATGGAGTAGTCGGCCATGATACGCAAACTGGATCTGGGCAAATACTCCGAAAAGCTCGAGGCGCGGCGGACTCAACTCATGATGCTCCACGACCTGACGCGCGCTGACCGCGGCACGGTGGAACACGACCAGACCACGGTTGGGCGACTCTCGCGCATGCACGCCATTCAGGAGCAGGCTACGGCGCTTGCCACAGGACGCCAGCGGGAGCAAGAGCTGGCCCGTATAGAAGCGGCACTGCGGCGCATCGCGGACGGGGAATACGGGTATTGCGTCATCTGTGGCGAAGAGATCGACGAGCGGCGTCTGGATCTCGACCCATCTCTGGCGAGCTGCATCGATTGCGCCCGCAACGCAGCCGTAAAGCATTGACGTGATTGGGGCGGCGCGGTCAGTGGGGCGCCGCTCCAGTTTGCGCAAGTCTCGGAACCTGCCTCGGGCTCACGCGTTCGCCAGGTGTCAAAGATCAGCTCGAAGAGTCGAGCTGGGGGCGGCTCGCAGAGCTCAGAAGAGGGGAGCCGAACATGAGCTCAACCGGCCTTGAAGTCTTCGATAAGACGGTCCAGACAACCAACCTGTGGCTCAACGAAATCGGCAAGGATCTCGGTCCAGACCGGCGGCGCTGTTATCAAGCGTTGCGAGCGGTTCTGTTCGCCCTGAGAGACAGGCTGACCGTCGACGAGGCGGCCGATCTGTCGGCGCAGCTGCCCATGCTCATCCGCGGCATTTTTTATGAGGGCTATCGGCCGTCGACGATGCCGCAGAAGATCCGCTCCCGCGAAGAGTTCCTCGCGAAGGTCAGCGAAAACCTCCAGAACATCCGGCCGATTGGAGCGGAGGCGGCAGCACGGGCTGTGTTCCGCGTGCTCGAGCAGAACATCCCCATGGGGGAAATGAACGAAGTGAAGCAGATGCTGCCGCCGGATATCCGGTCGCTCTTCCCGGGGTTGATGGGAACCTCGACGGCTCAGCAGCAGATGCCGCTGAACCGCTGATTTGCCGGTGTGGGCAATTAATCGGCGTGCCGCAACCCCACTTCGAAGCCCCCGACCTTGTGGTCGATCAGGACCTCGGGCTTGAACTGAAGCCCGTGGCCGGGGCGCTCCGGTGGCCGCAGCATGCCGTTCATTGGAATGGCAGGTTCGACCCACAGGTCATCATTCCAGTCCATGTACTCGAGCCAGCTCGCGTTCGGGATTGAGGCCAGGACGTGGACGCCGAGCTCGTGGAACAGGTGCGGCGCCAGTGTGATACCCCACGTCTCCGCCACGGCCGCGATTTTCCGCATCTCCGTCAGACCGCCCCGCATCGGGTCTGGCTGAAGGATGGGCGAGCTGGGCTCGATGAAGAAGGGCCGGAGATCGTATCGGGTGAAGTGGCTCTCGCCGCCAACGACCCGGGTCTTCAAGGCGGCGGCGACGCGGCGGTAGCCTTCAAAATCCTCGCAGACGACGGGCTCCTCCAGCCAGTAGACGTCAAGCTCGTCGAAGTAGCGTCCTGCCTGGATGGCGGTATCCGCGGTCCAGCCCATGTTGACGTCGATCATGATCTCGATGTTCGGCCCGAGCGCATCTCGCATGGCGCGAACGTTTGCGACATCCTCCCGCCATGGTCGAATATGGGCAACCTGCATCTTGATTGCCTTCAGCCCCATGTCGACGAACTGCCGCGCACGGGCGATCATCCCGTCGCAACCCAGCCCGCGCCAGCAGCCTGAACCATAGGCTGGAACCTCGTCACGGCACTTGCCCCAGAGTCTGTAAAGGGGCAGTCCGGCCCGTTTGCCCACGATATCCCAAAGGGCGATGTCCACGGCCGACAAGGCGAATACGGTGATTCCCGCGCGGCCAACCCAGTAGGTCGATTTCCACAACGTCTGCCAGATGCCCTCAACCTCGGTCGCATCGCGCCCCAGCACCTTTGGCGCGATCAGCTCCTTGAGGCAGCTGTCGAGGGTCTCCAGGCCGCCGGAGAGCGGCTGCAAATAGGCCATGCCAGTCAATCCACCCCGCGTGCCGATCTCCAGCACAAGGAACTCCCTGTGCGCCGGCGGCATGATGCCGTTGGCCGGCGGCTCTCCCGCCCATGGCACGCGCAGGAGCGTCGTTTTCAGTGACGTAATGGTGGTGTCGGACACGGAGACCCCTTTCGAATTCCAAAATCTCTCGAGGACTTTGACACACTGCCCTTCCTTCGTTCAACTTGCGTGCCCGTCGGGCAAAGGTGTGCTTCTTTAAGCAACTTCTGAATGACCTTGCGCAAGAGAACCGCTACAAAGGCGCTTGCGTATGGCGCCGCGCAGGCAGGCGTACCGCACAGCACCCAAGGTGTTTACGAAAAGGGGCTCGGAGGAAAATGAACGCGTTCAAACTTGGATTGGTGGTCGCCGCGATCGGCTTTCTCACTGTGAGCAGCGCAGCCGCTCAAACGACTTTCAAAATGAACATTTCGGTGCCGAAGGATTCTCACTACGGCGTCGCAATCGATACGTTTGCTGCTGAGATCGAAAAGAGAACCAACGGCCGCTACAAGATTCAGAACTTCTACGCCAGCGCCCTTGGCAACGAGCGCGAGGCGATCGAAGCCGTCCAGCTCGGCACGCTCGACATGGCGATGAGCTCCACGGGGCCGGTGCCCAACTTCGTGCCTGAGCTTGCCATTCTCGACATCCCCTTCCTTTTCCGCGACTACGCCCATGCGCGTGCGGTTCTTGATGGACCCATCGGGCAGGAGATGCTGACGAAATTCGAGCCGATCGGCATCAAGGCACTGGCATGGGGCGAGAACGGCTTCCGCCACATGACGAATAGCAAGCGGCCGATCCGCTCGCCGGAAGACCTCAAGGGCCTGAAGCTGCGGACCATGGAGAACCCCATCCACATGCAGGCTTACAAGGGCTTCGGACTCATTCCGACGCCCATGGCCATCAGCGAGGTGTTCACCGCCCTCCAGCAGGGGACTGTGGATGGCCAGGAGAACCCGATCTCCGTCATCCAATCCTGGAAATTCGAGCAGGTGCAGAAATATCTGACGCTCACGGGCCACGTTTACTCACCGGCCGTCATCCTGATGAACAAGGGGCTTTGGGACGGTCTCTCTGACGAGGACAAGCAGCACTTCCTTGAGGCGGCGAAAGTGGCCGTGAAGGCCAACCGCGATCGGATCGACCAGGACGAGAAGAATGGCGTCGCCCACCTGCGTTCGCAGGGCATGGAGGTGATCGAGGACGTCGATCGCAGCGCTTTCCAGAAGGCGCTGGAGCCGGTTTTCGCCGAGCTTAGCAAGAAGTTCGGCGAGGAAAACATCAAGCGCATTCGCGATTACAAGTAATTTGAGCGATTAGCGCGTGGCGAATAGCGAATTGGGGTCATCCTGGTTCGCTATTTCGCTATTCGGGGCGGCCAAATCGGGGTCCAATCGTGTCGATCAGAAACATCATTCTTTCTGTCGAGCAGCGCACCACGGCAATAGCGACCTGGCTCGCCTGCCTGATGTTGGTGGTGGCAGCATTGGCCGGCCTTTATCAGATCATATCCCGCTTCGTCATCCAGCAGCCGGCCGAATGGTCCGAGGTGACCGTTCGGATTTCGCTTATCTGGATGGTGTTCCTCGGCATTCCACTGGCGTTCCGGCAGGGCGCCATGATCTCGGTCGACCTGCTTTATCGGAAATCCGGGCCGCGCCTGAGACGCGCTTTGGACTGGCTGATCTTTCTCACGAGCCTCACTCTGATGCTCGCCATTCTGTGGTGGGGTTATGATTACACCTATCGCACGCGGTTCCAGACAATTCCAGGTCTCGAATTTTTGACCATGGTCTGGGCGTATTCGGCCATGCCAGTTGGAGCAGCGTTTTCGCTGGTTGCCATCCTAGGACAACTTCTCGATCCGCGTCACCGCGAGCTCGACACGGCGCAATAGCACACAGGAACCGGAATAGGGTCAAAGGGGGCGCCTCACATGTCCATCGCGATGCTCGTCACCATGTGTCTCGGGTTCGCGCTATCGATTTCGGTCGCAGTGTCGATCGGATTGGCGGCGCTTCTGGGCACGTGGCTGTCGAACGTCAACATGCTGTTGTCGGTGAAGGAGATCTACACCGCGCTCAACAAGTTTCCGCTCGCGGCGATCCCCTTTTTCATTCTCGCCGGCAACATCATGGAAGCTGGTGGCATTTCGCGGCGACTGGTCGATTTCGCCAAATCCGTCGTCGGCGGAATCCAGGGGGGGCTTTCGGCGACCTGCGTTTTGACCTGCATGATTTTTGCTGCGGTGTCGGGGTCGAGTGTCGCCACGACCTTCGCGATCGGCTCCATTCTCATCCCGGCGCTGGTGAAGCACGGATATCCGAATACCTATGCGGCTGCGCTGCAGGCCACGTCTGCTGAGTTGGGCGTCATCATTCCCCCGTCGATTCCGATGATCATTTTCGGGGTCTCGGCCGAAGTTTCAATTGGTGAGCTGTTCATCGCGGGTATTGGTCCCGGCATTTTGATAAGCGGAGCCCTGATGGCGTTCGTTCTGCTGAACGCTTGGTATTTTGGCTACGGAAAGCAGGACCGGGAGGGCCGGCTGCCGCTCATCGAGGCAACGCGCAAAGCAATATTCGCGCTGTTCATGCCGGTCATCATTCTGGGCGGTATCTATGGCGGTATCTTCACGCCGACCGAGGCCTCCGTTGCGGCCGTCTTCTATGCCCTTTTCGTGGGAATGGTGGTGCACCGTGAGATAGGGCTCAGGGACCTGCCGGCAATCCTTCGCAAATCCGTTTTGTCCTCCTCGGTCATTTTGTTCATTATCGCGAACGCCGGCCTGTTCAGCTACCTCATCACCCGCGCCGGCGTGCCCGATCAGATTGGCGAATTCCTTCGCACGACTCTGGATAGCCCGTACATGTTCCTGCTGGGGCTGAACGTGGCGCTCTTCATCATCGGTATGTTCATCGAGACGTCGGCGGCGATCATCGTGCTGGCGCCCATTCTGGTGCCGGTCGCCGCCGGATTTGGCATCGACCCGGTGCATCTAGGCATCATCGTTGTTGTCAATCTGGCGCTCGGGATGGTGACGCCTCCGTTCGGCGTAAACCTTTTCGCGGCGTGCACGGTTGCAAAGATCTCGGTGGATGAGATTGTTCCCCGCCTACTTCCGTTCGTGCTGGTGGTGCTCGCCTGCCTGATGATCATCACCTACGTGCCACCGGTCTCGCTGTTTCTGCGCGACCTGCTCTATTGAGAGCAGGTCGCCGTTGAGGCGCGTCCAACTTTCGTTTTTGCCAACGGCTGGAACGGTTGCTGCCGCCGCCCCGTTTGAATGCCTGAGCATCTCAACGGGAGGCCATCCGTAAATGCACGACAATGCTTGGCTAGAGGCCGTGCAGGATTTCGCGGCCAGTTCACGATTTCGCGAATCCGGCGGCGTTATCACCGACCTCGATGGGACAGCCATTCACGAGCATGAAGGCCAGGTCGTTATCCCTGACGCCGTCTCGCACGCATTGACGCGGCTGAGAGAGCAGGGGCATCCGATTGCAATCAACACGCTCCGGTTTCCTATGAGCGTGATCAGGACGTTCGGTCGGGCGTGGTACGCGATTACGAATGCTCCGCTGCCAATCGTCACGTTGAATGGCAGCCTTATCGGTTATCTGAAGGAAAGCTCGAGTGGTGCTATCGTTTTCGAGGAAATTGACGCGCGGGTACTGTCGACAGCGGAGGTCGAAGACATTCTGGCCGGGATCGAGAGCCTGATCAGTAATGGCATCGACCGGCTACTCGTTTTTTATTATCCGCGGGATTGGCGGCTCGGTGAGTGCATTTGGACGCCTCTTTGCGATCGCCTGACTCACGTTCGGCAAAAATATCTCAGCGCGTCGGAAGTCTTCTGCGGCAGCGTCGACTTATTGCGTCGTCGTCTGACGAAACACGACGTATGCATGATGTTTCTGCTGGTTGAGCAGCCGCTGGACAACCTGATGGCTTATCAGCACGTCAAGCCGGCGAACTTCATCACGTCCGGAGGAATCGACAAGCGCGAAGGGATGAACCGGCTCGCCGCGCACCTGGCCATCAACCCGCTACATTGGGTTGGCGCCGGCGATACGCCAATGGACAATTTTCTGGAGGACGTGGGGCTTGCCGTGCACGTGGGGCAGTGGGAGCTTGCATATCAAGGACGTCACCGGACCGCCAAAGTACGCAACTCCCTGGAATTGGGACAGCTACTTTTTGTGCTGGCCGAAAGCGTGCCTCAATATGAAGCGGTGGGGCGTCGTTGATCTGCAGTGGTTGATCTACAGTTGAATGCGGAGAACACGCTCCGCGCCTTAATCAAACTGAATTCTCTCGTTCTCGCCCAGGTCCGGCTCTGTCCCGCCAGCGATGGCTTTCTCCAGTTCAGCCATTTCGACCTGCTGCGGCTTGCCGCCGACCCAATATTCAGCCTGTTTCGGGATGACGTGCAGCACAGCGACCTCGCCACTTTCGGGACCGCCCGGGAAATAGGCTTCTGCGTACGCATCCCAAATCTGCCGCGCGATTTCAGGATCCTCGTCCAATCGACCTTCGCCAGACACCGAAATAAAAAGATCCCTCCCCGGATCGGCGAACGAAAGGTTCACCACATTGCGATCCTCGATTTCCTGCGTCTTGTGTGATGACGCCTTTGTCAGGAACAGGAATTCGTTGCGATCTTCATCGAGCTTCGTCGCCATTGGGCGGGAGCGAAGCACGTCGCCATCGCGGGTCGTCAACATGCATACGGGAATTGCCCGGACGAGCGACCAGAAATCCTGGGCATACGTTTTCATGATGAGGCCTTTCGAATGATTTCCAAGCCTCTCGGCCGATAATCGAGGGGTTCACCGCCCTGAAGGCGCCCTGAAGGCAGGTGCTGCAGCCTTTAGCTGAGACCGAGCAGATTGATGATCGCCAGTACGATCACAACCAGCCCGACGAGGTAGATGATGCTGTTCATATGCTTCCTGCCAATATGCGACCGGCAGCCACTCTGGCTGCCGGATCAGTGAAAACGGAGGGAAACGGCTCACGCCTGGCGATTGATCCAGTTCTCCACTTCTTTTCTCGCTTGGTCCTTAGTGTACCCGTAGCGTTGCTGGATCTTGCCCTCGAGCTGCTCCATGTTTCCGTTGATCTGCATAAGATCATCGTCCGTGAGCTTGCCCCACTGCTCCTTGACCTTGCCAGTCATCTGTTTCCAACTGCCGGCAATGCGATCCCAATCCATCTGATGTCTCCAATTGCGCCCGGCGATTGCCAGGCTCTCTATTGGGTCAACTCGGGGCCGCCGCATCCGTTCCAGCTAAAACGCGCTCATATCTCGCCAGAGCGCCGAAGCCGAAAATTACGAAAACGTTACCCAGGGGTCCGCTATGGCACGGCGTGCATAACAGCGTTGCGCCTGTGAAACGCTAGGTTGGTCGCCCTATTGACCTGTCGTTTAACTTTGCACAGGACAATCCACCGGCCATTTGTCAGCCGTACGGTCGGTTCCGTGTCGGCATGTCGTGTCGCAAGAGCGGGGCGACCTTGGTTCAGCTTCGGCCAATTATCTTCACGTTGGGGATTTTGCTGTGCGCAGTGGCGGCGGCTATGGCTTTGCCCGCCATTGTGGACGCAGCGGACGGCAACGATCATTGGTGGGCGTTTTTCGCATCCGCCGTTTTCACGGTGTTCGTGGGTGGTCTGATGGTGCTTGCCACCTCGAGTACCGAACCTTTTCAGATTGGCATCAAGGAAGCCTTTGTCCTCACAACATTCAGCTGGGTTCTGACGGCTGCCTTTGCAGCTGTCCCGTTCATTGGCCTCGGGCTCACCTACACCGACGCCTTTTTCGAGTCGATGTCTGGTCTGACCACGACCGGCGCCACGGTGCTCGTGGGGTTGGACAGGCTGCCCCGTGGTATCCTTCTCTGGCGCGCCTTGTTACAAGGGATCGGCGGCCTGGGGATCGTCGTGACCGCCATTATCATCCTGCCATTCCTGCGGGTCGGGGGCATGCAGCTCTTCCAGGCAGAACGGCCAGACCGGTCCGAAAAAATCCTGCCCCGCGCCACAGAGCTCATCGCTGCCGCAGCGGGTATCTACGTCGCGTTGCTGCTCCTGTGCACCATCATCTACGCCACCCTCGGAATGACGGTGTTCGATGCCATTTGTCACGCATTGACCACTGTCTCAACCGCCGGCTTTTCCACTCACGACCAGAGCTTCGCTTTTTTCGCCTCGCCCTCGCTGGAAGTTGCAGCGATTGTTTTTATGTGCCTCGGCGCGCTTCCCTTCGTAGTGCTCATCAGGGCGATGCACGGAGATCTAAAGGCCTCTTTGTTCGACGCGCAGGTCAAGGGGTTTGTGAAGCTTCTTCTTGCCGTCATTCTCATCGTAACGCTTTGGCTTTGGACGTCGCACGACATGAGTATCTGGCGAGCCCTGCGGCTCGCTGCCTTCAACGTCACATCAATCGTGACGACCACAGGCTATTTCACGAGCGACTACTCCCAGTGGGGAACCTTCGCGGTCGGGATGTTTTTCCTGCTGATGTTCGTGGGCGGATGTTCGGGCTCAACGGCGGGCGGCATCAAGATCTATCGCATGCAAGTCGCCAACATGCTCACGCGCTCCTACCTGCTGCAGCTCATCAGTCCGAACAGGATTGTGACGCTTGCCTATAACGGTCGTCGACTGCCCGAGGACGTGCCGTTCGCCGTCATCGCGTTTCTCGCGATCTATCTGGCGACGATAGGCACCTTCACGGTGATACTTGCTGCATTCGGGCTGGATTTCATTACGGCGATATCAGCGGCCACCGGCGCAGTCAGCACCATCGGCCCTGGCCTCGGCGAATTGATCGGTCCGAACGGAAACTATTCCGCGCTCCCTGCGGCGGCGAAATGGGTCCTTTCTTACGCCATGCTCTTGGGGCGCCTGGAGCTGTTTACGGTGCTTGTTCTGTTCCGGCCGGAGTTCTGGCGCTAAGCGCCGACCTCCCTTCAGACTACGCTCGGCTTCCAGCCATAAACCCAATCGTAGAGGGCCATAATGCGCTCCCCCGGCGCGGTGCGGAGCGTCAGGTTGCGTGCAAAGGCGGGCAGACCGGACAAATGATAAATCCAGCCATTGCGCCGTGAGGCGGCCTGGATCTGTCCGGCGCGGGGACGGCGCTGCTGTTCATATTGCGCGAGGGCTTGCTCGGGATCAGCGCTCCAACGAGCAAGGGCCGTGGCGAGGACTTCCGCGTCCTCGATAGCGAGTACGCCGCCTTGAGCCAGAAACGGAAGGACTGGATGGGCTGCGTCGCCGAGCAGCGTGACACGTCCTCTGGACCACTGTGCTAACGGCTCGGGATCGTAGAGCGGCCAGCGCCGCCAGTCCCTGGCGCGAGCAAGGAAGCTGGTCAGTTCGTTCGAGAAAATGCGCAGTCTGCCGAGCAAAGCGTCGCGATCGACAGGGAGCCCCCAACCTTCGCCGGGCCACGGTTCCTTGAGAATGGCGACCAGCGCGATCTCCTCACCACCACGCACCGGATAATGGACGACATGCCCTCCAGGGGAGAGCCAAACGCCGACCGCGGAAGCCCTGAACGGCGCGGGCGCCTCGCTTGAAGGAATGACGGCGCGCGCTGCCGTCTTGCCGGAGTAGGGAAGGTCAGCAGCGGGCCAGAGTTGGCGGCGCACAGTGGACCAGATGCCGTCTGCGCCAGTCAGAACAGAGCCCTCGAACTGCCGTCCATCCGCGACCTGAACTGAGACGCGGTCGTCCCGCTGTTCGAAGCTCGCAACTTCGCAGCCGGTAAGGATTTTGACGCCGGGGAGAGAGGCCGCCACCTCTCGTAGTGCCTTATGCAAGTCGACCCGATGGGCAACCCAGTACGGGGCGTGGTGGCGTTCAGCGATCCAGCGCCCAAGCGGCAGTTCGGCCAGAAGCCGCCCGGAACTGCCGTCATGAACCCGCAGTGCCTCTGGCTTGCCGACAGTCGGCTCCAGGCGCTCGGCAACTCCGAGGCGCGTGAGAATGCTCACAGCGTTCGGCCCGAGCTGGATACCTGCGCCAGCCTCAGATGGATCCTGCCGGCGCTCGAGCACCTGACAGGCCAGACCCCGGCGGGCAAGAGCGATGGCAAGAGATAGGCCGCCGATACCGGCCCCAGCTATCAGGACGGGCCGATCCTGCGGCACGGGCAGACCCTCAGGTTCCGTGCACGTTCGGCACGAGGCAGTCGGCCGGATCCGATTCATCCGGCTTCAGGCGCGGATCATAGACGTAAAGCGTCGAGCAATACGGGCAAATGGCCTGATGATCTGCCCCCATGTCGATGAAGATGTGCGGATGGTCGAAGGGTGGCCGCGCCCCCATACAGTTGAACTCCTTGACGCCGATGAAGATTTTCTCGACGCCCTTGTCGTTGGCGAAATGAGGAACGATTTTTTCGGCCATCCAGCTTGCCCTTGACCTCTGGTTAGCAGCCTAGCGGCAGGGACCATACCCGTCTGGCGACTGAAATGGTAGGGAAGCCTCTGTCGCAATCGAAAAAATGAGCGGAGACGAGCGTGCAGACTTTCCTGTCCGACGGTGTTGAGATCGCCTACTTGGACCAGGGCGCCGGGGACCCGATCCTGCTGATCCACGGGTTCGCCTCCAACACGATGGTCAACTGGGTCGATACGGGATGGGTGCGGTTCCTGACGGGTAACGGTTTTCGCGTCATCTCGATCGACAACCGCGGGCACGGACGGAGCCAAAAGCTCCATCGGGTAGAGGATTACGGCGCGCCTGTCATGGCGGAGGATGCTCGCCGGCTTCTCGATCATCTGGGTATCGCGCGCGCTGATGTGATGGGCTACTCGATGGGCGCGCGGATCACGGCCTTCCTGGCGCTCGCTCACCCGGATCGTGTGCGCAGCTGCATCTTTGGCGGCCTCGGCATCAATATGGTGCGCGGCATGGCCGGCACGGGCCCCATCGCCCACGCTCTGGAAGCTGAAAGCATCGACCAGGTAACCAATCCGACGGCGCGAACATTCCGCGCGTTCGCCGAACAGACACGCAGTGACCTCAAGGCCTTGGCGGCGTGCATTCGTGCGGCTCGAGATCCACTGTCGGCAGAGGATGTTGCTCGAATTTCATGTCCAGTTTTGGTCGCCGTGGGCAGCGAGGACGTCATTGGAGGATCGGCTGAGGCGCTGGCCCAGCTCATTCCGGGGGCCGAAGCTCTCGAAATTGCTGGCCGTGATCACATGAAAGCCGTTGGCGACAGGCGCTACAAGGAGGGTGTTCTCGCCTTCCTGCGGAGGCGACCATGAACTTCACATTCTCTTGAGCGAGAAAGCGAGCCTCTTGCAACTTCAGCGCGCCGTGAGATGTGATGAGGCATGCTGTGGTTTTCGCGTTTCGGCGCGGCCTGCGTCGCGCTTATGCTCGCGCTGTCAGCTGCCTCGGCTGCACGGTCCGACACGGTTGTCGACCTCGAGCTTGTCCTCGCCGTCGACGTCTCCCTTTCCATGGATTTTGAAGAGCAGCGGCTGCAGAGGGACGGCTATGTCGCTGCTCTGAGAGACCCGCAGGTCATCGCCGCCATCAAGGCTGGCCATCACGGACGCATTGCCATCAGCTACATGGAGTGGGCGGGGCCATACTCTCAGGAGACGGTGCTGCACTGGACCATCATCGACGGCGAGGAAACCGCCGAAGCCGTTGCGCGAAAACTGGAAGAGGCCCCGATCTCGCGGAAACGGATGACCTCCATCTCGTCGGCGCTGGAGTACGCTGGCAAATTGCTCGAGAGCAATCCTTATCGGGGTTTTCGCCGGGTGATCGACATTTCGGGCGATGGGCCGAACAATTCGGGGCCGCCGGTCACGCCCATCCGCGACGAGCTGGTCAACAAGGGAATTGTGATCAACGGCCTGCCCATTTTCATAAGGCCAAGCCAGTCAAGCCTGTTCGACATCAGCTATCTCGACCGTTACTACGCGGACTGCGTCATCGGCGGGCCTGGATCGTTCATGATTCCTATCCGCGATAAATCCGAATTTGCGACGGCGACACGCCAGAAGCTCCTTCTCGAGATCTCCGCCCTGCCGCCGCCCCCTCAGCTCATTCCGGTCCAGTTCGTCAACGAGGACGAGAAGACAAACTGTTTGATCGGCGAGCAACTTTGGCGGCGGTACATGGACGAGCGTATCCGCAACTAAACCTTTTCTCCGACTCAATTCAGTCGCCAAACCGGCCAACGGCAGTGCCAGTTTGATTGCGCTGGTGACCCTTCATTAACCGTCCTTCACCTAGTTTCCAGCGCATGTTCCGAAGTTGCGTAATTGGCGCGTTGATTGCCGTCGGCTGCCTGCTTGCCTGGGGATGCAGCCGCACTCCCTATTTCATCGCCAAGGAGGAGCCTTGGCGCGCAGAAGAAGAGCGAGCCTGCCTTGCGGCGGGCTATGTACAACGCTCGCCTTTCCTGCAAGCTCGCGCATCGCTTGGTGGCCCGAACGTTTGTGGGGCTCTGCAGCCTTTTTCAATGTCAGCGACCCGGAGCGGACGCGTCGGGTTGAACCCGCCCGCAATGCTTCGTTGTCCGATGATCCCTGCTGTCGAACGCTGGATTGAGAATGTCGTCGAGCCTGCTGCGGAGCGGTATTTCGGTGTACCGGTCGTCGAGGTGAAGGTGGCGGCCTCCTACGGTTGCCGGCCCATGAATAATCAGTGGGGCTCCAAGCTTTCTGAGCACGGGCACGCCAACGCGCTCGACGTTTCCGGCTTTGTGCTCGCTGACGGGCGCAAGATCGACGTGAAATCCGGCTGGTGGGGCAATCCGCGAGAGCAAGCGTTTTTGCGCACTGTACACCGCGGCGCCTGCTCGGAGTTCACGACTGTGCTAGGCCCGGACTATGACCGGCTTCATCGAGATCACTTTCACCTCGATCTGGCGCGCCGCATGAACGGGCGGGTCTGTAAGTAAGCTGCGTACTCAATTTTGCGCGCAACGATTTCACGATCGCCGCTTCTCTCTATTTCCTCGGCTCTATATCCTCGGCATGCTCGCGGCGAGCAGGGAGTGAAGCCGTGGATCACGACGCAACACGCATCGGCGAGCTCGAGGTGCCGCTGCCAGATCGCACCGATGCCCGCCTCGTCTTCATCGGGCGCATTCGCACGCCCTTTAAAACGCGGGACGATTGCCCCAGACAGGGCTCGCCGGACGGTCCCATTTGCCGGATCGAGATCGACGAGCCTTATCGGCCGGGGCTTAAGGGGTTGGAGAAATACGAGCGCATCGAGGTGCTTTACTGGCTGCATCTCGCGCGTCGCGATCTTGTGCAGCAAAGCCCGAAAGCAGATGGACGCGCCACTGGGGTCTTCGCGTTACGGTCTCCTTTGCGGCCCAATCCCATAGGTTCGGCGCTTGTGACGGTCATCGCCGTGGAGCCGGATGCTGTCCTCGTACGCGGTCTCGATTGCCTCGACGGCACGCCTCTTATCGACATCAAGCCGGACCGTTGTGGCTATTCTCCGCCAGCCGCACTTCGCCCGACAAGCCAGTGAGCGCGGTGGACCAACGAAAACGGCTGCCCTTATCCTAGGCTGTTGTCTGCTGCGTGGTGCCAAGGTCGATGACGCCGGCATCGGCGAGCCGCGCGATTTCAGCCTCGCTCAGACCGGCTTCCGTCAGAACCGCACGCGTGTCCGCGCCCGCTGCAGGTGGCTGCATCCGCAGGCCGAGGCGCTTGCCGTCGAGCTCAAGCGGGAGCGCGGGCAGCTTGGCACGAACCTTTTCCGAAAGAGCAACTTCGATGAGGCCCCCGGCCGTGTTCAAGTGCGGATCATCGAAAAGCTGATCCGGCCGCGAAACCGGTGCTGCCGGTATGAGCGCTTCTTGGTGGCAGCGGCGCAGAATTTCGGCGGAAGGCATGGTGGCGAACAGCTCCGTCAGGCGCTTGATAATCTTGGGCCTGTTTTTCACGCGATCATCGTGCGTGGCGAGAGCCGGGTCGTCGCGCAGGTCGTCGATCGGAAATGCAGCGCAGAAACGTTCCCAATGAGCATCGCTGGTGACAGCGATGAACACAGGCCCGTCTGCCGTCTGGAAAACGTCATAAACGCACCAAGCACCGCCATCCCGCGCAGGCATCGGCGGTAGCGGCTCGCCGAGAAGCGCGGATGCTGCCATGTGCTGACCGACGAGGAAGGCCGTCGACTCGAACAGGGAGCTGCGGACCAGCTTGCCTTTGCCGGTTTGATCACGCTCGCGTAGCGCCGCGAGGATACCAACTGCGCCGAACACACCGCCAAACAGGTCGATCACGGACGCACCCGCCCGCAGCGGCCGCCCCGGTGGGCCGGTCATGTAGGCGAGGCCGGCCTGCATCTGCACCACTTCGTCGAGCGCAGGCAGGTTCTCGTATGGACCGGAGAGATAGCCTTTTAGAGCACAGTAGATAAGGCGCGGGTTGAGGGTGTGAGCATCCTCCCAGCCGATGCCGAGCCGGTCCATGACGCCGGGTGCAAAGTTCTCGACCAGCACGTCGGCCTTGGTGATGAGACGGCGGATGAGTTCGCGCCCCTCGGGATGCTTGAGGTCGATGCAGATGCTACGCTTGTTGCGGTTGAAATAGCCGAAAAAACCGGCCGCAAAGTTCCACAGCCGCCGCGTGCGGTCACCACCGGGCGGTTCAACACGGATCACATCAGCGCCGAGGTCGGCGAGCACGAGGCCGCAACTTGGGCCCATGACGGTGTGACCGAAATCGAGCACGCGAATGCCGGCGAGCGGCAGTGCGGCCTCGGAAGCAGGTGCAGCGGACATCGACAATCCCTCTAGGCCGGTGTCGTGAAGTGCCAGCCCAATCGCTCATTCCAAAAACGGCTTGCCCTTCGGCAGGTTAGTTGGCCGTACTCATTCCGCGGGTGCCAGAGGGAGTCAAGCAGCGGGCCTACGCAGCGACCTAACGACGAAATTCAGGTCTCCACAGGTCCGCTCGAAAGCGCGTGCAAGAATCGATGTATGCTCGCAGCAATTCGCATTGGCGAATTCAGCTTTTGTTCATCGCTGCCGATGCAATTTGAACGGCACCGGAGCGATAGGGCAGAGCTACCGCTCCGCAACAAGTTCGGGGGTGTCAATGTGGGCCACTTTGTTGCGTGAAGTGCGCGAGATCCTGGTCATCGCGTGCCTCGTGGGAACGGTGCTGGCGATGAGCGTTGGTTTGGCCGCAGCTCTTGCCGCTGTCGTGTCGTAAGAGCCGCATCAGCGGTGGATGCGGCTGATCTTCGAGCCCTCGAGGGTCAGGTTATACATCAGCCCCTTGTTGTCGAAGATGAAGCCGACGATGGGGCTTCTAATCCGAGTGGTATCGATCGATGCACCGGCCCCGACGTTGATCAGCGCAACTGATCCGTCGACCCCGACTTTCCATCCATCGACCCGCCTGAAGCTGGCCAGTGCCTCTGGCGTCATGAATACGATAACGATCGAGCGGGCCTGGGCGCCAAGCTGAAAGCCGAATGACGCTGACACGAGATTGTAATAGTCGATGGTCCTGTTTCGAGTGATCAGCGCACCTTCCCCGTATTCCCCGCCGATTCCGAACCCGGCCTTATAGACGGTCGGGAACACGAGGACTGCTGCAGATTTGGAGACCAGCTTCCGCGCGCCGGGAACCTGGTAGAAGAACTCCTCGAGCGTATCCTGGACGGCAACGTCGATTTCCGCTGCCGACCACGCATTGGCCTTCGGAGCTGTTCCGACAATGGCCAATACCGCCAGGAACGCGAATGTGAACAACTTCACATGCCGGATGATGCGCATAGGTTCGTCCCCTCGAGTGCGAACGCCTTGGCCCCGAATCGCCACACGGAGAAGAAAGTGAACGGCTGTGAAGGCCAAAGTTAGTCAGTATTGAGCGTTGTTCACGTGCCGTGGTGAATCAGCCACGGTGGGGGTGAGCCTTTACTTTCAGTCGATCACAAACTCTCGGGCTACGGACCGGCAGTCCATCTCGTACTCGATGTCGACGATTGGTGGTCGGCAGTAATGCCAAATGAGACCGTCCTTTGCTGCGCCGCGGGCGACGATTTCATCGGCGAGAAATGGACAGAGGTTGTGAACCGTGTACACCTGAGTGCTGGTGACGTCGGTCCAGGTCATGCCGAGCGCGGCTAACCGGCGCTCCATCTCGCCGAGTACCCACCGCGCTTTCTCCCGGAGACCGTCAGGTGAAATATCGCCGAGCCGGATAATGTGGTCTCGGTAGTTCTGCTTGCCTTCCGGCACTTCGCCGCTTCCCGCGATGACGGCAGAAGGTGGTGCATTGTTTGACGCCGGAACGGTATATGCGAACGCATAAAAGGAAGGCTCGGGCGGCGGCGCGATTTCAGGGCAGACGTTTGAGCGCGCAACCGGGTTTTTTCCGTCTTTGAAAATGCCCCATTCGGAAAGCGTCCCGACATAAACCTCGTTGAACGCGCGAAAGCCAGCTTCTGTGAACGGCGCGGGCGATCGCAATTCGCAGGCGCAAAAGGCAGTCAGCGGCCGACCGATGGATGAGAGATGGTCAGCAATCCGCTTAAAGCCATCCTTCAATGGCACCGGCTTCTTGAATCGCGCGTGCACGATTTCAAAGCCGGGAAGGGCGGCAACGCCTGCGGAATACTGAAAGACGCCCGGAATATAGCGGTAGCCGCCTTTAAAAAATTCGGCCGTGTTACTCACGATCATCTCCTGTATCGGGACTTGCGCTTCTCAAGCCATTCAAGCGCGGTGCCAAGAATGCCCTTCGGCATGTAGATGATGAAGAAGACCAGCAGCGCTCCGTAGATCGCCATATCGAGCGCCAGCGCACTGCTGCCGAGCAAGCCTTTCAGTGTTTCGGAACCCTGGATTGCCACGCGAAGGGTTTCGGCCAACATCTGTGTGAAGAATGCTCCGAAGGTCGGGCCCAGCATCACGTAGATGCCGCCCGCAATCGACGCGAAAACGATGCTCAGCGAAACGCCCAATCCCGCGACTGTATCGGGCCCGATATACATTTGATACTGCCCAAAAATCGCGCCCCCGAAAGCGCACATGCCGGAGGATAGCGCGGTGATCTTCAGCTTTTCTCGCGTCACGTCGATGCCGACTGAAGCCGCCGCATCCTCATCCTGGCTTGCCGCCTCGAGCGCATAGCGATCCATGCTGCGGTCGACGCGATGCCAGATGTAAAGGCCGATCACCCAGATCGCGAGTGCTACGAAGTAGGCGAGAACGCGGTTTGGCTCGAATTGCACGGCGTAAAGCGAGATGCCATCACCATAGCGGTGCGGCTGCGTTCCCAGCGAGCCGCCGGTATATTCGCGCAAGCCGACGATGCAGAGCCTGACGAACTCGGCGAGGGCCAGGGTGAGTAGGGCAAAGTAGTGGCCCGTGATCCGCTGCCGGAAGCAGGGATAGCCCACGACGAGACCAAGAGCCACTGCGAGAATAACGGCGATCGGTATGCCGATCAGCGGCGTCAGACCGGCGTAATTCCACAGCATCACCGTCACATACGCGCCAACGCCCGTGAATGCGCCGTGGCCGAGCGAGGTCAACCCGAACCGCCCCATCAACGCCCAGCCAGTATAGATAAAGGACCACAGCAGGATCTGAATGGCGAGATGGAGGTAGTATTTGTCGGACGACGGAAAGAGGGCCGTGACCACAAAGGGAAAAATGATCAGGGCCGCGAGCCCAATCACGTAGCCGGGATTGATGCGCGCCTTCATCATGCCTTGCCCCCGAACAAGCCACGGGGACGCAGGAAAATCATGACCATGAAGAACAGGAACGCGATGGCGTAACCCCACTCGGTCGCGAAGCACGACCCGCCAATGGTGATGAACTGCGCGATGATGAACGCGGCGATAAAGCCGCCCACCATATTACCGAGTCCCCCCAGCACGCAGATCATGAACACGAGCGGGCCGAATTGCAGGCCAATTTGCGGATAGATGTCGAACTGCAGCACCATCAGCGATGCTGCAAGGCCCGCAAGCCCACCGCCAATCGCTGAGGTGACGAGATAAACCTGACGAGTGTCGACGCCCATCAGCGGCATGACGTGCCGGTCCTGGCTGACGGCGCGAATGGCTGTTCCGATGAACGTGCGCCGCAGGAATAGCCACAGACAGAACATGATCACCAGCGCCACGACGAACGTGATGATGCGGTTCCAGGAGAAATACATGTCCGCGAAGGACACGGACCCGAACTGCACGCCGATGTTCCGGAAGTCGATTCCGAAGGCCATTGTGGCGGCTGCCTGGAGGAAGAACAGGACACCACCGGTGACAAGGAGCTGGTTGATCGGCGGCGTATCGAGAACCGGGCGGATGACGACAACGTGCAGGATAATCCCGGCCAGCGCGACGATCAGAACGCCGAGCAGCATGGCCAACGGAATCGGTAGCCCGACCATCTTGTAGAAATAGAAGATCGCGTACATGCCGACCATCACCAGCTCGGCGTAGCAGATCCAGACCACGTCGATCACGCCAAAGACCAGGTTGAGGCCGAGCGCAAGCAACGCGAGCAGTCCCGCCAGCAGCACGCCATTGAGCACCGCTTCCAAAAAGAAGATGTCGAGCGCGCAATCCATGCGATTTCCCGATCCCTCCCCGGCGACGTTTTTCGTTAGATACCCATGTACGCCTTGCGAATGTCGTCGCTGGCCAGCATTTCCGCAGCCGACCCGCTTTTCTCTACACGCCCCACTTCAATGAGATATGCGCGGTCCACTACCTTGAGCACTTGGGCCACGTTCTGTTCGACGATCAGCACCGTATAGCCCTCGGACCGGATACGGCGGACAAGGTCGAACACCTGGGCTACGATGACCGGCGCGAGACCCATGGAAGGCTCGTCGAGCAGAATGAGCTTCGGCTTGCTCATCAGGGCTCGGCCGATCGCGCACATCTGCTGCTCGCCACCGGACATCGTACCGGCGAGCTGGTTACGGCGCTCCTTGAGGCGCGGGAACAGGCCGTAAACGTAGTCCAGCCGCTCTTGGAAATGCGCGCGGGCCGATTTGGCGTACGCGCCCATGCGCAAATTTTCCTCGACTGTCAGGCGCGGGAAGAGCCGACGATTTTCGGGCACGTGGGCGATGCCGGCTTCGATGATCTTGTGTGGCGGCGTGCGGCGGAGGTCGATGCCCTCCATTGTCATTTTGCCGGAGGTTGCCGGCAGCAGACCGGAGATGACGCGCAGTAGTGTGGTCTTGCCGGCGCCGTTCGAGCCGATGACCGCCACCGCCTCACCGGCATCGACGCGCATTGAAACGTTGAAAAGCGCCTGAAAATGGCCATAACCGGCGCTGACGTTTTCGAGTTCGAGCATCGCCCCACTCATGCTGTCGCCTCGGTGCCGAGGTAGACTTCAATGACGCGCCGGTCGTTTTGAGCCGCCTCCGGACTGCCGTCGAAAATGACTTCGCCGTGGTCGAGCACGACAACCCGGTCCACCACCCGCATGAGCACGCCCATGATGTGCTCAACCCAGACGATCGTAATGCCTTTCTCTTTCCGGATGCGCTGAAGCATCTCGGCGGCTTGCTCCATCTCGTTGTGGTCGAGGCCATTTAGGCTCTCATCCGCAAGCAGCAGACGCGGTTGGGTGGCGAGCGCGCGGGCCAGTTCAAGCTTTTTGAGCGCAGCGGCTCCGAGACCTTCAGTAGTCAGCCTAGGATCCGTCGGCAGCCCCACCATTTCCAACGCTTCAGTTGCAAGCCTCCAGCATTCCTCCCGAGAGACGGTGCGGTTCTGGCCGAACCACGCCGAGAGGGCGACGTTTTCGAGAATGGTCAGATTATGAAACGGGCGCGGGATCTGGTAGGTGCGGCCAATGCCAGCGTGGCAGATCCGGTTTGCGGGAAGGCCCGCAATCTCCTGTCCATCGAACACAATGCTGCCAGCCGTTGGCACGTACATGCCGGCGATGCAGTTGAAGGTCGTGCTCTTGCCCGACCCATTCGGTCCGATCAGGCCGAGGATTTCCCCCTCCGCCACTTCGAACGAGACGTTCTTGATGGCGGTAAAACCGTTGAACGTCTTCGTCAGGCCTTGGACTTTCAGGAGCGCCATCAGGGTCGTCTGTCTCGCTCAAAGTTCGTGGGTGATCGAGAAAACGCCAATCAGTTCCCTTTCCGCATCAAAAGGGCGATAGCTGCGCCATTTGCATACGGCTTGGTGAGTACAGGGAAGCGCGGCAAACGAGTGCCGACGCTTCCCGCAGTGTTCCGCCCATCAGGGCGCGTAAGTATGCCCGGCAGGGAGCGGTATCACCGGATCGATCGTCTTGATCGAATTCGGCCAAGCGATCTTCGTTTCGCCGCCGATGTACTGCATGACCACCGGGAACGAGCGGGCGTTCTGCCCGGCCATCGGATGGCCTGGCGGGTTGAACTTCACGCCATACCCCTGAACCGTGCCGCCCTCCGGAATGTCGGTATCGAGAGCGGCCTGACGGAGCGCTTCGGGATCTGTGCCGCCATACTTCTTGATCGCGCGCGGCAGCACGTCGGTGAAGAAGTACCAGGACTGGTTGAAGCCTTGTGATGCGTGGGTGGGCACCTCGTTGACGCCTGTTTGCTCCTTGTAGCGCTTCACCATCTCCTGGATGACCTCGCCAAGGCCGGGGGCCAGTGTCTTCGGATCCAGCAGCTGGGCAGCGACAGGGTCGACGTTAAAGAGGTAGTCGACGTCCTTGCCGAAGGTCTCTCTCAGCTTGTCGATCTGCGCCCATCCCGCTCCGTGGCCGATGAGGGCCTTCCACTTCAGGCCAGCCTCTTTTGCCTGCCGCAAGAACAGGGTGATGTCGGGATTGTAGCCCGTGTGCAGGATGACGTCCGGCCGGGCGCGGCGCAGCTTTGTGATGAGAGCGGAGAGGTCCGTCGCTGTGGCCGCGTAACCTTCCTCGTGCACGATGTTCAGACCGAGAGCCGAGCAAGTCTCCTTGTTACCCTTGGCGACACCAGCGCCGTATGGGCCGTCCTCGTGGACGATGGCAACGCGGACGTCCTTTACGTCCTTGCCCAGCTTCGATTGAGCGATTTCGGCGACGAACTTGCAGGAGGCTTCGCCAAACTGGTCAGAGTGGACCTGACCACGGAACGCGTACTTGAGGTTCTTGTCCTTTAGGACGGCCGAAGCGACGCACACGTTCATCCACATGAACTTCTTGGCAGCGTCGACCTTGGCTGCCACGGGCACGCAGTGGGCGCTCGAGAAGAAGCCCATCAGCATGTCCACCTTTTCGTCATTGAGTAGCCGCTCCGCCTCGTTGATCGCCACTTCTGTCTTGGACTGAGCGTCGGCATTGATGGCGACGATCTTGTAGCCTTCCACGCCGCCACGTTCGTTGATCATGTCGATGGCAATCTGGGTGCCAATCGCGGCGGCCTGCGATCCTCCGGCTGCATACGCTCCGGTCAGGTCGTAGATGACGCCGACCTTGAACTCTTTTTGCTGGGCTGCAGCGGGTGCCGACGCGGCCAGTGCAGCCGCCAGTCCGAGCGCGAGCGCGCCCGCCGTGGGCTTCAACATGTTTCCTCCTGAGCCTTCTTCACATTTTTGTGGGGCCGAGCTTGGCGCAAAATTCTCGGCAGATCAATGGCCTCGTGAGCCTCGCTTAGCGGTTGTGTGGATCTGCTCGCGGGCGGGTCGTCAGCTCAAGTCCGATCTCGATTTGGCCATAAAACTCGAGCTTGAGTAGGACGTCGTTGGAGAGGGTTGGCTCAAGAACCGCGTTCGGGAAGAGATCGTCCTGACCCCATGAAGTATCGCGTATCGGGTTTGTCCGGAATAGCGTTGGCGAGCCGTCCGTCGTGCGTGCCGGGCCGGAGAAGGAAGGGCCGCTCGCGTTCGCAAGCCTCGCTAATGGGGCTTATTCTCACCGCGCTGCTCGCTTTTGCTTCTTTCGTTATGAGCGCCGCCGCCTCCGCGGCGACAATTGAAGCAATCGAAATCGAAGGCAATCGCCGCGTTAGCACGGAACGGATCCGTGAGCACCTGCGCCTTTCTCCGGGGGAGCGTTACGACCCGGCGCGGGCCGATGAAACCGTGCGCGCCCTCTTTGCGACGGGCGAATTTTCCGACATCCGCGTGGAACAGCGCGGGGCGAAAGTTGTGGTCAAGGTCGTCGAAAATCCGGTCGTGGCGAATGTCACGATCAGGGGAAACAGCAACGTCTCGACCAGCAAGCTTGAGCCCATTTTGCAGCTGAAAAAGGGAAGGCCCTATTCTCCGGCAAAAGCTCACGCCGACGGAAACAGGCTCCGCGATTTCTTTCAGAAGCAAGGCTATTACAGAGCCACGGTTGAGCCGTCAGCGATGCCGGTGGGGGAGGGCCGCGTCGAGGTCGTCTTCACGATCCAGGAAGGCGAGCTCAACAAGGTTCGCAGTATCACTTTCAGCGGTAACCGGGCCTTCAGCGACGAGAAATTGCGCGACGTCATCACCACCACGCAATCAGGGTGGCTCGATTTCCTGAAAACCAATCTCACCTTCGACGAGGATCGGCTGGCGCTCGATCGTGAGCTGCTGCGGCGGCATTATCTCAAGAATGGCTATGCCGATGTAGTGGTCTCGCCGCCAAAGTCTGAGTTCGATGCGCAGAGCGGCACTTTCGCGATCACGTTCACGATCGACGAGGGGCAGCAATACAGTTTCGGCCGCGTGGCTGTCGTGTCGGACGTGCCGGGCGTCGATGAGCAGGCTCTCGCGCGCGTTTCAATGATTGAGGCTGGGAGCACTTACAACTACGAGCTCATCGAAAAAACCGAAGAGAAAATGATGGAGGTGTTGAGCGAGCAGTCGAAGCCATTCGCTCAGATCAAGATTGCTCCGGACCGCGATCCCACAGCGCGCACCATCGACCTCCAGTTTCGCGTTGTGGAAGCGCCGCATATTTTTGTCGAACGTATCGATATTGTCGGAAACACGAAAACCAAGGATTACGTCATTCGGCGGGAGCTGGGTATTGCGGAAGGAGAGGGCGTCAATAGCTTTCTGGTTCGGCGAGCGGTCGAGCGCGTCAGGCGTTTGGGGTTATTCAAGAGCGTCGACGTCAAGCAGAAAAAGGGATCGTCGGACGATAAGGTCATCCTGACCGTCGAAGTCGTCGAAGATGAAACGATCGATCTGTCGTTTGGTGTCGGCTATTCAAGCTCCGAAGGCGTCGTCGGCGACGTTTCGATTACCGAACGCAATCTCCTCGGAAATGGTCAGTGGCTGCAGCTCAAGCTCGCAGGAAGCTTCACGCGTTTCCAAGCTGAAGTCGGCTTTACGGAGCCCAGGTTCCTCGGTACCCGAACGGCTGCCGGTTTCGACCTTTTCTACAAGGATCAGGATTTCTCGCGAGAATCCTCCTACAAGATGCAAAAGGCGGGCGGCAAGCTCCGGCTCGGAGTCCCGCTCAGTGACGAGATGACCCTCGGCCTGAACTACAAGTTCAGCCGCAATTCCATTTACGGCGTGGGCGAAAACGCCTCGAGGGCTATCAAGGAGGTGGTGGCCGGAGGCAACTCCAAAACCTACGACACCTCTTCCGTTGGCTATTCGCTCACTTATGATACGCGCGATCGAAAAAAGCTTCCCACGTCAGGCGTTCACGTCGCGCTTTCGCAGGATCTTGCCGGCGTTGGGGGCGACATCCGCTATGTCCGGTCTGTTGTCGACGCGCGGGTTTATCATCCCATCAGCTCCAGCGTGACGCTTATGGGGCGCGCCCGCGGTGGCACTATCGCCGGGTGGGGCGGCAGCGAGGTGAGCCTGCTCGATATGTTCTATGGCGGCGGTGATATTGTCCGCGGTTTCGCCTCACGGGGTATTGGCCCCCGGGATTCGGCAAGCCCAAACAAGGACGCGCTGGGTGGAACTTCATTTTATGGCGTCACGGCGGAAGCTATGGTCGACATTCCGAGGGTGACCGAGACGACAGGTTTGCGCGCCTCCGTCTTTGCGGACGCTGGCTCACTGTGGGGAGTGAACTCAACTTCCGCCAGCGTTCCGGAGCTGACCGGCAACTCCGCCGCGCCGCGGGTTTCGACTGGCGCGGGGCTTGTATGGGATTCACCGATCGGCCCCTTGCGGCTCGACTACGCCGTCCCACTGGTTAAGCAGCCGGGCGACAAGACACAACCGTTGAGTTTCGGGCTTGTGCCGTACTGATGGCGGATCACTCCGAGTCTGTTTCGGATTTGGCGACGAAGCGGAGAACCGCGCCGACCACATTCTGGCGCAGGCGGTTCAGCAATTCCTCGCTCCCGAAATCGCGCCCGAAAATCAGCGAAAACGTAGCGCGATTGGAGACATTGAAGAAGCACAGCGCGCTCACCAGCCAATGGAGCTCGACCGGGTCGATGCCGGGCCTGAAAATGCCTTTGGCGACACCTTCCTTGTAAATCGCGGCGATATGGTCGATGGCGCTGGCGTTGATTTTCCGGATCACCTCTGACCGTTTGAGGTACTTCGCACGGTGAATGTTCTCGATCATCACCAGACGGATGAAATCCTCATGCCGATGATGATGGTCGAACGTGAATTCGACGAGTTGTCGTAGAGCCTCCACCGGCGGAAGCCCTTTCGTGTCGAGCTTCGCTTCGCTCGCGCGAGTTTCGCAGTAAGCATCCTCCAGCGCCCGGAGATAAAGCCCCTCCTTGTCGCCGAAGTAGTAATAGATCATGCGCTTGCTGGAGCGCGTGCGAGCCGCGATCTCGTCAACCCGCGCGCCTGAAAGGCCATTGCGGGCGAATTCTCTGGACGCAACCTCGAGAATATCGCGGCGGGTACGCTCGGCATCATGGGAACGCGCAGGCGCCGCATCCGGCTTGCTCCGGGCCCTGCCGATTTCGACCATCCTTGACCTGCCTGTTGCCCGCTTTCCTGAGTTATGCTGCAATTGACGTAACTAACCGTTTCGTACACGATCGGTCAACGACAGCGGCAGACATGTGAGGCAAGTCTGGCGGGCTTGCCTGCGCACTGTTAATGTCCGCGAAGATAAGGAGGGGAGGACGGCGCAGCTCACGTTCGCTTTCCAATCAAAGCAAGAAACAATCTGTGGTTGCAATCGTGCCGCCAGGGAGGAATGCTCATGACCTTGAAGACGACACGTCGACGCTTTCTCGTGGGAACCGGAATCGCTGCAGCAGCGGCCGCATTTCCCGCATTCGCGCAATCCAAGCCCAAACTGCGCTTTTCCGCCGTCTTCTCCGAGCAGGACATCCGCGCGGAGATGATGAAGAAATTTGCCGAGGCTATTAAGGACGATTTTGTTTTCGAGGGCTATTACGGCGGCAACCTGTTCAAGCAAGGAACGGAGCTTGTTGCGCTCCAGCGCGGAAACCTGGAAATGGGGAATATCGCCCCGCAGGACTTTTCGAAGCAAATTCCCGCCTGGTCCATACTGACGTCCGCCTATCTGTTCCGCGACGCCAATCACTTGAAGAAATTCTTCGACAGTGAGCTCGGCGCGGAAATGAAGAAAATGGTTGAGGATCAGCTTGGCGTCCGCATTCTCGGCCCGACCTATTTCGGTTCCCGCCACATCGGTCTCAAGCCCGACAAGAAGATCACGACGCCTGCCGACATGGCTGGCATCAAGCTCCGCATGCCGCCCGGCGAGGCCTGGCAATTCCTGGGCGAGGCGCTGGGCGCCAATCCCACGCCGATGGCCTACGCGGAGGTTTATACCGGTCTGCAGACCGGCGCGATCGACGGCCAGGACAATCCGCTCCCGAACGTCGAAAACATGAAATTTTACGAGGTCATGTCCCAGATTGTACTCTCGGGGCATATGGTGGGCTTTGACCTGCTGTCAGTCTCGAAGAAGGTTTGGGACAGCATGTCGCCTGAAGTGCAACAGCGCTTCCAGGCCGCCGCTGATGCCGCAATCGAATTCTCGACCGAGAAACATCTGGAGCGCGAGAGGCAGCTGGTCGAGTTCTTCAAGAGCAAGGGCCTGCAGGTATACGAGCCTGACAGGGAGGCCTTCCGCAAATACGCGCAAGAGAAATACCTGGCTTCCGACCTTGCCAAAGACTGGCCAAAGGGCTTGCTCGAAAAAATCAACGCGCTCTGATTGGGCTTGAGGCAGCCTGGAAGCTTGTGCTCCGGGCTGCCTGCGACGCAATTCGTTGGGAACCCACCAGTGAATCCGACCCTGATTCGTGCCGGCCAATGGCTTTATCGCCGGGCTGAAAACGTGCTGGCGTTCATGCTCGCGGCGATGTTCGCGGCGTTTCTTCTGCAGATCCTTTTCCGATATGTGATCAACCTCCCCATTGGCTGGACGCACGAGGTCAGCTGCATTCTGTGGATCTGGCTGGTGCTGTGGGGCGCTGCATTCGTCCTCCGCGAGGAGGAGGAAATTCGGTTCGACCTGATTTACGCCTCCGCGGGGCCAACGTTGCGCCGCGCCATGATGCTGATAACGGCAGCGGCGCTGGTAGGACTTTATACGATTTCCCTGCCAGCCGTTGTCGATTACGTGACCTTCATGAAAGTGGAGAGTACGGCCTACCTCAAAATCCGCTTTGACTGGCTATTTTCGATTTACGTCGTCTTTGTCGTCGCGACCCTTTGCCGTTATCTCTGGCTCGCTTGGCACGCCATGCGGGGCGCGGCACCTCAGGAATTTGATCCCACGCGGGCAGGTTCGGGACTATGACGTTCGCAAGCCCGTTTTCCATTTCCCTCGTCGCGATTACAGCGCTCGCGTTTCTCGGCCTGCCCATCGGGCATGCGATGATCGCCGGCTCGATTCTCTACCTGTTGCTGGCCGGTCTCGATATGGGAACGGCGGCCGAGCAGCTGCTCAACGGGATGTACTCCAACTACATCATCCTGGCCGTGCCGCTCTTTATTCTGGCTGCGGAGCTGATGAATATCGGCTCGATGACTGAGCGGTTGCTGAAGTTTTGTGATGCCGTCGTCGGTCGTTTTCGCGGAGGCCTCGCCCAGGTCAACATTCTGCAAAGCATCATTTTTGCTGGCATGTCGGGCTCGGCAATTGCCGACGCAGCCGGCACCGGCAAGGTGATGCAGAACATGATGACGGCCGGGGGCAAATACCGGGCAAGTTATGCGGCGGCGTTAACGGCAGCCACGGCCGTCATAGGACCGATCATCCCGCCCTCCATTCCGATGGTGATCTATGCGTTGGTTTCCGATGCATCCATCGGCTACCTGTTCCTCGGGGGTGTCATTCCCGGGCTGTTGATGGCCGCCGCCCAGATGGTTATCGTCGCGGTGGACGCGCGCCGCGAAAATTTCCCTGTCGAGCCGCCGACACCTTTGCGGGAATTGCCCAGAGTCGTTTGGCAGGCGTTTCCAGCCTTGATGATGCCAGTTGTTTTGCTGGGCGGCATCTACAGTGGCGCCACAACGCCGACGGAAGCGGCCGCAGTTGCTGCAGCCTATGCTCTCGCTATTTCCGTCATCCTTTATCGCAGCGTCAGCTTCGCCGACTTTTATCGCTCGCTGCTCGCGGCGGCTCGCACATCAGCTTCCATCGGCATGCTGATCGCGGGAGCGCTTGTTTTCAACTACGTCGTGACGGTCGAGAATATTCCTGAGACGATCAAGGTTCTGCTGACGAGTTTCGAGTTTTCGCCGCTCAGCTATCTCATTCTCGTAAACATCCTGCTCCTGTTGCTGGGTTGCCTGCTCGAGGGCACGACCATTCTTCTGGTCGTCGTTCCGGTGCTCATTCCAACGGCGAAGGCATTGGGCATCGACCTCGTTCATTTCGGCGTGGTGGTTGTCGTCAACATCATGATCGGGCTTATCACGCCGCCTTATGGCCTCTTGCTGTTCGTGATGACCCGCATTGCCGGCGTTCCCATGGGAGAAATCGTGCGGGACGTTCTGCCGTTCCTGTTCGCGATGATCGCTGCCCTGGCCATCATTACATTCGTGCCGGAAACCGTGCTGTGGCTGCCCCGGCTTTTTGGCTACCAAGGTTAAGGTGCGCTCGGCGGGAATTCATTTGGGATCGGAGGTTACAGCATGGCGCTGCGTCTGCTTATTCTCAACGGCTCGAACCTGAACCTTTTGGGAATCCGGGAGCCGCATATCTACGGAACGACCACGCTCGCGGCCATCGAGCAAAGTTGCCGTGAATTCGCGGCGTTCATCGGTGCGGAGCTCGACTTCCACCAGTCCAATCACGAAGGCGTTCTGGTCGACCTCATCCATGCCGCGCGTGATAAGGCGGACGCAATCATCATCAATCCCGCCGGATATTCGTTCACGTCAGTCTCGATCTTCGACGCCCTAAAAACCTTCGAAGGGCCGATCATCGAGGTGCACATCTCAAACATTCACGCGCGTGATGAGCTGCACCGGCATTCCATTCTGTCCCGCGCCGCCAAGGGCGTGATCTGCGGTCTCGGACCATACGGGTACATCGCCGCCATGCTCGCGGCGGCGCAGATGCT
>PKEY01000006.1 GCA_002919265.1 Hyphomicrobiaceae bacterium | reverse complement strand
TTCATAGACGAACATGAACGGCACGATGAAGCCTGCGGCACCGATTTTCACCGCTGCCCAGCCGCTGGCCCAAAGATCGGCCTTGGCAAGGCCGGCCGCTGCAAACACGGCCAGTGCCACCGGCGGCGTAATCGCCGACAGGATCGCAAAGTAGAATGCGAACATGTGGGCAGCCGGCTCGATCACGCCCAGCTTGATGATCGCCGGCACGAGCAGCGACGTCATGATGATGTAGGCCGGCGTCGTAGGCATCCCCATACCGAGGACGATGCCGGCGATCATGGTGAGTACCAGCGCCAGGATCAGCGTATCGTGCGCAAGGCCCACCACGAACTGTGTGAACACAATGCCGGCGCCGGTCAGCGTGACAACGCCGATGATGATGCCAGCGCAGGCACAGGCCAGCGCGATGCTCAGAGCGTTACGAGCGCCGTCGATCATTGCATCGATAACCGTCCAGAAACGGACATTGCCACGGGTTGACGCTCGCAGGAACGCAACAGGAAAGCACGCCAGCGTACCCGCCAGGGCTGCCAATGGCGCGCTGTAACCGGCGTACAAGACGCCGAGAATGGTCAGAACCGGAATGAAAAGGTGCCCGCGCTCGCGCATGACGTTGCCGAGTTTGGGCAGCTCGGAGCGGGGCAAGCCCATGATCCCGTGGCGCTTCGCTTCAAAATGCACTGCCGCGAAGCACGCGAGATAATAAAGGAGGGCCGGGATCAAGGCCCAGAGGATCACTTGCCCGTAGCTTACCTGCAGGAACTCCGCCATCACGAACGCAGCGGCGCCCATGATCGGGGGCATGATTTGACCGCCCGTCGAAGCGACCGCTTCAACACCAGCCGCAAAATGAGGCCGGAAGCCTGTGCGCTTCATCAGGGGAATGGCGATGGGCCCGTCCACCATTACGTTGGCGACTGCAGAGCCTGAAATCGTGCCGAACAAGCTTGAGGAGACGACGGAGACCTTGCCCGGACCACCGGCCGTATGACCGGTAAGGCTCATGGCAAAATCCATGAAGAGCTGCCCGGTCCCGGTTCGCTCCATAAACGAGCCAAACATCACGAAGATGAGGACGTAGGCAGCGGATACCGAGAGCGGAATGCCAAAGATGCCCTCCGTCGTCATATAAAGCTGGTCGAGCAAGCGCATCGGCTCGACGCCGGCAATGAAAAGGCCGTATGCCAAAAACACCAGTGCCGTCACTGGAAGTGCCGGACCGAGCACCCGCCGGGTCGCTTCGAGGATCATGATCACCAGAACCACCCCGAAGAAAATGTCCGCCGGCGTCAGATCATCGACATAATAAATGCGCGTGACGACGTATTCGTAATTGACAAACAGATAAATAATGGGCGCCGTTGCCAAAACGAGAAAAATATAATCCAGCAAACTCGGCGGCTGATCTTGGGAACCTGCTCTCCTGTAGATGAGAAACGTGAGCGCCAACGCGAACAGGAGGTGCATGCCGCGGAAGATGATCGCTTCGGGAGCACCGACCCAAATGAGCCACATGTGATAGAGCGCCATCGAGACGCCCAGAATTCCGATGACGACTCGGACGATGTTCGCGTGGGTCAGCTCAAACTTCATTCCCATCCCCTAATTGCGAGCACTCAGCCCATGGCTGAGTGCTCAAACAGAGTTCTAGACGCCAATAAAGAGGTCGCTCTCTGGCGACCTCTCTTGATCAGTTCACGTCGATTCCCTGTTCCTTGTAGAATTTCGCGGCGCCGGGGTGGAACGGCACACCGACGTCCTCAGCCATTTGCTGAGCGGTCAGACCCGTCATGGCCTTGGAGGTCGCCGCCAGTGTCGGGATATTGTCGAAGATGGCCTTGGTCATCTTGTAGACCATGTCCTCTGGGAGCTTGCAGGAAGCCACGATGTGGGTGGCGTAACCGATGACCTTCACCGGCTGATCCTGCTTAGGATAAGTTCCCGCCGGGATCTCGAGGAGCGTGTAGCCGGGGTTGATCTGCTTCATCGCGTCGATCGAGTCGGACATGTCGAGGAGTTTGATGTCGGCCGCAGCGGCGATATCCATGATGGACGCCGCGGGAATGCCAGTCCCCAGCGTGAACATCTGAGCCTGGTTGTCCTTCATCTGGTTGGCCGAGTCCGTGTAGGACACAAAGCTCATCTTCACGTCCGAGTAGCTGAGGCCGTGCACCTTCAGCCAGTGCTGCGTGATGAGCTCACCCGTATTGCCCCTGGGCTGAGTTGTAACGGCCTTACCCTTGATGTCCTTGACCGAGTTGATCCCTGAGTCGGCCAGCACAACGGCCTGGAAGTACTGCGGATAGAGCGAGGCAACGTTGCAAACGTTCTTGTGGGGTGTATTGAACGGCTGGTTGCCCTTTACTGCATCCGCAGAGGTGATGGTGTTGCCGAAGCCGACTTCCGCCTTATCAGTTTCAATGGCGCGGACGTTGGCCACACCGGCCCCCGGCATCGACTGGACCTGCAAACCGGGGATGACCTTCTCCCAGATATCCTTCAACTGGCCACCCAGCGGGATCCAGATACCACCCTGAGGCCCTGTCATGAGGCGGATCTGCTCGGCTTGTGCCGCCCCTCCGGTCAGAGCAATGGCGGCGCCCGCGGCAAACAATGCAAACTTCAAACTCTTCATCCTGGGCATCCCTTTCATAGTTGCTTGTTGACTGACAGCATGACGCCCGCTCTCAAGCGGCGGCGCGGCAAACGGATAGGTCATAGGCGTAAAGCGCCTGAGCCGCTTCGGCGACGCGTTCGCGATCTGCAGGCTCGAGGTTGTCCATGGCGGGTAGCATCGGGCCCGTATCCGCAATTCCCACTGCAGCTACGGCATCATGCAGGACGCGGACGGGATTGATCTCGTCGCGCAGATCCTCAAGCGGCAGGAAGGCCTGCCGGACCTTTTCGGCGGCCTCGTAATCCTTCTGCTTAAGGAGAGACAGCAGGCGGAGCGAAGCCCGCGGCGCGATGCATACTGAGCCGCTTGTAAATGACGGCAGCCCGAACTCGCGCATGTGAACGACGGCCGGCCGTTCGCCCATGCCGCTGGCGACAATCGACCGATCGACCCGGTCCAGAAGAGCCCGGAGGAAGTCATCCTCAATGGGATCCTCGCGGACAACGGCATATTTGACGGAAACCACCAACCCATCTTCCACGAGTTTGCCGATGAGCTCGGGCGTCAGCGTCCGATCATCTTTCACATAAAGCACCACGGACTTCCCGAGGGCTTCCGCAAAGAGACGGATACCTCGCGCAACGCCAGTCGGCACGGACGGCCCCGTAACCGGCAGCACCATCACCGACGGGAACGGACGCTCCTTCAGGATCGGCACCTGATCCCGAAGCTTGCCAAAGTCAGGCCCGGCCGAGGGCAAGAGCCACGTATCGGGGCCGACGCTTTCCGCCAGGAAGTCCAGAATCTCCGCGTATTCACCGATGCTGACGTTAAAAAATACCGCATTGCCGCCGTACATCAGCGAGCGGATACCCGCAGCTTCCAGGTATTTGATGATGGCAAGATTGGCCGCGCGATTGAGCCGCAAATCGGCATCTCGCGCGAGCGGCGGCACAGCGATGACAGAACGGGCGATATCCGCCGGCGTCACCGGTGTCGTCTTCATCCTCGGTTTTCCTCCTGAGCCGCGGGTTCAGAGCCTGCGTGCGCGCTTCTTGTTATCTTTGCGCAACGGTTCCAGGAACTTGACCCCAAAGTCAAGCCTGTCTGCTCCCCCGCCTCAAGAGAACCGCAGGAGCGTTACCGGAACCGCGCGTTAATCGCTTCCAGCTTCGCCGCCCCGGGGCAGAGCTCCGACGTGGGGATCGAGTTCAGGGGCCGGTCCGAGGTCCTGAGGATGTCGTGCAGGTCCTGTTGGGCCTCGTTGATATAAAGCAGCCCCGTTGCCACTTCGCCTTGGGCTGCCCGCTTGCGGATCGTCATGAGAGCCGCATCGGGATCGCGCGGATCGTGCGACTGATCGAGCTTGTGCAGCAGCAAGCGCGACCCGTCGTGGAGGGTAATCGCGGTCGTCGTGCCCTCCTCGTAGTCCGCCGTGATCTCCCGCTCCTCCGGCACGAAGTCGAGCTTGTCCACGGCCTGATTGTGGGCGCGCACGTAGTCGTAGCTCTTGGTGGAAGCCGGGTGATTGTTGAAGGTCACGCACGGGCTGATGACATCGAGGAAGGCGAAGCCACGATAGCTTATGGCCGCCTTGATCAACGGAATGAGCTGCCGCTTGTCGCCGGAGAACGAGCGCGCCACAAAACCGGCCCCGAGCTGGATGGCCATCTGGCACAGATCGATGGGATCGAACGGGTTCGGCTCGCCCTTCTTGGAGGGCGAGGTCTTGTCATTGGTGGCTGAGAACTGGCCCTTCGTCAGTCCATAGCAGCCGTTGTTCATGACGATATAGACCATGTTCAGCCGCCGGCGAATGACGTGCGCGAACTGGCCTAACCCAATCGATGCAGTGTCACCGTCGCCCGAAACACCGATGTAAATCAGGTCGCGATTGGCGAGGTTCGCACCGGTGGTCACGGACGGCATGCGTCCGTGCACGCTGTTGAAACCATGGCTGCGGCCGAGGAAATAGGTCGGCGCCTTCGAGGAACAGCCGATGCCCGAAATCTTCGCGATGCGATGGGCCGGCAGGTCGAGCTCGAAACAAGCCTCGATGATGGCTGCGGTGATGGAGTCATGCCCACAGCCGGCGCACAGGGTCGACATCGACCCTTCGTAGTCGCGGTGCGTCAGACCGAGAGCATTCCTCTTCAGCGCCGGGTGATAGGCAACGGGCTTTTGAATGTAGCTCATTTCGATTTCCTCACTCGGCGGCGACCTTCACAGGACCAATGTTCGCCCGGATAGACTTGCGAACAAAATCCGCCGTCAGCGGCATTCCGTCGAAATTCGTCGTGGCGATCAGCTTCTCACCATCGACGCCCGCCTCGAGCATCAGGAGAGAGCGCATTTGGGCATCGCGGTTCTGCTCGACGACGAATATGCGGTCGTGAGCGTCACAGAAGGCTTTCACCTCTGCAGAGAACGGGAAGGCTTTGATCCGCATGGCGTTGAGGCGAATACCTTCCGCCTCGAGCTCGTCCAAAGCCTCCAGAACCGCCGGGCGTGTTGAGCCGAAATAGATGATACCGACCTTGCTCCGCGAATCGCGCATGACGATTTCCGGCTTCGGGACGAGCGTGGCCGCGGTCTGGAATTTCCGCTTAATCCGAAGCATGTTTTCGGCGTTGATCCGCCCATCCTCGGTATAGCGCGCGTACGCGTCATGCGAGGTGCCGCGCGTGAAGTAAGCGCCCTTGGTCGGGTGCGTGCCCGGCAGCGTGCGATAGGGAATGCCGTCACCGTCCACGTCGTAGTAGCGGCCCCAGTCCTTGGCTGCGTCGAGCCCCGCCGCATCGAGCACCTTGCCGCGATCGTGCACGTAGGAATCGTCCCACGTGAACGGGTCGGTCATCCACTCATTCATGCCGATGTCGAGGTCGCTCATGACCATGACCGGCGTCTGCAGCCGCTCTGCGAGGTCGAACGCCTTGGCGCCCAGCGTAAAGCACTCATTCGGATCGGATGGGAACAGAAGAACGTGCTTGGTATCGCCGTGCGAGGCATACGCGCAGGCCAGAATGTCCGATTGCTGGGTACGCGTCGGCATGCCGGTCGACGGCCCGCCGCGCTGGATGTTGAACAGCACCACCGGAATTTCTGCGAAATAGGCGAGCCCCAGGAACTCGCTCATCAATGAAATTCCAGGGCCGGAAGTTGCCGTGAACGCACGGGCGCCGTTCCAGCCAGCGCCAATGGCCATGCCAATGGCGGCCAACTCGTCTTCCGCCTGAACCACCGCGCCAAGAACCTTCCCGTCCTCGCCGGTGCGAAGCCTTTTCAGGTAGCCCTCGAAGGCCTCGGCAAGCGAGGTGGACGGCGTGATCGGATACCACGAGCAGACCGTGGCGCCGGCGTAGATCGCACCCAGCGCGGCAGCGTTGTTGCCGGTCACCATGATCTTGCCGCGCGCGCCATCCGACTTCTGCACGCGAATTGGCAGCGGGCATTGGAAATTGGCGAGCGCATACTCTCGGCCGAGGGCTACTGCATCGAGGTTCGCCGAGATCAGCTTCTCCTTTCCGCGAAGCTGGTCTGCGACGACGCCCTTCAGCACCTCCATGTCCAAGTCAAGAAGCGCACTCAGCGCGCCGACATAGACCATGTTCTTGAAGAGCTGCCGCTGCCGCGGATCGGCCCAACGTTTCGCACACATGGCCGCGATGGGAATGGGTAGTACGTGGATGTCATCGCGCGGCCACTGGCGCGGCATCGTCGAGTCGTAAAGCAGCCACCCGCCAGGAACGATTTCGGCCAAGTCCTCGCGATAGGTCTGCGGGTTCATGGCGACCATCAGGTCGATGCCGTCGCGGCGCGCGAGGTAGCCCTTTTCGCTAACGCGCACCTCGTACCAGGTCGGCAAGCCCTGAATGTTCGAGGGGAAGATATTCTTTGGACTGACGGGCACGCCCATCCGGAAAATCGTCTTGGCGAACATCGTGTTCGCGCTCGCCGAGCCCGAACCGTTCACGGTTGCGAACTTGCAGACGAAATCATTCACCCCGCTCATGGACTCAGGTCTCCGGCATCATCGGATATAAGCGTTGAGGTGCGTGAGGCAGGCGGGCGACGCCTGCGGTGATACGTAGAAGAATTTCTGCATATCCCAGGCGCCCGTCGGGCAGCGCTCGGCGCACAGCCCGCAGTGGACGCACACGTCCTCGTCCTTGACCATCACGCGGCCGGTCTTGAGGACGTCGGAAACATAGAGATCCTGGGATTTATTGCGCGCCGGTACGCGCAGTTTATCCCGCAACTCCGGCTCGTCCGCATTCTCGGTGAAGTTGATGCAGTCGACCGGGCAGATATCCATGCAGGCATCGCACTCGATGCAGAGCGAGCGCGTGAAGACTGTCTGGACATCGCAGTTAAGACAACGCTCTGCCTCCTTGGCGGCGAGCTTGTCGTCGTAGCCGAGCTCCACCTCGACCTTGAGGTTGCGCAGCGCTGCGGCCTTGTCGGCATGGGGAACGGCCACGCGACGCTCCGGCACGTACGCGTTGGAGTAGGACCACTCGTGGATGCCCATTTTCTGGCTGACGAGCGTCCAGCCAGGAGCCGGACGCTCCGAGAGCGGCTTGCCCTGGCAATAGAGATCAATGGAAATCGCTGCCTGATGGCCATGCGCCACAGCCCAGATGATGTTTTCTGGGCCCCAGGCCGCATCGCCGCCGAAGAACACGCCGGGCAGGGTCGACATCATAGTCACGCGATCGACCTTCGGCATGTCCCACTCGCCGAACTCGAGGCCGATGTCGCGCTCGATCCAGGGGAAGGCGTTCTCCTGGCCAATGGCCATCAGAACATCGTCACACGGAATAACGACCTCTTCGCCGGTGGGAATGAGCTTACGCCGCCCGTCGACATACTCGGCGCGCATCTTCTCGAAGCGCACCCCGACAAGCCGGCCGTTCTCGACAATGAATTCCTTCGGATTGTGGTTGTCGAGAATCGGAATGCCTTCCTGCTCGGCCTCCTCGATCTCCCAGTCCGAAGCCTTCATGTCCTTGCGGGGCGAGCGGACGGTGACGGTCACGCTCTCGGCACCCAAGCGCAGGGCCGTCCGGCAGCAGTCCATGGCCGTGTTGCCGCCACCGATCACGACCACCCGACGGCCGATCCGATGGATGTGTTCGAACGCTACGGCCGTGAGGAAATTGATCCCGATATGGATATTGGCAGCGCCTTCCTTGCGGCCCGGAATATCGAGATCCTTGCCCTTGGGCGCGCCCGTGCCAATGAAAACGGCGTCGAAACCTTCATCGAGCACCGCTTTCAGGCTCTTCACCTCATGGCCGAAGCGCGCCTCGACGCCGAAATCGAGAATTTGATTGATTTCCTCATCCAGCACGTTGGACGGCAGCCGGAACGAAGGAATGTTCGTCCGCATCAAGCCGCCGGCGAACGGGTCCTTTTCGAACAGAACACAGTGGTAGCCGAGGGGCATGAGGTCCCGCGCCACCGTGAGCGAGGCCGGGCCGGCGCCAATCAGCGCAATACGCTTGCCGTTCTTCTGCTTGGGAATTTCGGGCAGGTAGTGGCTGATTTCACCCTTGTAATCAGCCGCAACGCGCTTCAAGCGACAGATGGCGACTGGCTTTTCCTCGACCCTTCCGCGCCGGCAAGCCGGTTCGCAAGGCCTGTCGCAAACACGACCGAGGATGCCGGGAAAAACATTGGACTCCCAATTCAACATATAGGCCGCTGCGTAGCGGCCTTGAGCAATGAGCCGGATGTACTCGGGAACGGGGGTATGGGCGGGGCAAGCCCACTGACAGTCTACGACTTTGTGGAAGTACTGCGGATTTGACGTATCTGTTGGAGCCATACCTCGGCTCCGGGTGCGCACAGCGGCGTCGCCTTGCGGCATAAGAAACCCTTCCTCCCGACGTTCACGTCCCAAGCCATAGTTGGCCTTCCTCAATCGGGGCCCAACTTAGTTATCAACAGTATCACATGGCAAGCTCCGCCAGCGAATGTTTGCTCTGCAAAATTGAGAAAATCCGTATTGCACCGCAGCATTTTCGCAGTCGCAGGAGCGATATACGAAAATCCGCTCAGGTTGCGCGGAGTTCTCCGTCCAAATCGGCGATCCGAGATCAAAGGATTGTTGAACAAGATTCAAATCACCGTGGTCATTCTGTGAGTCGGCGGATGGACCATACGAACGCACGTAATGACGTTATCGCGGAGCCACGTCCGGCGCTCACCAACGAAAACAGGCGAAGATAAAGGAAGGTTCAACAGTCGCGCTTCTTCCTCACTGGCCGCTGCAGCGAGAAAGGTGAACTCTGCACGCGAAAACGGTGCGTCGTTGACAAGCCATTCATTGGGCCCTCGCACCGAAAAGTCCTGGTCTCGCGCGTGAGGAAGCGTGAGGAGATTTATGTACCTGTTCTCGAACTGGTAGGGTTTGCCGTCGGCGAGGTGCAGGCATTTGAGGTGCAAGACCTCGGTTCCTGGCGCGATGGAAAGACGTTCAGCGACGTCTTCAGAGGATGTCTCGATCGCGCGGTCGAGAAGCCGGTATTCGTATTCCGCACCGCTCTGCTTGATCTGATCACCGACGATCGGGATGACGAAACGGGCTTCGCGCACCGGATTTGGCGCGACCCGTGTACCGGCTTTCCGCTTACGCTCGATGAGACCGGCTCGGGCAAGTTCCTGCAGCGCGCGGTTGACGGTGGCCCGGGCGGCACCGAATTCCGCCGCAAGCGCCTCCTCTCCCGGAATGAGCGTTCCTGGTGCCCACGTTCTGTTGCTGATCCGCCTGGCAATCTCGTCGCGGATCGCGCGGAAGGAGGATCGATCGGAACCGCCGCTCATATCCGAGCCATGATGCCCGCCAGGGTTTCGGCATAGCGGCGCTCAATGCGCTCGCGATGGATGTGCCGGCCCTCCCTGACCATGTGCCGCCCGGCGGACCAGACATCGGTCACGGCATCGTTCCCGCCGGTGAAAATCCATCCGTCCAGAATGCCATCACCCTTCCCAGAACCGGCAAACCGCGACGGATTGAGGGCGATGATGTCAGCCCATGCGCCTGATTCAAGCACACCGCAGTGGCGGCCCAACGCCTGCGCACCGCCGCGGAGCGCCGTTTCAAACAGACGCCGCCCCGTGGATTGATCCGGATCTGCCAGCACTGCCCTCGCGCGGTCGCGGAGACGCTGGCTGTACTCGAGCTGACGCAGCTCCTCGGCCACCGTGATGCGAATATTCGAGTCGGAGCCAACGCCGAAGCGTCCACCAGACTGCAAGAACCTCGCACCATCGAATATCCCGTCGCCCAGGTTGGCCTCGGTGACGGGACAGAGCCCGGCGACGGCACCCGACTTTGCCAAGCCTTCGGTCTCAGCCGACGTCATGTGCGTCGCGTGAATGAGGCACCAGCGCCCGTCGACACCAAAATTTTCGAGCAACCACTCCACTGGCCGACGGCCGGTTGCCGCGAGGACCTCTTCGACCTCCCGCTCCTGCTCTGCGATGTGCATGTGAAAGGGCACACCCGGCCGCCACTGCACGAGCTCCGCCAAATCCTCCTTTGCGGTAGCGCGCAAGGAATGCGGAGCAATGCCGAGGTTCGCATCTGCCCCAAGCAAGCGCACTGCTTCCTCTGCGCCCGCGAAAAGCTGCGCGTAACGTTCGAGATCGTTGCCGAACCGCTGTTGACCGCCAGCCAGTGGCCGACGATCCAGCCCGCCGTACCGGTAGAACACCGGCAGCAACGTCAGGCCGATCCCGCTCTCGGATGCGGCCGACGCAATGCGCTTCGAGAGCTCGGCGAGATTTTCGTAAGGCGCCCCGCCGGGTGCGTGATGCACGTAATGAAATTCAGCGACGGAGCCGAATCCCGCCTCCAGCATTTCCATGAAGGCGAACGCCGCAATGGCCTCGATGTCGTCGGCCGAGAGCAAGTCGAGGAAGCGGTACATGAGCTCGCGCCATGTCCAGAAGCTGTCCCGCCCGCTCGGGCTGCGCGTCTCGGTGAGCCCCGCCATAGCCCGCTGGAACGTGTGGCTGTGCAGGTTGGCGGGCGCCGGCAAGAGGACGGGGTAACGCGCGTCGTACGCAGCATTCCCCGCGTTCGCCTGCACGTCGGCAATGCGGCCGTCCGCGGAGATCGTCACGAGGACGTCATTGCTCCATCCGGTGGGGAGAAGCGCCTTTTCGCCCAAAATCCTCATCGTGACGCCTCCTCGGGAAATCTCGTTGACACATTATGTCTATACATAATAGCGTTTACCGACAACAGCTTCAGCATGTGTGGTGGCTCCTATGGCGAAACGTCTCTTCACGAACGTAAGCGTCGCAACCATGGAGCCCGGTGGTTCGCCCTACGGGCTGATCAGCGATGCCGCCCTTGCAATCGAAAATGACACGATCGCCTGGGTGGGACCGCCGAATGCTCTCCCGGACGATTGGCGCAGCGTAGAGGCTGAGGATCTTGGTGGGCGACTGGTGACGCCGGCACTCATCGATTGCCACACCCATCTCGTTTTCGGGGGCCATCGCGCGAAAGAGTTCGAACTGCGCCTGGAGGGCGCAACCTATGAGGAAATCGCGCGCGCCGGCGGAGGCATTATCTCGACTGTGAAAGCCACACGGACCTGCTCGGAGGACGAGCTTGTGCAGACGGCGTTGCGCCGTCTCGACACTCTCCTAGGTGAAGGCGTGCGGACCGTCGAGATCAAGTCGGGATACGGACTGACGATCGCCGACGAGCTGAAGATGCTCCGCGCAGCCAAGCGGCTCGCCAAACTGCGCAACTTCCGTCTACGGACGACCTACCTCGCGGCGCACGCCGTCCCGCCCGAATACAAAGGCCGTTCTCTCGACTACGTCCACGAGGTCGTGCTACCAGGTATGGATGCGGCTCACGCCGAAGGCCTGATCGATGCCGTCGACGTCTTCTGCGAGAACATCGCGTTTTCCATCGAAGAAACGCGGATCATTTTCGAGCACGCACGCAAACTCGGCATTCCTGTCAAAATCCACGCGGAGCAGCTGTCCAATCTTGGCGGCGCCAAGCTCGCAGCGTCTTTCGGTGCCTTGTCAGCCGACCACCTCGAATATCTCGATGCGGAAGGTGCTGCTTCGCTAGCCAAATCCGGCACGGTTGCGGTGCTGTTACCCGGCGCGTTTTACACCTTGCGGGAAACGCAAGCCCCACCCGTATCCGAGTTGCGTGCTGCTGGCGCATCAATTGCTATCGCCACGGATTGCAACCCCGGCAGCTCGCCGCTGACCTCGTTGCTCCTGGCCATGAACATGGCCAGCACATTGTTCCGTCTGACGCCGGAAGAAGCCCTGGCGGGCGTCACGCGAAATGCCGCGAAGGCGCTTGGGCTCGGAAACGAGATCGGCACGATAACGCCAGGCAAGCGCGCGGAATTGGCCGTCTGGAATGTCGAACAGCCCGCCGAGCTGGCCTACAGGATCGGATTCAATCCTCTCCATCAGGTCATCATGGGAGTTGAGGCATGAGCATCGTGCTGACGCCCGGCTCCGTGCCGATCAGCACATTGGAGCGGATTTATCGCAGCAACGAGCCCGTCAAACTCGATCCGTCCTGCTTCCCGGCGCTTGATGCGAGCGCAGGGCGGATCCGGGAAATCGCGGGCGGCGATGCTCCCATCTATGGCGTGAACACGGGCTTCGGAAAGCTCGCCAGCGTGCGCATTTCGCGCGAGGACGTGGCAACGCTCCAGCGCAATCTCATCCTTTCCCATTGCTGCGGGGTCGGAGCGCCTCTCGATTACGTCATCGTCCGCCTTATCATGGCGCTCAAGCTGATCTCCCTCGGGCGTGGAGCCTCGGGCGTACGGCGAGAAATTGTCGAGCTGCTCGAAGCCATGCTCGAGCGCGGCGTCATCCCCGTCATCCCCGGGCAAGGCTCCGTCGGCGCATCAGGCGATCTCGCACCCCTCGCTCACATGACCGCCGTGATGATTGGCGAGGGCGAAGCCTGGTATCAGGGCGAGCGGATGCCCGGGCGCGCCGCACTGGAGAAGGCCGGGCTGCAGCCCGTCGTGCTCGCCGCCAAGGAAGGACTAGCGCTCATCAACGGCACGCAGGTTTCCACCGCCCTTGCTCTTGCCGGATTGTTCCGTGCTCATCGTGCCGCCCGCTCGGCGCTAATTACCGGCGCGCTGTCCACCGACGCCGCAATGGGCTCATCGGCCCCATTTCATGCTGAAATTCACGAACTGCGCGGCCATCGCGGTCAGATCGATACAGCCGCAGCGCTGCGCGCGCTTCTCGCAGGTTCGGAAATTCGGGACAGCCATCTGGAAGGCGACGAACGCGTGCAGGATCCCTACTGCATCCGCTGCCAGCCGCAGGTCGATGGGGCGTGTCTCGATATTCTCCGGCAAGCGGCCCGAACGCTGACGATTGAGGCGAACGCCGTTACAGACAATCCGCTTGTGCTTTCGGATGGTCAGGTCGTTTCCGGCGGCAATTTCCATGCGGAGCCCGTAGCTTTCGCCGCCGACCAGATTGCATTGGCCATTTGCGAAATTGGCTCAATAGCCCAGCGTCGGATCGCGCTGCTCGTCGATCCGGCCTTGAGTTACGGTTTGCCGCCGTTTCTTGCGAAAAACCCTGGCCTCAATTCCGGGCTAATGATTGCGGAGGTAACCTCTGCCGCGCTGATGTCGGAGAACCGACAGTTGGCACATCCAGCTTCCGTCGATTCCACGCCTACTTCCGCCAATCAGGAAGACCACGTTTCGATGGCCTGCCACGGCGCGCGGCGATTGCTGAAAATGACCGAAAATCTTTTCGGCATCATCGGCATCGAAGCGATCACCGCAGCGCAAGGCATCGATTTTCGCGCGCCCCTCAAAACCGGCATCGAACTGCGTAAGGCCCATGCCTTGATCCGCGCCGCCATCCCCGAGCTTGGCGAAGACCGTTACCTCGCCGGAGATCTGGAAGCCGCAACCAAGCTCGTCAGTTCGGGCGCGCTCAATGCCTGCATCTCGCCGGGCATTCTCCCCAGTTTGGAAATTGAAGGATCCATCGGCAATTAGCCATCCGGATTTTCGGAGGACGACAATGGCCAACCCCCGCCACAACATCCGCGAAGTACGCGCACCGCGCGGGCCCGAAATTAGTGCGAAGTCCTGGTCCACGGAAGCGCCACTTCGCATGCTGATGAACAATCTCGACCCGGATGTTGCAGAAAATCCGAATGAGCTCGTCGTTTATGGTGGCATCGGCCGAGCAGCGCGTACCTGGGAAGATTTTGACCGCATCGTTGCCGCCCTCCGCTCACTCGAGAACGACGAAACCCTGCTCATTCAATCCGGAAAACCGGTCGGCATCTTCCGCACGCACACCGATGCGCCGCGTGTGCTCATCGCAAATTCCAACCTCGTTCCGCACTGGGCGACCTGGGACCATTTCAACGAGCTCGACCGCAAAGGCCTGATGATGTACGGCCAGATGACTGCGGGCTCATGGATATACATCGGCACGCAGGGCATCGTTCAGGGTACTTACGAAACGTTTGCGGAAGCCGGCCGCCAGCATTACGGCGGCAATCTCAAAGGCCGCTGGATCCTGACAGCGGGCCTTGGCGGCATGGGCGGCGCTCAGCCTCTGGCGGCAGTCATGGCCGGTGCCTGCTGCCTCACCATCGAATGTGATCCGGACCGCATCGCGTTTCGCTTGCGCACCCGCTACCTCGATGAAAGCACGGACTCGCTCGATGAAGCGCTCAACATGATCGAGCGCTGGACGAAGGCGGGAGAAGCGAAATCCGTCGGCCTTCTGGGCAACGCTGCGGAAATCGTGCCCGAGCTTTTTCGCCGTGGCGTGCGCCCGGACATCCTCACCGACCAAACCTCCGCCCACGATCCGATCAACGGTTATCTCCCGAAAGGCTGGTCGCTGGCAGAGTGGCGCAAGAAGCGCGAGACAGATCCGAAGGCCGTAGAAGCTGCCGCGCGCGCGTCCATGCGCGAGCATGTCGAGGCGATGGTCGCCTTCTGGGAGGCGGGCGTGCCCACTCTCGATTACGGCAACAACATCCGCCAGATGGCGAAGGAGGAAGGGTTCGAAAAAGCCTTCGCATTCCCTGGCTTCGTCCCCGCCTATATCCGCCCGCTGTTCTGCCGCGGCATCGGACCCTTCCGATGGGTCGCGCTGTCGGGCGATCCCGAGGACATCTACAAGACTGACGAAAAGGTCAAAGAGCTGCTGCCCGACAACAAGCACCTTCACCAGTGGCTCGACATGGCGCGGCAGCGCATCAAATTCCAGGGACTGCCAGCTCGCATCTGCTGGCTTGGGCTCGGCGATCGCCATCGCGTGGGCCTCGCCTTCAACGAGATGGTCGCCAAAGGGGAATTGAAAGCACCCATCGTCATCGGTCGCGATCACCTCGATTCCGGCTCGGTCGCCTCACCGAACCGCGAGACCGAGGCGATGAAGGACGGCTCAGACGCGGTCTCGGACTGGCCCCTTCTCAACGCGCTTCTCAACACGGCGTCCGGTGCGACCTGGGTGTCACTGCACCACGGGGGCGGCGTCGGAATGGGCTTTTCGCAGCATGCCGGCATGGTCATTTGCTGCGACGGTACACCGGAAGCGGCGCGCCGCATCGAGCGCGTGCTCTGGAATGACCCAGCCACCGGCGTGATGCGCCACGCCGATGCCGGCTACGAAATCGCCATTGCCTGCGCACGCGAGCACGGGCTGAAACTGCCCGGCATTCTCGGCTAAGCTAAGCGGTCGGCATCAGTCAGAGAATTCCGTGGCGCGCGAAGACGTCAGCGAGCTTCTCGCCGCGTCTCAGCGCTTCGAGGGTGCTGTTCTCGCCCTTTACTTTCTCGAAGGCGAGCTTCAGCACCTCTTCCTCAACGCGCTGCGGGATGACGACGACACCATCGGCATCGCCGAATATGAGATCGCCCGGTTCAACGCGTACGCCCGCACACTCAATCGGCACGTCGATGGCCATGATGCGGCCACGACCCTTGCTGTCCAGCGGAGCAATTCCTCCGTGAAAGACGGGGAAGCGCATTGCGCGGATCGCCTTAACATCGCGCGTACAGCCGTCCATCAGCGCGCCGGCCGCGCCGCGCACCTGCGCTGCCGTCGACAGCAGCTCGCCCCACGGTGCAACGCGCGCCGGGTTCGAGCAGGCAAACACGGGAATGTCGCCGGGCTTCAGACTGTCGACGAGCTCAATCTCCAGCTCGTACGGATTCGTGCCGGGCTCGTGATGGTACACCTCCATGAACGCTGCCGTCCGCGCCCGCCCCACCATGACGAGCGAGTCGTCAAGCGGCCGGATTCGAGAGGGCAGCGCCTGGTTCATGAGGCCGACGGCGTCGAGACAGTCGGACAATACGGACGTGAAGAGTTTCTCACGAATTTCTTCCAATGATGCCGACATTGGGCAATTTCCTCTCGTTTTCGTTCTGCCCCGTGACTGTCTATGACCCTTCCCAGGCGTCCGGATTGACGAGATGCTTGGGACGCCGGCCGTTCATGACATCGACAATCGAGGTCAACGCCGTCGTCGCGATGTCCTCAAAGCACTCATCCGTCCAGCAGAGCGCATGCGGTGTGAGAATCGTGTTCTTGAGGCGGATAAGTGGACTGTCCGGAGGCAGCGGTTCTATCTCTGTCACATCGAGCGCAGCCCCCGCTATTTGGCCCGTCTGCAGAGCCTCAACCAGTGCTGCTTCATTGTGGATCGGGCCGCGGCCGACATTCACGAAGAAAGCCGTCCGCTTCATCAGGCTGAATGCACGCGCGTTGATGAGATGGCGCGTTTCCGGGGAAAGCAGGCAGCAGACGACGACGAAATCTGACTGCCGCATGACGTCGTCGAACGGCAGCAATTCGGCCCCGAGTTCCTTTATCGCGCCTGCATCGACGTAAGGATCGGTTGCGATAATCCGGCCGAAAAACGGCCTCGCGAGTCGGATGATCTCCTGGCCAATGCTCCCCGCCCCGACAAGGCCCAGGGTGCGTGTCGTCAGGCCATAGCCCATGAAATCGTTGCGGTCATTCCAACGGTTCGTGCGGACCAATTCGTCCTTTTCGAACAGCCGGCCGGCCAGTGCGAATACCAGCGTCAACGCAGCAACCGCAACGGGGCGCCGCACGGCGAGAGGCGTGTTGGTGACCAGCACGCCGTTACGCGTACAGGCCGCGACGTCGACGGTGTCATAACCGACGCCGTTCCGCGCGATAATCTTCACCCGGCGATCCGGCCTGGAAACAGAGGCTTCCGTAACACGCTGCAGATTGATGTGCAGGGCGTCGTATTTCGCGGCTATCTCCGGCGTGATCTCAGGATAGTCGCCCTCGATCCATTCCCATTCGAGTCCAGGCTGATTCAGAACCTCGAGTGGCTTTCGGCCAAAAATGGGCTCTCCACGCGAATTGCGCAGATCGCTGAAGACACCAACCTTGAACGTCATGCCTTGCCCCCGACGGCCTGCAGAATGCGCTTGTACCCCTCGAGGAGAATGCCCTGATCGGTACCGGCAGCCAGCATGTTGAAGCCGTGCTGCTTGTATTCCTCAGCCCAGCGCGCATCCGTCGGCATGAAGCCAAGGCCCTTCTTGTATCTGCGCGCCGTCTCAACCACGCGCTTGATGGCGTCGAGGTACTTCGGATTGTCGAACTGGCCGGGAATGCCGAGGAAGTTGGTCAGATCGAAATGACCGACCCAGAGCACGTCGATGCCATCGACGGCCGCGATCTCCTCAACGGCAGCGAGGCCGCGCTCCGTTTCAATTTGCGCGATGACGATATTGCGCTCGTCCGCGACCTTGATCTTGTCGACCGGGTTCCCCGGCGCGTAATCGTCATGCGGAAAACCGAACGCCGCGCCACGCCGGCCTTTCGGCGGATACCGCGTTGCTTCGACGATCGCCCGGGCCTGCGCCTCGCTTTCGACCATCGGGATCATCACACCCTGCGCGCCCACGTCCAGCGCACGCGCCAGGAAGTGATACTCTCCGCGCGGAACACGAACCATGGGAGCCACGCCGAGGCCACGGCAGGCCGCGACTTGCATCTTCAAGGTCTCGAGGCCCATGCCCGTATGCTCCATGTCGTAGAGCACGAACTCGCAGCCCGCGAGCTTCAGAATTTGCGCAATTCCGGGCGTAAAGCACTCAAATACCATCGCACCCAGCACAAGCTCGCCCTGCATGGCGCGCTGCCTTAGCGTTTTCTCCGACATTTCCGTTATCCTTGGTGTGATGCTGCGTTGTTTGGTTCGCGGTAGAGGCGGGCACCGCGGGCTTATGCCTACCGCATATCCCATTTGATGGAGCGGGAGAATAGCGGAAGCATCAGAGCTGGCTCGCGCCCCTGACCCTTCACTTCACCACGAGATCGAGATCGGCGCGCGAAAGCGGTTCGGCACCTATTTCCGTCACGAGCGAGGTGCGACCGACGCTGGCCGGGATGCCGGCATCGCTGTCGAAAATGACCATATGCAGGAAGAAAACCATACCGGGCTCCAGCACGATCGGATTGCCGGCGTAGATCATCGGCCAATCCATCCAGTTCGGAGCAAAGGTGGTGCCAAGGCTATAACCGCAGGCATTGAGGCGGTGCGCCTGCAGCCCTGCCCGGTCGAGCGTGCGGGCATGGGCCTCGAACACCTCTCCGACAGTCTTGCCCGGCCGCAGAGTCTCCTCGCAGGCCATCAAAGCCTCGCACGCGACGGCGTAAAGATCGCGCTGGCGCTGCGGCGGCGTTCCGATGCGGAGCGTACGGAAGAGACACGAGTGGTAATGCCGGTAGGTGCCCGCAAATTCGAGCGTCAGGTTGTCTTCAGGATCGAGTTTGCGCCGGCCCGTGAAATACCGGCACATCAAGGCGCCAGGACCGGAGCCGATAATGAACTCATTTGCCGGATCGTCACCGCCACCACGAAAAATGGCGCCGTGCATGGCGGCCAGAATTTCGGCTTCGTCCACGCCCGGGGCCGCAAGGCGGACGGCCTCATCCCACGCAACATCGGCCAATTCGGCAGCCTTGCGAACGTACGCGATTTCGGCGGGGCTTTTGACAAGGCGCAGACGGGAAACAAGGTCGGACGCGTCCTCCAGCGTTGCAAAACCTTCGAGCGATGCATCGAGCTTCTTGCCGACGGCTGCCGTCAGTCCATATGCGTCATATTCGACGCCCAGCCGCTGCCCTGCGAGCCCCGCCTCCGCTAGAATGCTCTTCAGCTCCTCAGCGGGTTTCGCGCCTTCGCGGTCCACCCAGATCCGAATGTCCTCGATGACGGACGTGTAACGAGCCTGCCGCAAATCCGGCGCGCGGGTGAGCAGCACCATGCGGCCGTCAGCGGTCAGAACCAGGCACTGGAAATAGACATAGCCAAAGGTGTCGTAGCCTGTGAGGTAGTACATGCTCTCCTGCCGAAACAGCAGAAGAGCATCGAGGCCCCGGCGCTTCATCTCGGCGCAAGCGCGCTGGCGACGATTGGCAAGTTCCTCGACAGAGAAATGGAGCGGCATTGCCCGTTACCTCCCACACGTCTTTGGGTGTCAGGGCACCCGTTTTGGTTTACAGTGGTCCCGTCGGGGGGAGCCTGAACCAGCACGTTAACATCGAATCTGGGAGGAAGGCATGAGGCGCTACATCATCGAGCGCGATATCCCTCAGGTGGGCACTCTGGAGCGGGAACAGCTTCGGGCCGCAGCCGAAAAATCCAACGAAGCCCTTCGTCAACTGGCTCCCGATATTCAGTGGGTCGAATCCTATGTGGCCGGGGACAAGACGTTTTGCGTCTATCTCGCGAAGGACGAAGACGTGATCCGCAAGCATTCCGAAATCAGCGGCTTCCCGGCGAGCAAGATCACCGAAATTCGCCGGATCATCGATCCGACGACGGCCAACCAGTAATTGTTCGCCTAATCCCGGGCTTTTGAGCCCGGGATATCAAAAGGCGGAAGTTGAACGCGCGATTAGGCTGGCTCACCGCGTTCAGCTCAGCTCGATCTCACCCTCTACCACGTGTTTCAAATCTGTGCCCTCCGCAGTGAGCTCCATACGGACCTTTAGCGGCCCTTTGCCCATCAGATTCTGCTCGCGCACAATGCGCTCGATTTCGCGCTGCGAAGTGACGCCCACGTGCTTCAGAAACTTGCGTAGCGAGATATTGAAGCGATCCTCAACGTCCTTTTCGGTCATCGTTCTCTCCCACAGCTAGGGAATCATTGGCCGAAGTCTAAAACGTCCTGAATGGACTTTGGCACATCGTCCCGGGTTACAGTTGCCACGGCTACTCCTGACGGGAACCCCGCTGGCCGTCTGCAGAACAAATAGATGGCGTTACAGTTGTCGCCCGCTCGATGCTTTTCAAATTCCCCTTTGCCTCTTGATTTGCCGTCTGCTTCGGGCCACCTGACATTCCGCGTCGGGATTGACTGGCTCCGTGCCAGGCTCCCGGCGCGGATAGATATCTGGGCAAGGATAGGCTACCCTTAGGGTGCTGGCCCTTGAAGCGGGCTGGCACGACACCTTCGTCACAAGGTTTCGCTGATGGATATGCAGGCAACACGTCCGGCAACTGGGCCAATGGTCGACCCCTTTGGTCGCCACGTGACCTATTTGCGGGTCTCGGTCACGGACCGCTGCGATTTCCGCTGTGTCTACTGCATGTCCGAGCATATGACCTTCCTGCCTAAGAAAGATTTGCTTACGCTCGAGGAGCTTGATCGCCTTTGCTCGGCCTTCATCGCGAAGGGCGTGAACAAGATCCGGATCACGGGCGGCGAGCCGCTCGTGCGCAAGAACATCATGTGGCTGTTCCGGGCGCTGTCGCGGCACCTTGAGATGGGCGCGCTGGAGGAGCTGACGCTCACGACCAACGGAAGTCAGCTGCCCAAATACGCCGCGGAGCTCGCCGCGTGCGGGGTGAAGCGCGTTAACGTCTCGCTCGACACGCTGAGGCCCGACCGCTTCAAGGCCATCACACGGTGGGGTGACATCAGCCAGGTGATGAACGGGCTTGCTGCCGCCGAAAAGGCGGGGCTGGCGATCAAGATCAACGCCGTGGCTCTCAAGGGCGTCAATGAGGACGAAATCGAGGATCTGCTGCTGTTCGCCCACGGTCGCGGCTATGACCTGACGCTCATCGAAACCATGCCGCTTGGCGACATAGACGGGGATCGGACGGAGCAGTACCTGCCGCTGTCCATCGTGCGCGCGCGGCTTATGGACCGCTTCACGCTCGAGGACATCCCCTACCGCACTGGTGGCCCCGCCCGCTATGTGCGCGTGGCCGAGACGGGCGGGCGGCTCGGCTTTATCACGCCGATGACCCACAACTTCTGCGAAAGCTGCAATCGAGTGCGGCTTACGTGCACAGGCACTCTTTACATGTGCCTTGGGCAGGAGGACGCCGCAGACCTGCGCACGCCTCTCCGCGCAAGCCATGACGACGCCGTACTCTATGCGGCCATCGACGAAGCCATCAGCCGCAAACCGAAGGGCCACGACTTCGTCATCGACCGCCGCACGCGCCGGCCGGCTGTTTCACGCCATATGAGTGTCACTGGAGGATAACGGACAGCTTCCCGATCAATCCCGCTTCCGCTGCCGTTCCAGCACAGCACGCTTCAGTCCAGCGCCGTCCAGTGACGGTGCGTTGGCGGTAGCTTCAGCAGCGATACGGAGCACGTTCGCAACACTGGTCAAATTCAGCAGGAATGCCGAATTCTGGGTTTCAGGTTTGGCGCTGTCTGAAGCCGTGGCCGGGAGCACGTTATCCAGATCTGCGATCTCCGAACCTGCGGGGACAACGATCAGTAGGTGTTTGAACTCCTGCGTAGCTGCACGGAGCAAGTCCAAGTCATCATCTACCGGCAGGGCGGTGATCAAGACAACGCGCGCGGGTGTCTTCGCCACGAAGGCCAGAGCCTTCGCGAGCGACCGAGGCTGGCCGGAGTCGACGCGCACAGGGACAAGCCGCACGTTTGGCGCTTCGGCGAGAAGCGCCTTCGCCAGGACTGTCCCGTTTGAGGATTGATCGCCAACCGGTGCGAACGGCAACGGATCACCGTCGACAAAGTCCCAGCCGACAATCTCGCCCTCGCCATCGCGGGCGAGCCGGCCAGCGATCTCGGGGAGCGTGTAATCAATACCACCCGAAATCAGCGCCACGGCCATGCCGCCCGGATCGGTGCCGGGCGGAACGCGCGGGTCCTTCCCTTGCGCCAAAACATTCAGTGAGCCGAAAACGGTGAGAAGCGCCAGGAGCCAAACACGGATCAGCATTGTCACTCGCCAGGGCTCGACGGGGTGGCGTCCGCCGCAATCTTCCGCTTTTTCAGCGGTCCGATCGTCTCGTCGATAAAATCGGCAATTGCGGGCGTGTCGTCGATGGAGAAGACGGGCACATTCGCATCTTCGACAGGATGATCGGCCGCGATCGCAATGACCATCGGATCATCCGGTGCCAACGGTTGTTTGGTAAGCGACTGGCTGCGGCGCAGCTCGATCTTCGGAATGGGCGCGCGCTTATAGCCTTCCACGATGATGAGATCGCACGGATCCAGACAGGAGATTACCTCTTCCAGGCTCGGCTCCGGCGCGCCATCAAGCTCGCTTACGATGGCCCAACGCCGGCTGGAAACAATGGCCACCTGCCTGGCTCCGGCGCGGCGATGCCGGGCGCTATCCGTCTCGCCCTCATCGATCTGGAACGCGTGGTGCGCGTGCTTCACGGTCGCCACCTTGAGCCCGCGACGCGTAAATTCCTCGACGAGACGCACGGTGAGCGTCGTCTTGCCGGAGTTCTTCCAGCCCGCGATGCCAATAATCGGGGTGCTCGCCGTTGCACTCACGGGGTTACGCTCTCGATCAAAGCTCGCGCTTCATCCAGCTCCTCGGGCGTGTTCGCATTGAAAAACGGGTCAATCTCATGCCCGTTGATCGTCAGGAACGGAAAGTCGACCACCTTGGTGGTGTGGCGGTCGGTCCAGTGCAGCACCTTGCGCACGCCAGCCTTGAGCTGCTCCTCCAGATCGTCAGCCAGCGAGACCGGCCATAACCCGATCACGGGATGCACCTCTCCGCCGGACGCTGCGAGCGCAATGGTGTTTGGCCCGCCTGTGGTGGCCTCCAGCAACCGCCGAGTGAGATCGAGTGGCAGGAACGGCGCATCCGTCGAAACGGTCACGATCCAGCGTGCCTCCGGCGCATGGCCTGCCGACCACCGCATCCCCGCAAGCACACCCGCGAGCGGTCCCGCAAAACCTTCGATCGTATCGGGAACGACATCGAGCCCGAACGCCGCAAAGCGTGCCGGATCGCCGTTGGCATTGAGCACCATGGCGCCGACCTGGGGCCTCAGCCGCTCGATCACATGCGCCAGCATCGGCTTGCCAGCGAGGTCGCGCAGGCATTTATCGCCACCGCCCATACGCCGCGAAAGCCCCCCGGCCAGGAGCACACCGGTCACCAGTTTCGCCGCCTGCTCGTCCATCCCTTCAATCCTCGGCCGTGGCGAGGCTGCCCTTGCGAACGTATTTCTTGTCCTCTTCTTCGACCCGCGAGAGGTCCGCATCGTAGATGATGCGCTCGAGACCGGACAGCGCGATGAATCGCTTGCCGCGTGCCCGTCCAATCAGGGTCAAACCCGCCCGCCGCGCCAGATCGACACCCCACGCCGTGAAACCGGAACGGGACATCAGAATGGGAATGCGCATCTTGACGGTCTTGATGACCATCTCCGAGGTCAGCCGCCCGGTCGTGTAGAAGATCTTGTCGTCCGGCTTGATGTTGTTCAGGAACATGTAGCCGGCGATTTTGTCGACCGCATTATGCCGGCCGACATCCTCCATGTAGATGAGCGGCCTGTCCTCCTGGCACAGCACGCAGCCGTGGATTGCTCCAGCCTTGAGATAAAGGCTCGGCTGTGTGTTGATCTTCTTCATGAGCTGATAAAGCCAGCTCGTGCGCAGGCGAGCATCAGGGTTGAGCTTCACCTTGTCGAACTCTTCCATGATGTCGCCGAAGATCGTTCCCTGCGCGCAGCCCGAGGTCTGAATCTTTTTCTTGAGCTTTTCCTCGAAATCCGTTTGGCGGCGCGTGCGCACCACCACCGTTTGAATATCGTCGTCGTACTCGATGGCCGTGATCTCGTCGTCCGGCCGCAGCATGTTCTGGTTGAGCAGGTAGCCCACGGCCAGCAGATCGGGATGATCGCCGATGGTCATCATCGTCACGATCTCACGGCCGTTGAGGAAAAGCGTCAGCGGCCGCTCGGTTACGACGAACGTTTCGACCGGCTTTCCCTCGTGATCGATGCCGGAGACGGGCACCGACAAACGGGGATCGTCGGGATTTGGCCGGACCTCGAATTCCTTCATTTCACTGGTCCCAATCTGGTTGGCCGTTCGCGCTCCCGTCCACCTTACCCGATTTCGGCTCAACCGTGGCGCCTCGCGCGAAGGCCGCCCCTATGCGGCTTTAGACTAAAGCACGAAGCATTGTGGGGCGGTTCCGAGCGCATTATGATCCGCCGCCGTCAACCCCTCTTCGTTCCCGGAAGTTGGGGCAGACCAAGAACTTGGCTCGCTTTCCGCGTGCGAAAGCGAACCACCTTCCGTCAGGGTTGCCTCTGCTCGTAGAACCCGCCGGAAGGGGCGCAAGGGAGGAAAGGATTGGATAGATGACGGCCCCATCATCGCTGGCCAGCAGCGGGTGTCAGGTCATCCGCTTACCGGTGGCAGGTCTTGCCCCACCTGCGTGATGATCAACGCCGCCGCCTGTTGACCCTCCAAGGCAATCGTCGGGGGCAGATCCAAAGGGCTGACCGCGCCAGAACGGCCGCTCAATAACTCGTGATCGAGGAGAAGTCTGAAGCATGTCAACCGTAAGTCGTCGGAAATTCTTGAAAGCTGCAGGCATTGGCGGAGCCAGTGCGGCGGCTTCAGGGCTCGCTGCGCCAGCCATCGCTCAATCGGCTCCAGAGATCAGATGGCGCCTCACGTCGAGCTTCCCCAAATCCCTCGACACGCTCTTCGCCGGCGCGGACCTGTTCTCGAAGTATCTGGCCGAGATGAGCGATAACAAATTCATCGTCCAGAACTTCGCGGCTGGCGAGATCGTGCCCGGCCTGCAGGCGGCTGACGCGGTGAGCAACGGCACAGTCGAGATCGCCCACACCTGCTCCTACTACTACTGGGGCAAGGACCCGACGTTCGCCTTCGGCACCACGGTGCCTTTCGGCCTGAACCAGCGCCTGCAAGACACCTGGATGTACGAGCGGGGCGGCATCGATCTCTTCAACGAGTTCTACAAGAAGTACAACTTCATCGCCTTCCCGTGCGGCAACACCGGCGCGCAGATGGGCGGCTGGTTCCGCAAGGAGATCAACACCGTCAACGACCTGAAGGGTCTCAAGATGCGGATCGCCGGGTTCGCGGGCGCTGTGCTCTCGAAACTTGGCGTCGTTCCGCAGCAGCTGGCCGGCGGCGACATCTACCCGGCGCTCGAGAAGGGCACGCTGGACGCCACCGAGTGGGTCGGGCCGTACGATGACGAGAAGCTCGGCTTCTACAAGGTCGCCAAGTACTACTATTACCCCGGCTGGTGGGAAGGGAACGGCATGATCCACATGTTCATCAACCTGGACAAGTGGAACGAGCTCCCGAAGAACTACCAGGCGATGATCAAGGCCGCGGCCCACGCAGCCAATACCTACACCATGGCCCGCTACGACGCCCTGAACGCCGCCGCCCTGAAGCGGCTGGTAGGGGCCGGAACGCAGCTGCGGCCATTCTCGGAGGCCGTTCTCGACGCCTGCTTCAAGGCAACGAATGAGACCTACGAGGAAATCGCTGCGAAGAATGCGGACTTCAAGAAGATCTACGAAGCGATGAAGGAGGTCCGTGGTGACGGCTATCTGTGGTTCCAGATTGCCGAGCACACCTTCGACAGCTACATGATGATCCAGCAGCGCAAGCGCGCGCTCTGATCGGTCCTGAACGCAATTCAGAAAATCGGCCGTCGCCCCTAAGGGTGGCGGCCGATTTTGTTTTGGCCGGTAAAGCACGAGAAAACTGCGGCCTTAACTCGCATCGTTTAGATGGCAGGCCGAGAAGCGGCCCGGCGCAATTTCCTTCAGTTTCGGCGCTTCTTGCCGACAGCGCACGCTTGCGAATGGACAGCGCGGATGGAAATGACACCCGGATGGTGGGTCCAATGGCGAGGGGATTTCGCCTTCAATCGGTTTGAACTGCCGTTTTGTCAGCCCCAGCCGCGGAACCTCGGCGAGCAGCGCTTGCGCATAGGGATGATTGGGCTTTTTGAAAAACTCCTCCGTCGGCGCCATCTCGACGATGCGGCCGAGGTACATGATGAAAATGCGATCTGAGATGTGTTGTACGACGCCGAGGTCGTGGCTGATGAAGAGATAGGTGAGATTCAGCGCCTCCCGCAGGTCCATAAAGAGGTTGAGGATCTGCGCCTGGATGGAAACGTCGAGGGCCGCGACAGCCTCATCGCAAACCAGGAATTCCGGCTTGACGGCAAGGGCCCGCGCAATGCCGATGCGACTACGCTGACCGCCAGAAAATTGGTGGGGATACCGGCGGCGAAACTCCGGGTCGAGCCCTACCTGGCGCAGCAGATCATCGACATAGGCCCCGACCTGGCGCTTGGGCACGAGGCCGTGCACGACCGGAGCTTCACCGATGATCGTTTCGATCCGTATCCGCGGATTGAGTGACGCAAACGGGTCTTGGAAGATCATTTGCACCGCGAGTCGCGCCTGCTTGGCCTCGTTGCCTTGTAAGGTCGCGCGGTCACGGCCCTTGACAAGAACGGTCCCCCTGGAAGGCTCGATAAGGCCTGCAATCATGCGCCCGAGGGTGGATTTTCCGCAGCCGGATTCTCCGACCAGCCCAACAACTTCGCCCCGCTTGATGGCGAAACTGACGTTGTCGACGGCGTGAACGGTTTCTTCCTTCACACCCATACCGAGCCGAGCCGCGATGCGCCCGGCAAGATCGAGCTTGCGCGTGAAGCGCTTGCTGAGACCCCGTGCCTCTATGATCGGCACAGCCTCGCTCATGACATCGCCTCGGATTTCAGCGGATAGAAGCAGCGGAGCTGACGGCCCTGTGTCGGTTCGGTGACGGGTGGTGCCTCAGAGCAAAGTGGCCCCGCATAATCACAGCGATTTCGGAAGGCGCACCCCGGCGGAAGATGAAGCAGCGACGGCGTCATGCCTGAAATCTGATAAAGCCGCTTGCCACGCGCATTGTGGCTGGGCACCGAGCCGATGAGGCCGCGCGTGTATGGATGCAGCGGGCTGCCGATGACCTCTGCCGCAGTCCCCTGCTCGACGATGCGGCCGGCATACATAACGGCGATCCGGTCGGCGATCGCCGAGACCACCGCGAGATCGTGCGTGATCCATATGAGCGCGGTGCCCGTGTTGCGGCACAGCTCCTGCGCAACGTGCAGGATTTGCGCCTGAATGGTCACGTCGAGCGCCGTCGTCGGCTCGTCGGCAATAATGAGATCAGGCTTGTTGATGAATGCGATGGCGATCGCCACCCGCTGCCGCATCCCGCCCGAAAGCTCATGCGGATAAGCCTTCAACCGACGCTCCGGGGCCGGAATGCCGACCGCCGATAGGGCCTCGCGTGCCATCTCCAGTGCCGTGCCCCGGTCAACGTCGTGATGCGCGCGCACAGCCTCGATGATCTGCGTATCGATCCGAAGCACGGGATTGAGCGCCATCATCGGGTCCTGAAAGATCATAGCGATGCGGTCGCCGCGCAGCTGACGGATCTCCTCTTCCGACAGCTTGGTAAGATCGCGCCCCTTGAAGCGAATTGCGCCCGAAACAATGCGGCCGGGCGGATCGATGAGGCCAATGATCGAAAGGCCCGTGATGGATTTGCCGGAACCCGATTCTCCGACGATGCCCAACACTTCGCCGCGCTTGATGGAAAAGCTCACACCATCGACGGCTTTGACCACGCCAGCCTTGGTGAAAAAGTGCGTTTTCAGCTCTTCGACGGCGAGCGTTGGCTCGGCGTCGCCTGCCCCGATGTGCGGTTCCTGTGCTGTCGCCGCAGCTTCGATCATCGCGCCAACCTCGGATTGAGCACGTCGCGCAGCTGATCGCCGACGAGATTGATCGTGACGATGGTCACCAGCAGCGCGATGCCCGGGAACGTGCTGATCCAGTACTTGCCCGAGAGCACGTATTCGAACCCGTTGGAAATCAGCAGGCCAAGCGAAGGCTCCGTCTGCGGAAGGCCAACGCCGAGGAAAGATAGCGTCGCCTCCAGCGCGATGGCGTGCGCCGCCTGCACCGTCGCGACTACGATCAGCGGCGGCAGGCAGTTGGGCAGGATGTGCCGGAACAAAATGCGCACATGGCTCAGGCCGAGGCAGCGCGCCGCCTCTACGTATTCCTTCTGACTTTCAACCAGCGCCGAGCCTCTGACGGTGCGCGCATAGTAGGCCCACTGCACGGTGACGAGGGCGATGATGATCTTATCCACCCCCTTGCCCAGCACCGCGATCAGCATCAGCGCGACGAGGATTGCGGGAAACGAGAGCTGCAGATCGACGATCCTCATGATGAGGCTGTCGACCCGGCCGCCGACGTAAGCGGCGATCAGGCCGATGGCAGCACCGATCGCCATCGCGATGAGGCCAGAAAGGAAGCCAACGGACAGAGAGATTCTCAGCCCATAAAGCATCGCGCTCAGCAGATCGCGGCCGGCCCCGTCGGAGCCCAGCCAATAGGTCATGCCGCTGAAACCGACTTCTCCCGGTGGGAGGCGGCTGTCGAGCACGTCCACCTGCGCGAGATCGTAAGGATTTTGCGGAGCGATCAGCGGCGCGAAAGCCGCAAGCAGGATGAGCACGAGAAGGAACAGCGCCGCGCCGACCGCGAGCTTGCTCTCGCAATATGCCGACACGAACCGGCGCAGCGGCGTTTCTACCGCTGACGCATCATTCTTTTCTGCTATCGCGGCTGGGGCTTCCGTCACGCTCATGCGCTCTTCTCCCCAAGCCGCACGCGCGGGTCGAGCAGCGAGTAAAGAATGTCGACCACCAGATTGATGATAATGAACATCAGAACGATGATGATGAGGTATGCCACGATCACTGGCCGGTCGAGGCTTTGAATGGACGAGATCAGCAATCGTCCCATGCCTGGCCATGCGAAAATCGTTTCGGTGACGACCGAGAAGGCAACGAGATTGCCGAACTCGAGGCCCAGCACCGTCACCACCGGAATGAGAATGTTTTTCAGCAGGTGAACGCCAATCACCCGATGCGTCGGCAGCCCCTTGGCGCGGGCGAAGCGAATGTAGTCCTGATGGATCGCCTCGCGCGTTCCGGCGCGTGTCAAACGGACAACCAGCGAAATCTTGAGCAATGCGAGGTTGGTCGCCGGAAGCAGCACGTAGCGCCAGCCCTCCAGTGTGAAGAGGCTGGAGGTGATACCAAGGAACGTCGCCGTCGGTCCGCGGCCCGTGGAGGGCAGCCACCCGAGCATCACGGCAAACACCATGATGAGCATGATGCCGACCCAGAAGGTCGGCAGCGAAAAGCCCAGGATCGAGCCGGCCATGATCGTTTTCGACACCCATGACTGCGGCTTGAGCCCGGCGTAGAGGCCTAGGGGAATGCCGAAGATGATGGCCATCAGAAGCGCTGCGATGGCGAGTTCGAGCGTCGCCGGCATACGGTCAAGGATCAGCTTCAATGCTGGCTCACCGAACACGAATGATCGGCCGAGATCGCCCTGCAGAGCCCCGGTGAGAAAGTGCCAGTATTGCTCCCAGATTGGCCGGTCCAATCCCAGCGCGCGGATCGCGGCCTCGATGTCCTCCTGATCGGCCTGCGGATTGATGAGCAGATACACGGGATCGCCGACAATATGGACGCCGAAGAAGACGATCAACGACATGACCGCAACCACGCCCACGCTCTGCATGAGACGGCGCAGGATGAATGCGGTCATGCGCAAACCCTCCCGATGCGGTCACCAATCCCGCCGAGGCGAACGAACCGGAAGCGCAATGTTGCCAGGCCGCGCTTCCGCCACTGCTGTCAGTTCTTCTTGAGGCTCATGGCGAGTGTGTATTCGTCCGCCCGCGCCTCGTATTTCAGCCCCTTCTTCGAGGCCCATGTGTTGATCTGATAGTGCGTTGGAATGAGGCCAACGTCTTCCATCGCCAGCTCTACAGCCTTGGCCAGCACATCCTGGCGCTTGGCATCGTCAACAGTCGCTAGCGCCTGTGCGATCAACTTGTCGAGCTCGGGGTTCGAATAACGGCCCCGGTTCGCAGCCCCGAACCCCGTCTCCTTGTTGAAGGTGCCGAGGAGCGTCTTCAACGGGCTGGACGTCTCGCCCGTGTCGGAGCCCCAGCCCACCAGAATAAAGCTGAACTCGGGCAGGCCATTCGCGCCGGTCGAAGCGCGGTTGAAATAGACCGCCGGGGGCAACGCTTCGATCGTCGTCTCTACACCGATGCGGGTGAACATCTGCGCCACGGCTTCCAGGATTTTCACGTCATTCGTATAGCGACCGTTGGGACCGTGAATGGTCATCTTGAAGCCGTTGGGATAGCCCGCCTCGGCCAGCAGCTTCTTGGCGCCCTCCGGATCATAGGCCGGCGGCTTCACGTTGGGCGACACGCCGAAGAACCCATCCGCCAGCAGCTGCCCAGCCGGGATCGCCACGCCTTCCATCACGCGCTCGACAATCGCGTTGCGGTTGATCGCCTTCGACAACGCCAGCCGTACCCGCTTGTCGAGCAACGGGTTCTTGATCTTCGAGCCATCCTTCGCGGTGATGTAGGGCGTTTCCTCGCGGAACTGATCCATGTGGAAGTAGATCACGCGCCGCGAAACCGTCTGGCTGACCTCGACATTGGGGTCATTCTTGAGCCGCGCGATGTCTGCGGTTGGCGCGTCCTCAATGAGATCCACGTCCCCCGCGAGCAAAGCCGCCACGCGCGCCGGGCCCGACTTGATGGGCTTCAAAATCACCTTTTCCCACTGAGGTTTCTCACCCCAATAGTCCTCGTTGCGGACTAGCTCGATCCGATCACCGGGAACGAATGCCACGAACTTGTAGGGCCCTGTTCCGATGGTCGCCTTGCCCGAGTTGTAATCCTCCGTTTTCGCCCCCTCGCCGTGCTTCTTGGAAATGATGAGCAGGCTGGACATGTCATTCGGCATCAGCGGATGCGGCGCCGGCGTGGTGATGTGGATCGTGTGATCGTCGATCTTCTTGATGGTCTTGCCCTTCACCGCCGAGGCAAAGCTCGCCGGACTGTTCGGCACGTTGGGCGCGCGCTCGAAGGTGAAGATCACGTCATCCGCCGTGAACGGCGTGCCATCGTGCCATTTCACGTTCTTGCGCAGCTTGAACTCCCAGGTGTTGTCATCGATCGTCCGCCAGCTTTCGGCGAGACCGGGAATAAGCCTGTTCTTCGGATCCGTTTCCACCAAGCGCTCGAAGATATGCGACAGCGCTCCGTTATTCGGCGTGAGATTGTGGAAGTGCGGGTCCATGGCCGTAGGCTCAGCAGAGAGCCCGATTCGAATTTGCTGCGCGGACACCGGAGCGGCGGCGACGGTCGCTAACACGCCTGCGGCCATGAGCATTGTTCTAAAGAAGCGCATGCGCACCCTCCTTGTTCTGACACTCGCGGCTCTGACAGGAACAATCGCAAAAGCCGTCGCGCATGCCAAGCACAACACTTGTGCAGAACAGAAATATCGCTTCGATTCAAAAGCCCATTTTCTCTGCAGTTCGCAGCAAATTTTATTGCGTCTTGTAGCCCCCAGCCCCATCTCGATCGCATCAAAAGGCAGAGAGCGACATGGCTGCAACACGTCGAGCATTTCTCAAGGGGACGATTGCCGGCGCGGGTGCTTGGTTGATCGGCAGCGGCCGCGCCACGGGCCAGTCCGCATCGATTGCCACGCGCCCCATCCCCTCTACAGGTGAGCTAATGCCGGTCGTCGGCCTCGGCACCTGGATCACGTTCAACGTGGGCAACGATCCGGAGCTTCTGGAAGAATGTGCTGCTGTCATGGCCGCCTTCTTCGAAGCAGGCGGGCGCATGATCGATTCCTCGCCGATGTATGCGTCCTCGCAGCCGACGATCGGCTACGGCCTGAAAAAGCTTGGCTATCCACCTCAGCTCTTCTCAGCGGAGAAAGTCTGGACCTCGCGCGGCTCGAACGGTCCGGCGCAGATCGAGCAAACGCGTGCCTACTGGGGCGTGCCGAAGTTGGATTTGGTGCAGGTCCACAACCTTCTCGCCTGGGAGGAGCACCTTGAAACGCTGTTCGCGATGAAGGCGGAAGGCAAGATCCGCTACGTCGGCATTACTACCTCGGAGGGCCGGCGCCATCGCGAATTCGAGCGGGTGATGGCAACCCAGCCCATCGACTTCATTCAGGTGACGTACAATGTGCTGGACCGCGAGGTGGAGCAGCGCATCCTGCCGTTAGCGCAGGAACGCGGCATTGGAGTCATCATCAACCGGCCGTTCCGTCAGAAGGAGCTCATCCGTTTTGTCGAGCGCCACCCCTTGCCGCCGTGGGTAGCGGAAACCGGCGCTTCCAGCTGGGCGCAGTTCCTGCTCAAGTTTATCATCGGCCACCCGGCGGTGACTTGCGTCATCCCTGCAACGACGAGCGTCGACCATGTGCGCGAGAACATGGCCGCGGGCATCGGCCCGTTCCCGGACGCGGCGCTGCGCGAGCGCATGTCCGCCTACGTGAGGCAGCTGTAAATGTCGGAATGGTGGACCTACACGCTGTCCGACTTTCTGTTGTTCTCGCCGCGCGTCTACTACCGACTACTCGAGTTGCATAATCATGCTCTGTGGCCAGCGCATCTGCTGACCATCGCCGCGGGGGTTATGATCATCTACGCGATCATCCGCCCGAGCATTCAGCTCACGCGCTTCGTCCTCGCTGCCCTGGGCGTGATCTGGATCTGGGTGGCGTTCGCGTTCTTTTGGGAGCGGTATGCGACGATCAATTGGGCGGCAGTTTACGTTGCGCCGGTCTTCGTTCTGCAGGGCGTGATGCTCCTTGCCACGGCCGCCTTTGGGCCGGTTACGAGCGGACAGCGAGAAACGAGGTTCATCCGCCTTTCCGCTGCAGCGCTGTTTGCGCTGATCCTTTTCGCCTACCCGCTGATTGCACCCACCATGGACCGACCATGGTCCGCCGCTGAGGTCTTCGGTATTGCGCCAGACCCTACAGTGCTGGCCACGCTCGCCGCGCTGGCGGTTGCGCCGATCCCGTTGCGCTGGCTACTGCTGGTCATTCCCCTGGCATGGACCACCATCGCCACCTTCACCCTTCTGACAATGGAAGCGCCGGACGTCTGGATTCCTCCCGCTTTCGCAATCGTAGCAATCATCATTTCGCTTTTGCGAAACAAATAGTTTCGCAAATGCACACTACCGGTAATGATAAGCGCGCCCCTATTGCTCCCGCGAAATGGCCCGCCTAAAGTAGGATGGAAATTGAAAACGAGAACAAGAATGTAACGCGGCTATGGGAGGATTTGGCTTTAGGTGGGCCTGCGCCGAATGATTCTGGAATGTCGCGACCTCGAGCGCTCATTCGGCGGGCTGAGAGCGTTGAAGGGGGTCAATCTCGGTATCGAGAAGGGCGAGATATTTGGTCTTGTTGGGCCGAATGGCTCGGGTAAGACCACGATCGTCAACGCGATAACCGGTTTCTACCCGCCCGATCGAGGAAAAATCTATTTTGAGGGCAAAGACATAACGGGTGTCCGCCCGCACGAGGTGGCGCGGCTCGGAATTGCGCGCACGTTCCAGAACCTGGCCCTGTTCCGGGGCATGAGCGTGCTCGACAACATCATGATGGGCCGGCACATCCACATGCGCCCGTCAGCCCTCGCCTCATTGTTCTACTGGGTGTGGGCCGAGCGCGACGAAATCAAACAACGCGAGCTTGTCGAGGACACGATCGACTTTCTGCAACTTCAGGATGTTCGCGATCTGCCCATCGAAATCGTTCCGCTTGGGTTGCAGAAGCGGATCGAGCTCGCCCGTGCGCTCGTCTCAGAGCCGCGCCTTCTGATCTTGGACGAACCCATGGCGGGCATGAACCAGGAAGAGAAAGAATACATGGCCCGCTTCATCCTCGACGCGCGCGAGGAACGTGGGCTGACCGTCCTGCTCATCGAACACCACATGGACGTGGTCGCGGCGCTTTGCGATCGGATGACGGTGCTGAGCTATGGCGAGCAGATCGCAAATGGCACACCTACCGAAGCCCTCTCCGATCCGCGGGTGATCGAGGCCTATCTCGGGACCAAGAGGCTCCATGCGGCCTGACGCAAACACGGCGGAAGTCATTGATCTGGCACGGGAGGTCCCTGCGCACGACCCCGGCGCGGTGCCGCGCGTCAACGCAGGGCTCGATTCCGGTACACTGATCACACTCCTGGCCGAGAATGCGAGAACCCACGGCTCCACCGTCGCCATGCGTGAACGCGATCGCGGCATCTGGCAGGAGTTCACGTGGGACGATGTCCTCTCAGAGGTTCTCGCCTTTGCTGCCGCCCTCGATGAGATGGGCTTCAAGCCGGGAGACGGCCTGCTCGTCATCGGCGACAACCGTCCGCGGCTCTACTTCGGCATGCTGAGCGCCGCCGCTCTTCGCGGCTTGCCAGCCCCGATCTACCCGGACGTTCCGCCTGATGATCTTGAGTACTACGCCGGCAATAGCCGCGCCCGCTTCGCACTGGCCGAGGATCAGGAGCAGGTCGACAAGCTGCTCGAGCTGCGCACCCGCGCCAAGCTGCCGGAGATAATCATCTATGATGATCCGCGCGGGCTGGCGAACTACACCGCCCCGGGCCTGCTCTCGTGGGAAGATCTCGTTAAGAAAGGCCGTGAACGTCTGGCCCGCGAGCCAGGACTCAAAGACGATCTGATCAACCGCGCCAAGCCGACCGATGCCGCCGTCTTGTTGCACTCTTCCGGCACTACCGGAAAACCCAAAGGCGCCATATTGCAACATCGGCGCGTGATCGCCGCGGCGCGCAACGCTCAGGCCGCCGACTACTTCCAGGTCGGCGACGAGCTGATGGCGTACTTGCCGATGGCTTGGGTTGGCGACTTCGTCTTCACAGTGTCGTCGGGCATTGCCCTGCGGTTCACGATCAACATTCCGGAACGGCAGGAGACTGTCCTTCACAATCTGCGGGAGGTGGCCCCAACCGTCTATTTCGCGTCGCCCCGGAGCTGGGACGCAATGCTCACCCACGTCCAGGTTGGTATCGCGGAATCCACGTGGCTGAAACGGCGGCTTTATGACTGGTTCATGCCGTTCGCCATCGAGCTCGAGCGGAAGCGACTTGCCGGTCACAAGCCGGGCCTGCTCTCGCGTATCGCGTACGCCATCGGCGACGTGCTGATATACGCGCCACTGCGCGATTATCTCGGCCTCTCGCGCGCCAAACGCGCATACACCGCCGGCGAGGCCATTGGCGAAGACACATTTCTTTTCTTCCGCGCCCTGGGGCTCGACCTCAAACAGTTTTATGGTCAGACGGAGAATTGCGCTCTCACGGCCGCGCAAGGCTCAGGGGACGTGAAGCTCAATACGGTCGGTAAACCGCTGCCGGGGGTAGAGGTCAAAATCGACGATAACGGCGAAATTCTCATTCGCGCCGACAGCGTGTTTGACGGATACCTCAACGATGAAGCGGCCACGCAAAATGCGCTGGCAGGGGGATGGCTGCACACGGGTGACGCCGGCTACATGGACGACGACGGCCATCTCGTCGTGCTCGGTCGGGTCGGCGAGGTCGTCTACACAATGGACGGCGAGCGCTACATCCCGACCTATATCGAGAACCGCTTGAAGTTCAGCCAGTACATCAAGGACGCCGCCATCATCGGCGCCGGCCGCGATTATCTGACCGCCCTCATCTGCATCGATATGGGCGCCGTCGGACACTGGGCCGAGGTGAACGGCGTGACGTACACGTCCTATGCCGAGTTGTCCCAGCGCCCCGAGGTTTACAAGCTCATCAACGGCGTCGTGCGACACGTGAACGAGCTGTTGCCGCCGGCGCTCGCAATCCGCAAGTTCGTCAATCTGCCGAAAGAGTTCGATCCCGACGATGGCGAGGTTACGCGCACCCGCAAGCTGCGCCGCAACGTGATCGACGAACGATACGCCCCCATCATCAACGCTCTCTACGACGGCTCCGGAGCCGTCGAGCACGAAACGCTCATCACGTACGAAACCGGCGCGACCGGTACCCTCAAGCGCCGTCTCGCCATCTACGAAGTCAGATAGGAACGCATGGATTTCCTCTACGAACTCGCCGAGCTTTCCATCAACGGGGCGCTTGTCGGACTGATGTATGCGCTCGTTGCGCTCGGCATCGTCCTCGTTTTCAAGGCTTCCAGCGTCGCCAACTTGGCCCAGGGCGCTCTCGTCATGGTCGGCGCCTATCTCACCTGGGCAAGCATGGAGCTCCTCGGAGCGCCGATCTGGGCAGCAATCCCGCTTGGCATCATCGCCATGTTCTTCATCGGGCGGGGAATTGAGCGAGTGGCGCTGAGGCGCATGATCGGCCAGCCGGTCATCATGGTGATCATGCTGACGCTTGGTCTCGAGATCATGCTGCGCGGATTGGCCCCGGCAGTTTTCGGTCCCGTGAAAAAGCGCCTTGATCTCGGAATTGATACGGCACCGATCATCATCGGTTCGATCTTCATCGACAAAGCGTACCTCATCACCGGAGTCGTTGCTCTCGCCCTCGTGGCCCTCGCTGCACTCTTCTTTGGCACGCGGCAAGGCATCATGCTCCGCGCGGTGTCGGATGATCAGACAGCCTCGTGGTCCGTCGGCATTCCAGTCGAGCGCGCAATCGGCATCTCTTGGGGGCTCGCGGGCGTTGCTGCGGCGGCAGCCGGCATTCTCTGGGGCTCCGTTCAAGGCGTTGATTGGACGCTGTCGCTCCTGCTCATCAAGGCGCTCGCCGTCGCCATTCTCGGCGGGCTCGATAGCATTCTCGGCGTCGTTATCGCCGGCCTCGCGGTCGGCATCCTTGAAAACGTCGCCCCCGTTTATCTCGAACGCATCGGCATTCCCGGAACGCGAGACGTGGTCGCCTCGCTTGTCATTCTGGCAACCGTCATCGTCCGTCCTTATGGCCTTTTCGGCCGCGAAGACATAGAGCGCGTGTAATGTTCTACCGTCTCGCCGGCGTCCGCCACACCACTTACCGCTCCGCGCGGCAGCTCTATCCGATACCGTTCGATCGGTATCTGCTCTACACGATTGTGGTTATCGCGATAGCGGCGCCGTTCCTTTTCTCACCTCTGACGCTGAACAGCTACCTCCTGCCCTGGGTCATCTGGTCGACGGCCGCGCTTGGCCTCAACCTGCTGATGGGCTGGGCTGGTCAGGTGCATCTCGGCTACGCGGCAGTGATGGCTATTGGTGCCTATACGGCCATTCACAGCGTGCGAGCGGGCATTCCGTTCGAAATCGCGCTCATCCTTGCCGGGCTGGCAAGCGCCGCCATAGGGTTCGTCTTCGGCGGGGCGGCGCTGCGGGTGAAGGGCCTTTATCTCGCCGTCACAACGCTGGCGATGCAATCGATCGTGGACTGGACCATCGTCCACGTTCCGGCCATTAGCGGCGGCAGCCAGGCGACGCTGCAGGCGCCTACTCTCCGTATTTTTGGCTGGCCCATCGAGTCGGATGCCGGCCGCTATTGGTTCGCGCTTGCTATTTGCGCTGTCGTCACGAGCTTTTTGCTGAACGTTTCGCGCACAAGTCTGGGTCGCGCTCTCGTGGCCGTGCGCGAAAAGGACTTTGCGGCGGCCATTATCGGGGTGAACCCGTTCAAATATAAGCTGCTCGCCTTCTGGTGCTCATCGTTCATTGGCGGAATTGCCGGTGCCGTTCTTGCGTTCTGCTACTACCGCGCCGTCACGCCCGAGCAGTTCCACCTCGAAGTTTCCATTCAGGCCGTCGCGATGGTTATTGTCGGCGGCTTGGGCAGCGTGCTCGGCAGCTTTTTCGGCGCCGGCTTGGTTCTTCTCGCGCCGATTTTCCTGAACAACCTGGTCAACGACATTGCCGTAGCACTCAACCTGCCACTGCACGCGGAGATCATCTCGCACATTCCGCTCGTGCTTTACGGCGCACTGATCGTCGGCTTCCTGCTTTATGAGCCGCTCGGCCTTGCCAAGGTCTACGATAACGTGCGCAACTACTTTTTCGTTTGGCCCTTCCGCCACGCGCGGCATTAAGAAATGGAAATGGAGGAAATGATGAGGAGAGTTATTTCAACATTAGCAGGCGCCGTGGCGCTTGCCCTCGCATCAGCACCGGGGTGGGCTCAGGACAAAGTTATCAAATTCGGCTTCGCCGAGGACTTCACGAAAGTCTACACGTTCGTGACGTCCGAATATAACCAGGGGCAGCGGGACTACCTCGCGCTCATCAACGAGCGCGGCGGCATCAATGGCCACCGCATTGAAGCGACGGTGGTTGACACCGGCAATGAGCCGCAACGGGGCATCGAGGCCTACGAGCGCTTCAAGGCGGAAGGCGCGGTGCTGGTTGATTTCCTCTCAACGCCCGTGTCCCGCGCCGTCGTGCCGCGTGCTCTGCAGGACGGCATCAACGTGCTGACGATGTTCCATGGCCGCTCGGACGCCGCGGATGGCGAGACTTTCCCCACGGTGTTCCCGGCCGGTGCTCTCTACTGGTCGCAAGCTGCAGTTATTCTGAAGTACATCTCGGATCAGGAAGGGGGGAATCTGAAGGGCAAGAAAATCGCCTTTGTCGGCATCGACTCGCCGTTCGGCAAAGAGCCCTTGCCGGTGTTTGAAGCCGTTCGGGACAAGGAAGGTTTCGAACTGCAGACCTTCTTCTATCCCTCACCCGGCAACGAGCAGTCCTCCACCTGGACCGCTGTTCGCCGGTATCGCCCGGACTGGGTGGTGATCTGGGGCGCTGGTGGCGGCCAGACCGTGTCGCTGCGTGATGCCGTGCGGAACGGGATCAAGCTCGATCGTCTTCTGTCCGTGATCTGGCTGTCTGAAACCGATACGCAGATCGTCGGCAACGACGCTGCGAAAGGCGTTCTGCGCTTCGAAGGCGTGGCCTACGGGCGTGATAATCCGGTGATCAAGGCCATTCTCGAGGAGGTTTACGCCAAAGGAAAAGGTGCGGGTGACGAGAAGAACGTCGGCAGCAGCTATTACAACATTGGCGTTGCCAGCATGGCCATCGTCGTCGAGGGCGTACGAAACGCACTCGAAAAGCAAGGAGAACCGCTGACGGCTGAAAAGCTGAAGAAGGGCCTAGAAGAGATCAAGAACTTCACTGCCGAAGGTCTGCTCCCGCCGCTGACCATCACGGCTCAGGACCACCAGGGCGGTGGGTACGGTCGCATCTCCCAGTGGGACGGCAGCAAGTGGGTGCCGAAAACGGACTGGATTGCCGCCTACCAGGACATCGTGATGGACCTCGTCAAGAAGACCGCTGCCGAGTTCAAGAAGCAGTAGGCTTTTTAGCGATCACGCAATGCTGACACTCGAAAACATCGAGGTCGTGTACGATCAGGTCTTCCTCGCGATCAAGGGCGTCTCGCTCGAGGTCGCCGAGGGAGGTGCGGTCGCCCTTCTGGGCTCCAACGGCGCCGGCAAGAGCACGACGCTCAAGGCCATCTCCGGCCTGCTGGCGCCGGAGCGCGGGAAGGTGACGCGCGGCGAGGTGCGTTTCCGCGGACAGGACCTGCGGAACCTTTCCGCGCCGGAGCGGGTCCGTCTCGGCATCGCTCACGTACTCGAAGGCCGGCATGTCTTCGGACACCTGACGCCGCTCGAAAACCTCATCGCCGCAACCTCGATGCACAAGAGCCGCGCCAAGGTCAACGAACTGGCCGAGCGCGTTTTCGAGTGGTTCCCGCGCCTGAAACAGCGCGCGAATGCGCAAGCTGGCTACCTGTCCGGTGGCGAGCAGCAGATGCTTGCCATCGGCCGGGCGCTAATGACCGAGCCGAAACTCCTCATGCTCGACGAGCCGAGCCTCGGTCTGGCGCCGTTCCTCGTGGATGAGATCTTCGACATCATCTCGCGCATTGTTCGCGAGACGGGGATGAGCATTCTGCTGGTCGAACAGAACGCCGCGGCCGCACTGGCCATTGTCGACCACGCTTACCTCATCGACAACGGACGCATTGTCATGAGTGGCACGTCCCAAGCATTGGCGCAAAATCCGGACGTGCAGGAATTCTATCTGGGCGGAACAGGCCGGGTCGACTACCACAACGTCAAGCATTACAGGCGCCGGAAGCGCTGGCTGGCTTGAGCCGACCGCGCTGCGGCCTACGGGGTCTTGATAAGCTCCGCCAACTGATCAGGTGGAAGACGGATTGGCCCATCGAATGGGCGCTCATAGGCTGCGACCACACAGATAGCGAAAACGGCTGCCGCCGAAAACAAGCCGAGAGCGAGGCGCTGCGGCGCTGTTTTGTCGAGATGGACAACGGCCAGCGCGAGCTGCGTCAGCAATGCCAGGCCAATCACCGACAGCCACTTGAGCGTCTCCGTCCGGTCATTGCTCAACGTGATGCGGTTCGCACGTGCGTCCCTCGCATCAATGATCTTTTGCAACATGGCTCCATGGACGGCGGGGGGATAACTGCTGCTCGTTGCGGCAACCGCATGAAAAAGACGATCCAGATGCTCGGCAGTCTTCGCTGAGCTCTTCTGATGTCGCATTGCCTCCCATTCATCCTCAATTGCGGATTTTACGTAGCTTCGGACCGCTTCCTCAATCGTCGCTGCCGCCTCGGCACTCGTACGGGAAAGCGCCATAAGAGCGGCTAAGGCATCGCGTTCGGACTGAACGACTTGAGCGGCACGCGCTTTCCTCTCCCAAACGTCGGAGGCAAGGAATGTGAGAAACAGCGCAAAAAGCCCGGAAATGGAGACAAAGAACGGCCCCACCAGACCACGGTACTTCGCTATGCAGCCAGTGAGCGGCGAATGGTGCGTTAGCCAATTAAGTAAGATGGCGCTCGAAGCATAAAGAGCAGCGGCCGCGAGCACCAGCAATGGAATCGGCAGATCAAGCCACGCATCAATCATTCATTAACCGCAGACTAACTCAGAAATTCCGCAAGGCTGTCGGCCGATCGCCTGACGCATCCTTACACCTCGGCGTTCTTGCGCTCGAATTCCCAAACGCGCTCGAAGCCCATCAGCTTTGCGAACTCAATGAAGGGATAAAGATCACCACGCCATTCCTTACTGGACCCTTTATCGCGGATTTCGCCGTAGACAGATTTTAGCGCTGCTCCCATCGCCAGGAACCCGGATGCGGGAAAGATCGCTAGCTTGAAGCCCAGCTCTTCAAGCTCAGTGCGGGATAGAATGGGCGTGCGGCCCCCTTCGACCATGTTGGCGACGAGTGGCACGTCAAATGTCTCGCCGATTTTGCGCATTTCCTCGAAGCTTTCGGGCGACTCGATAAAGAGAATGTCCGCGCCCGCCTTGGCGAAGGCCTCGCCGCGCCGCAGCGCCTCATCGAGACCGAGCGAGGTGCGTGCGTCCGTCCGTGCAATGATGAGGAAATCGTTCGAGGACCGCGCCTCCACAGCAACCTTGATCTTGCGCACCGCATCCTCGATGGGGATGACGCGCCGGCCGGGCGTGTGCCCGCATTTCTTCGGGTATTCCTGATCCTCGATCTGGATAGCCGCCGCACCGGCAGCCTCGTAGCCGCGGACCGTGAAATCAACATTGAGCAGCCCGCCGTACCCTGTGTCGCCATCGGCAATGAGAGGCGTTTTCGTGCCTTCGGCGATCTGCCGCACGCGCGAGACCATGTCCGTATACGTTGCCAGCCCAGCGTCCGGCAGGCCGAGATAGGATGCCACCGTGCCGAAGCCTGTCATGTAGAGGGCATCGAAGCCCATGCTGTCCGCAATCTTGGCGGAAATCATGTCGAAGACGCCCGGCGCAGAGACAAGTCCCGGCTGCTTCAGCCGCTGAGCAAGTGATTGGCTCATATTCATTATTCCTATGTTTTCAGGTGATACGGCGGTGCAGACGCTGATCCAGCCAGAGAAGGACCGCGTTTGCAGCGACTGCAAAAACGGCAAGCATCAAAATGACGGCCATCATGGTTGGCACATCATGAAGGCCAATGGCATTCATGATCATGTAACCAAGGCCGCGTTGCGAGGCGAACATCTCGCCGATGAGAACGCCGAGGAGGGTGAGGGAGAAGCCGATACGAAGGCCGGAAACGATTTCCGGAATAGCGGCGGGAATGACGACGGTGCGCAACGTTTCTGCTTTGCTCAAATGCAGCACCCGCGCCGTCTTGAGGTAAACTGGCGCCAGGTTGCGCACGGAGTTCATAGCGAAAATCGCAATGGGGATGATGCCGTGGATCGTCCCGAACGCCACCTTCGCCGACATGCCAAGACCGAAGATCAGCAAGATGACAGGATACAGCGTGACCTTCGGAAGCGAATAAATGGAAACGAGAATGGGATCGGCGACCTTGGCCCCGGTCTTGTTGAGCCCCAACAGCAGGCCGAGCAGCAACCCGCCGGTAAATGCCAGGATCAGGGCATAAAGAAATGCCTTCAGGGTCTCGGCAACATGAGGCCAGAACGTTGCTGTACCAAGCAGCTCGGCAGCCCGTCTCGCCGTGCCCAATGGCGAAGTCAGTGCCGAGGGCGCTAACAGGTGGATCGCCTGCCAAATCACCAACGCGACGGCAACAAGCAGGATTGTGTCGAATGCGCGCCGCATCGATCAGCGCCCCCGCCGCGCGAGGAGCCTCTGCTCCCAGACATAAAAGAAGGCGTTGACGGCAGTGACCAGCACAATGACGAAAAGCATCAACGCATACATCGTTTTGTTATCGAAATTATTGAACGCATAGGCGATGGAATAACCGAGGCCGGAAGAGGACATTATGAATTCTCCGGCGATCACACCAATGAAGGAATAGGCAACAGCCAGCTTGACGCCGGTAAAGAGATAGGGCGCCGCACTTGGTAGTTTGATTCGAAGGGCCGTTGAGAGAGGATCCATCCGATAGACCGCCGCTGTCTTGAGCAGCGCGCGCGGAATCCTGTCGAAGCCGTTTAGTGTCGCGATAATCATCGCCACGACGCCGAAAAGAAACCCGATCGCAATGATCGGCGGCCGCCCAAGTCCGAATAGCACGATGAAAAGCGGATAGAACGCGAAAAACGGAAGGGCGTAATAGGTCGCCAGAAATGGATCAATGGCGCGCCGGAGCCTTGGGAAAGAATGGATGACGGCCCCCAAGGCAAACCCGACGGTCACCGAAAGCAAGAAGGCAGCGATGACGTTGCCGATTGTTTCAATGATGTCCGGCGTAACGCGTCCTGAAGCGAGCAGCGCCCAAAGATGAGCCGCCATGGAAGTCGGTGGGATCATCACCGTCGCCGGAATGATCCCTGTCCGGCATAGCACCTCGAGAAAAACGATAAAGCCCGTAACGATGAAATAACGCAGCCAGGCGACCCGGTTCACTTTATCGCCCCCTGACCAATGGCTTTCAGCGATTCTTCTCTGAGGTGCGCCCACAAACGGCTGGTAATCGTTCCGAAGCGATTGTCCGAAGCCACCCTGCTGTCACGGTCTGCAGGCCAGCCCGTTTCAACCTCCTCAATGATCCGGCCAGGCCGCGCGGACATGATGCCGATGCGGTCGGAAAGCATCGCGGCCTCATCGAGGGCATGCGTGATGAGCAGGACCGTGGCGCCCGTCTCGCGCCACAGCTTCAGGAGCTCATCGCCCATGATTAGCCGCGTCTGTGCATCAAGCGCGCCGAACGGCTCATCGAGCAGAATGAGCCGCGGTTGCGTCACTAAAGTCCGCGCAATGCAAACCCGTTGACGCATGCCGCCGGAAAGCTGGGCCGGATAGGCCTTCGCAAAATCGCGAAGGCCCATGAGCCCGAGCGCATAATCCAGCCGACGCCGGATTTCCGTGCTGTCCACACCCGCCCGCCGCAGGCCAAAGGCGATATTGTCCTCCACGTTCAGCCACGGGAAGGACGCATCCTCCTGGAAGACGACGCCAACGCCGTCCGGCACGCGCCCGTCGACCGGCTTATCCTCGAAGGTAATCTCGCCGGCGGTGGGGCGCGACAGCCCAGATAAAACGTCGAGCAGCGTGGACTTTCCGCAACCTGACGGGCCGATGACGGAGTAGAATTCCCCTTTCCGGAGCGTCAGGTCGACTGGACCGAGCGCATGCACGCCCGCCTTACCGTTTGTCCCGGGATAAATCCGCGTGACACCGCGCATTTCCGCGTGGACCGGGACGGGCATGGCTCGCGTTCGAACAGCAGGAAGCGGGAAGATCACTTCAGGAAGCTCTCGTCGACAACCTCGCTCCACTTCACCGGCCCGCTGACTTCGCCGATGATCTGGAGGCCCTTCACCATGTTGTCCATGCCCTCGTACTCAAAGGTGCCATCGCTCCAGTACTTGAGGGCGCTCAGGTTCTTGATGGCCTGCAGCGCGAGCGCTTCGTCCATTTCGTAGTGCTTGGCGACGATCTTCGCCGCTTCCTCTGGATTGGCGTAGACGAACTCGACGCCTTTCTTGCGAGCAGCCGTGAGCGCGCGAATCTTGTCCGGATTGTTCTTCGCAAACTCAACCGTCGTCACGCCCACCGTCTGCACCATGGGCGGCAGCTCATCGGCAACGGCAAAGACCTGCTTGTACTTGCTCTGCACCTTGGACCAGATCGGGTCCATGACCGGAGCGGCAACGACTCCTTTCTGATCCAGCATGGTCAGGCCCGAGCCAATGCCGCCGGCCGACACGGTCTCGGCCTTTACCTTGTGCTTGTCCAAGGTCATTGTCAGCAGCATGTCGGTGACGGACTTGGGCGAGGTGAACGCCACCTTCTTGCCGGCCAGATCCTGGATGGAGTTGATGCCCGAATCCGGCGTCGTGACCCAGAGGATCTCACCCGCCGTACGCACCCCCGTGTGCACAATTTTGAGTTCGATGCCCTGGTTCATGGCTGCGATGACAGCCGCAAGCGCGACCTCGCCGTAGGGCAATTCAGCCGCCATAACGTTGCGCATGGTGGTGCCGCCGCCTTTGGACGTCAGCACGCCGTCGATGTCGAGCCCAACCTCTTTGTAGAAGCCTTTTTCGATGGCCACGGCATATGGCGCGCCGTACATCAGCACGCCCCAATGCGTGACAGTGATGCGCTCTGCTTGTGCCGAGAAGGCCGTTGCCAACAACGAACCGGCGGCCGCAGCGGTCGCCAACAAGGCTTTCAAAAATGACATGAGCTGCTTTCCTCCTGGGCCTTGGACTTCTTCCTTGGCGCGGGCGCCAGTGCCGATGATGCCCAGACCATCAGCAAGCTTCTTGTTCTGCCCTCTATGCGCCTCGGCAATTAGATTGTATACAATGGCGCGACCTGTCCAGTGGAAAGTGACGTGAAGACCTCCCCTCGCCGCCGGGCCGCCGATCTCGCCTACGCCACGATCCGTGAAGGCGTGATGGCAGGGCGCTGGCCCTCCGGTGCACATCTTCGTGAGATTGAGCTTGCCTCCGAACTGGGAGTGAGCCGCACGCCTGTGCGCGAAGCCCTGCGCCGCCTCGCTAGCGAGGGCGTCCTGCGTTTCGAGCCGAACGTCGGCGTGACAGTGCCGACCTGGAGCGAGACCGATCTAGACGAAATTTTCGAGCTCAGAAGCCGGCTTGAAAGCTATGCAGCGGAGCTGGCGGCCCTACGCGCGGATGACGCCACCATCGCCGCCATGCGCGAAGCCACGCTCGAAATGGAGCGCGCGGCTTTTTCGGGCAACACACCCGATACGGTTGCGGTCACGGCCACCAATGATCGCTTTCACCGCCTGATCATCGCTGCATCAGGCAGCAAACGGCTTGGCGGGTTTATCGCATCCATCATCGATGTGCCGCTCATCGTTCGCACCTTCTCGCGCTTCGACGCGCACGCCATGCGGCGATCCATCGCCCATCACAAAGAGATCATCGAAGCCATCGTCCACCGCGATCCCGTCTGGGCGGGCGCGGTGATGCGCGCCCACATCCAGGCGGGCCGGCAGGTCATGCTTGGCGGCGAGTCGGCCAAGTCCGCAGACCAACTCCGCGATAAGGCCGCGCGCCGATAACTGCCATTCCTTGGCTATCCGACCACGAACCGACCGCCGTCGACCATAATGGCCGTTGCGGTAATGTAGGATGCCTCGTCGGACGCGAGCCAAAGGATCGGATAAGCGATTTCGCGAGGCTCCGCCCACCGCCGGGCCAAACAGCCATGCGCGGCCTCGGCGTCCAGGTCTTCCCGTGTTCGCCCCTCGGCTTGCGCACGCCGCAAATGGAAGGGCGTCAGCGTCAGGCCCGGGCAGACCGCATTGGCCCGAATTCCATGCGCCGCCTCCTCGAACGCGAGCGTCTTCGTCATCGAAATGATTCCGGCCTTGGCGACATCGTATTGGCCCATGCCGGCACGCGGATTTACGCCGTGAGTTGATGACACGTTGACGATATTCCCGCGGCTCGCCCGCAAATGAGGCAGCGCCTCCCGGGTAAGCCAGGCGTAGCTTAAAAGATTTGTCTTGAGGATCGCATCCCAAGTTTCGGTTTTGGCTTCGGCTAATGCCTCGTAAGCGCGGATTCCGGCATTGTTTACGAGCACGTCAATGCGGCCGAAGGTCGAAATCGCGGTAGACACAATACGGCTCGCCGACGCCTCCTCTGAAACGTCTGCGGTCAGAGAGGCAATTTCCGCCGACGGAACTGCCGAACGAATTTGAGCAACCACGGAGTTCAACCCGGGCTCATCGCGATCAACAAGCAGAACTTTGGCGCCCTCTTCGCAGAAGAGCTGGCCCGTCGCGGAGCCAATTCCTCCCGCCGCGCCAGTAATAATCGCAACTTTGTCCTTGAGCCGCCCAGTCACTTTCTTCTCCCTCTCTTATCCGAGAATGGTACCGCCTTCGCCGCCAACACGCTCACCGCGAAGCGCCTTCCAGAGGCCAACAGCGCTGTAAATCGCCATAAGGGCCCCTGTTGTCGGAACTGCTAAGTACCAATAGCCTTTATCAATCCCGAGAAATGGTGTGATTTCTCCCGCTTCCCGCAGGAACTCGTAACCCTTGATTGCCATGACAAGCGCAAACAGAAGCATCAGCGCTTGGCTCAAGACCGCAATCGCTCGACGGATGGGTTCCGACACAGACTGCTCCAACAGCACGACTCTGTAGAGCGCTCCCTCTCGCCATAGCGCGAGCGCGCCGAGGAAAACCATCCATGCAAACAGCAGCTCAATGATTTCGTCGTAACCCGAAATGCTGAGCATAGGTATCAAGCGTACGACGACCCCGGCAAACAACAAGAAGAACAATCCAAGGAGGCTGCCTATCACACCCCATTTGCAAATAAGTGCAATCGCACGATCGATACGCTGCAAGGTGGTCCAAGTCATTGGATCACTCCGTAGCCGAGAACGTGAGGTAGCCAGAGCGACAACTCCGGAACGAATGTAATCAAGAGCAGAACGGCTACGAGCGCCAGAAGGTAAGGCCAAAGTTCGGCGGAAATTTCCGCGAGCGACACTTGGCTTATCGAAGAGACAACATAGAGGCAAAGTCCGACCGGGGGCGTCACCAACCCGATCATCAAGTTCAGGACGATGATAACGCCGAAATGTACCGGATCGACGCCAATTTTCATGATGATCGGCAGCAGCACCGGGAACGCGATGATCAGAATCGCGATGCCCTCGATGAACATGCCCAGCAAGAGCAAGGCCGCGTTAATGATGAGGAGAATAACCCAAGGCTCGCTGGACACGCTCAATAATGCGTTCAGAAGCGCATTCGGAATTTGTTGCTGAATGAGAACCCAGCCAAATGGAGCAGCAGCCGCAATAATAAACATCACCTGAGCGGTCTGCCGGCCCGACTCCCACAGAATATCGGGCAGATCTCGCAGCGATAGCTCACGGTACCAGAACCGGCCGAGCAAGAACGCATATCCCGCTGCCACAACCGCAGCCTCAGTGGGCGTGACTATACCTAAGAAGATTCCGCCCAACACGAGCGGCGGTAACGCTAAGGCCGGAGCTGCCGTCCCTATGATCTTCATCGCGTCCGGAAACGGCGGTCGGGGATCGCCCATCGGCAAACTCTGCCGCTTTGCAACGAGTGCAACCACCAGCATCAACCCGAGCCCCATCAGCAAGCCCGGAACAATGCCGGCCAGAAACAGCGCACCGACCGACACGTTTGCAAGGCTCCCGTAAATCACAAAGGGAATGCTGGGCGGAATGATTGGGCCGATCGTGGACGATACTGCTGTGACCGTGGCCGAGAAACGAGCGCTGTAGCCAGCCTCTTTCATGGCCTTGATCTCGACCACGCCCAGGCCTGCGGCATCAGCCACAGCTGATCCGGACATGCCCGAAAAAAGCATGCTGGCGAGAACATTGACGTGCCCCAGGCCGCCGCGGATCCGGCCCACGATCAATTGCGCCACTTTGAAAATACGATTTGTCATGCCGCCGGTATTCATGAGATTGCCGGCAAGCACAAAGAAAGGAATGGCAAGAAGGGGGAATGAAGTCGTGCCGGCGTAGAGGCGCTGGATGAAGATGGCGAGCAGCTCTGGGCCAACGGCAATCCACATTGTGCCGATCGCCACGACGCCAAGGGCGACGGCGATCGGCGTCCCCATAAGAATCAGCGCACACAATACGAGAAGAATCCCGGCAATAAACATGCAGCGCGCCCCCTCAGCGTATGGAATCGTGAGCGGAGCCGAAATTGGCTCCGCCAGTGAAACTTTGATGGACAGGATTAAGCTGCGCGGGCCTGCTTGACGAACTCCGTCCAGGTATTCCAGGTCTCTTCGCCGAGCGCCTTCTTGAGCTGATCGTAAGCGGGCCCCATCTTCTCGCGGAACGGTTCGACAGGAGGCCGGGTGATGGTAAGGCCGGCCTTCTCCATCTCGCTGAGGTACCACTCCTCCTTTTCGCGGACGCCCTTGCGAGCCTCACTCCCGGCCTTTGTCGCCTCTTCGGTTACGATCGCCCGCTGTTCCTCCGTCATCCGCCCCCACGACCGGGGGTTCGCTGCGAACATGATCGAAGCATAAATGTGCTTCGTGAGCGTGATATATTTCTGCACCTCGAAAAACTTTGCCGCGTAAGTCGTCGCCACAGGGTTGTCCTGCCCATCCACGGTCTTGTTCGCGAGGGCAAGATAGACCTCCTGGAAGGCGATCGTCTGGGTACTCGCCCCCAAAGCCTCAAACGCCGCCTTGATGGCCAGTTCCGGCGGGACGCGGATCTTCAGGCCTTTCACGTCGTCCGGCGTGTTCACTGGCCGCCGGCTATTGGACAGCGCGCGGAACCCCCACTCGAAATTGGCGATCCACTGGAAGCCGGCATCCTTGAGTTGTTGCGCGAGCCAGTCCCGCCCTGTCGTATCGAGCGTCCGATGGGCGTGATCGTAGTCGTCGAACTGATAGGGGATGTTGATGACCCCGATCGTTTTCGACATTGATTCAATGTTTGCCGGGTTGAGGAGAATGAAATCGATTGCACCCAGCTTCGTCTGCTGCGCCGTTTCGACCGGAGACCCCAAGGCGTTATTCGGGAAGATTGTTATCTTCACCTCACCGTTGGTCCGGTCAGCAATGCGCTGAACCATTTTTTCCGCCTCGATGTGAACTGGGTGGCTCGTGTCGGCGGGATGAGTCAGGCGAAATTCAAGTGCGGCACGCGAAGGCCGAATGAATGGGGCAAGCGAGATGCTGGCGCCAGCGACGAGCGCAGCCCGTCTCGTCATCGAGATTTTGCGAGCCATGAATTCTCTCCCTGGAAAAACCGATACGAACGTATCGGCACGCGTTTCCCCGTTATGATGCGGTTGATTACGCCGCTTCCATATCTGCTGCAATATCAATGTCTGTTCATCAGACGGTCAAGAGCAGTTCCTTCAGGGAACAGATCTAGCCTACCCTGACCGCCCCGCATTTTCCAGTATGAGTCGATAAGGAAGAAGGGAAGACGCGCCGAACCGAAGAGGCTGCCCTGACCAAAACCCGATCAATCGGATGTGTGGGGTGAATCGCTTAAGGTGCAGACAGCTTGAGCACATTGGACGCGCATGCTGGCGAAAGCGCGACGGAACGCACCGGCGCTCGGCAGGTTCCGATTGCAGTTATCTAGGCGTTTGATCGCGCACTGGAGGCCTTCCGTGCCCGGTGAAGAAATCGGATCGAAGTGGTTAGCCGCTGCGGCGCCGCAAACAATGGGGCCCAGGTCCCGCGATGATGAGCGGCGCGTCCGCCTAAGGCAAAATCGCATGTACGCGACCGGGCTTTTGGCTGCCATGGGCGCCACATATTTCGGCACCTACGCCGTCCCGGACCCGAGTTTTCCCGTACTGCTCATCCGAGCAGGGGCCGAAGGTGGCGCCGTCGGAGGCTTGGCCGACTGGTTTGCAATTACCGCACTATTTCGCAGGCCGCTTGGGCTTCCCATTCCGCACACCGCGATTGTACCCCGCAGCAAGGAGCGGATCGGCAACGCTGTAGCGCTCTTTATCGAAGAAAACTTTCTCACGCGCGAAGTCGTGCTGCGACGCCTTCGTGACGCGCAGCTTGGCCACAGGATCGTTGACTGGCTCGCCACTCCCGAGAGGGCTCCTCAGATCGCCGCCTCGATTACGCGCTCCCTTCCTCAATTGCTCCGTGCTCTCGACAACCCGGAACTCCATGATTTCGTCCGCCGCGCCCTCGGCGAACAAATGGAGCGGGTCGACATCGCGCCAGTGCTGGGTCGCCTGCTCAATGCCCTGACTACAAGCGGCGAGGCCGACAGGCTATTCGATACCGCAACGGACGCGGCGCTGTCCTGGCTCGAGCAGCACCGAGAAGACATTTACCGGATCGTCGGCGAGCGAAGCCGCTGGTGGATTCCGAAGGCGATAGATAAACGCATTGCGCAAGCAATCGTCGACGGCGTCAGCGAGCTGCTGAGCCATTTACATCAGCCGGACAGCGACGTCCGGCGCCAATTTCGAAACGCAATAACGCAACTCGTCGACGAGCTGCTCCACTCGCCGGAGCGCCGCACGCAGGTCGACGCCGCAAAAAGGCGATTGCTGTCCCACCCGGATGTACAAAATTGGATTGGCTCGCTCTGGCGGAATGCGCTGGCAGCTGCCCTGCACGATCTCGAACAGCCTTCACCCAAAACGCAGGCAACTATCGAAAACCTGCTTCACGCAACGGCACGGGCCATACAGGCTGACCCACGCGCGCTCGCGCAGATAGAAGCCGGGATCGAAAAAATCGCGCTCACCCTCGTCGTACGCCGGGCTGAAATCGGTGCGGTAGTGGCGGACGTTGTGCGTGGTTGGGATGAACGTTCCATGTCCGAGCGACTGGAGCTCACAATCGGCAGCGACCTGCAATATATCCGCATGAGCGGCACTCTGGTCGGCGCCAGCGTTGGCGCCCTGCTCTTCGCGGCGGTGCACCTGCTCGGAATCGCGGATTGATTTACGCCGAGCGACCGCGCAATCGCGCTGCTTCTTGCCCTTCTGCCCGAGAATCGCGGCGCTCACGTGTAACGAGGCGGAAGAATAGCGGCACAATCAGAACCGCCAGGAATGTTGCCGCCAGCATTCCTCCAATAACACCCGTACCGACTGAATGGCGGCTTGCCGAGCTCGCACCCGTCGCAATAGCCAGGGGCACGACGCCAAGGATAAACGCCAACGATGTCATCACGATTGGCCTGAAGCGCAACCGCGCCGCTTCAAGCGCTGCCTCGTACACGCTGAGCCCCGCCCGATGCCTTTGCGCCGCGAATTCGACAATGAGAATCGCGTTCTTGGCGGAGAGACCAATTAGCGTGACCAGTCCAACCTGGAAATAAATGTCGTTCTCAATTCCGCGAAGGAATATCGCCAGAATGGCACCAAACACAGCGAAGGGTACTGCAGAGACCGCTGCGAGCGGCAATGACCAGCGCTCATACTGCGCAGCCAATATCAGGAACACGAAAATCAGCCCGAAAATAAATCCCTGGGTGCCCGTCCCTGCCGACTGGATCTCCTGATAAGCCGAACCGGTCCAGCCAATTGTATAATCGGAAGAAAGCATCTGGCTGACCAATTCTTCAATCACTGCGATGGCCTGACCTGACGAGTAACCCGGCGCGGCGTTGCCCTGAATCTTGGCGGCCGGGAACAGATTGAAACGATCGACGATATCAGGCCCCACGACGCGAGTGACCGTCACGAGCACGTTCAGGGGCACCATCTCCCCGTTTTCAGACTTGACAAAAACGTGCCGCAAGTCGTCCGGCGCTTTTCTGAACGTGTCTTCCGACGACAGGGTCACACGGTAGGTTCGACCGAACAGCGTGAAGTCGTTCACGTAAAAGCTGCCGAACGTGCTCTGCATCGTGTCGAAAATGACCGAGATCGGCACGCCCAACGCCTTGGCTTTCTCCCGGTCCACGTCGATCCGGTACTGGGGCACATTGGTGTTGAACGTCGTGGCAACGCCCGCCAACTCCGGCCGACGGTTCGCGGCATCGACGATCATCTGCGCCGCCTGATAAAGGCTTTGCGGGCTTCCGCCCGATCTATCCTGCAGGAAAAACTCGAAGCCCCCGGTCGTGCTCATGCCTATGATCGGCGGGGGATTGAAACCGATAACGATGCCGTCCCGGAACAACGCATTAAGTGCACTGAACGCCGGCGCCAGATTGCGGGCGTCGAGCCGCGGATCCTTGCGCTCGGACCAGTCCGTCAAGCTGACAAACGAAATGCCGGAGTTCGTCTTCTGCGCACCGGCAAGGAAATCGTACCCTGCGACGGAGACGACGCTTCGGACCGCGGGATTTTTCAGCGCCCCCTGCGTGACCTCGGACACCACCTTCACCGTCCGATCCAACGAAGCCGCTGGCGGCAGCGCGGTGACGAGAAACACTGAGCCTTGGTCCTCGGCCGGCACCAGGCCGGTCGGCACTCTTTGAAAGAGCCACCATGTTGCGCCGGCCATGACCAGGACGAGCGCAATTCCGAGCACCGCATTCCTGAGAAAGAACGACGTGCCGTGCATAAATAACTGCGTGAGCCATTCGAAGCCGCGATTGAACAACCGCGCCGGCAACCACGGCTCCCCGTGCACCGGCCTCAATAGAACAGCGCACAGTGCGGGGCTCAAAGTGAGAGCAACAATACCGGAGATGATGACGGAGACGGCGATCGTGATCGCGAATTGCCGATAAAGCTCACCGGCGAGGCCACCCAAGAATGAAACCGGAATAAACACAGCACAGAGAACCAGAACGATGGCTACGATCGCTCCGCTCACCTCCTGCATCGCCTGGACCGCCGCCTCGTAAGGACTCTTGCCCTCAGTCGTCATGATGCGCTCGACGTTCTCGAGCACGATGATGGCGTCGTCCACCACGATGCCGATTGCGAGGATAAGGCCGAAAAGGGTCAGCAGGTTTATCGAGAATCCGAGCGCGTACATTCCCGCGAACGCGCCGATGATGGACACCGGCACGGCCAAAATCGGAATGAGCGTGGCCCGCCAATTCTGCAGAAAAACGAAAACGACAACGACGACCAGGATGATCGCCTCGATGAACGTTGAAATCACAGCTTCGATTGAGGCGTTGATGAAGCGCGTCGTATCGTAAGGAATGTCATAAGTAATTCCCTCCGGAAATCTGCGCGAAAGCCGTTCCATCACTTCCGCGACATTCCTCGCAACCTCCAGCGCGTTCGCATCCGGTTGTAGATAGATTCCGATTGGAACCGTCGGTGCACCGTTGAGGGTAGAGACAGTGGAATAATTGAGCGAACCCAGCTCGACGCGTGCGACATCCTTCAGGCGCAACGTTGCGCCGTTTTCATCCGACCGCAGGATGATCTGCTCGAACTGCCTTGGATCGGCAAACCTGCCTGGCGTTGTGACGGAGTACGTGAACGCCTGCGGATCCGTCATCGGCTCTTCGGCAAAACGCCCGGCGGCGAATTGTGCGTTCTGCTCCCGAATGGCGGCAGCGATTTCGCTGGGCGTCAGGTTGTATTTCGCCACCTGGTCCGGCCGTAGCCAAATTCGCATCGAATAATCCGAGGCGCCGAATAAGGAAGCGTCACCCACTCCAGGCGTGCGGCGCAATTCGTCGATCACGTTGAGGAGCGCGTAATTTGAAATGAAAATCGTGTCGTATCGCCCGTCAGGCGACGACATCGTGAGCACCTGAAGAATCGAGGTCGACCGCTTCGATACAATGACTCCCTGCCGCCGGACTTCTTCGGGAATTAACGGCAAGGCACGCTGCACGCGGTTGTTAACGTTGATGGTCGCCTGATCGGGATCAGTTCCAATGCGAAAATAGACGGACAGCGTAAGTGTCCCGGCGCCGGTCGACGTCGACTGCATATAGATCATGTCCTCGACGCCGTTGATCTGCTGCTCGAGCGGTGCCGCGACGGTCTCGGCAATCGTTTCGGCGCTTGCCCCCGGATAGGTCGCGGAAACGACGACTTGCGGGGGAACAATTTCCGGATATTGCGCGACCGGTAGCGCCCGCATGGCAACGAGGCCAGCAAGCACGATCACAATGGAAAGGACGGTGGAAAAAATCGGGCGATCAATGAAAAACTTCGAAATCATGGAGGCCCTCCAGCCGGAGCGCCGGCCGGCGGAGTCTGCCCCTGAGGCCGTGGGCCGGCCGGAACAGGTTTGACGGTGCCACCTGGTCTGACGCGGAGGATGCCGCTCGTGATCACGCGGTCGTCCGCCTTGAGGCCCTCTTCAACGACCCGTCCCTGAGAAAGCTGCGGCCCCAACCGTATGGGCCGGACCTCAGCCTTGTTTTCGTCCGCAACAACGAAAACGAACGGCCCCTGAGGCCCCTGGCTGATCGCCGCTTCGGGAATGATGATGGCATTTGGCAGCGTCACGCCCCGAATAACGATGCGGACGAATAAGCCCGGTAACAGTGTGCCATCCGGATTGGGAAATATGGCTCGCGCCTGGATTGTTCCCGTCCGGGCATCGACGCGTTGAGCCGCCGTATCAATGCGACCTTCATGGGGGTAAACAGTACCGTCTCCGAAGTGCAGCTCTACTGTCAGGTCTTTTTCTGTCAGCGGTTTTTCGCGCTGCTCATTGAGCCTTCGAAATTCTTGCGCTTCTTCGTTCGTGAATGAGAAATTCACGTAAGCGGGATCAAGCTGCGTAATGCTGGTCAGCAGCGTCTGTTGAGCTTGGACCAACGAGCCCTCAGGAGGAGATGTCAGCGCAGTCACGCCGGCAACGGGCGCCTCAATAACCGTGTAACCAAGATTTAGCTTTGCGGTGCGAATTTCAGCCTCGGCCGCTCTCACCGCTGCCTTCGCCTGATCGCGAACGCGCGTTGCCTCGTCGAGCTGACGACGGCTTGCGAAATCGCGTTGTTGCAACTGGCGGATCCGCGTGTAGTTCTCCTCGGCCTCGCGCAGCGTCGCTCGATCTTGCTCCAGCTGGGCTTCTGCGCGGTCGAGGGCAGCCTGGAAAGGCGCCGGATCGATGCGAAATAGCACCTGCCCCTTCTTTACACGCGCCCCCTCGTCGAATTCCCGCTTGAGCAGAATGCCGCCAACCTGGGCGCGGACCTCCACCTCGCGAAACCCGGCGATACGCCCCGCGTAGACAATAGGAAAGGGCACCTCCTTTTTCGGCTCCACCGTGATGACCTCAACTTCGGGGATCATCGGCGGCGGCTGAGTTGGAGCTGCCTTTTTTTGCGCAGTCGTCAGACTCAGGCGCTCCATGATGGGGCGCAAGGGCTCCGGCCACCCAAAGCGAAACACGTAGACGGCGGAGGCGAGAACGCCGCCGAGCACAGCGATCGCGACGAGCCGCCGGATCATAAATGCCTCAGGCCTCGACCATCGGTCTTTCAGAGCGAACCTAAATCTTTAATCTGCTGAACCAAGCCACTGCCCGCCAACAACAAGCCGGGGTTTGCTAAGTTCCACTTGCTGGTACAAGAGAAGGCCTGCGGCTTGCGGTCGACACTAATCTGATTGCTGACTAGCTCAGGCTTCGGCGTTGGACCTGGGTCGTAGTGACATCCGGCGGCCAGCCACGTTGTCGCCAAAATCCCCTTTGGCTATTGTGCGCCGGCCGGGGGCATGGTGGCCAATCTGATGGCCGCCTTAGTCGCCCTGCTGCCGCAGCAGGAGATACATCATGAGTCTTTCTATAAATCGCCGAGGTTTCATCGCAGGAACGGCCGCGCTGCTGGCCGGTGGGGCTCCTGCCCTTGCGCAACAAAAGTTCTTCCGTATCGGCACGGGCGGCACCGCCGGCACCTACTATCCGATCGGCGGAATCATCGCGAACTCCATCTCTGGCAACAGCCCGCATGGCGTGCCGGGTCTGGTCGCCTCCGCCGTTGCGTCGAACGGTTCTGTGGCGAACATCAACGCCATTGCCAGCGGGGCAAGCGAGTCGGGGTTCTCGCAGTCGGACGTTGCCTACTGGGCCTACACTGGCACGGGCCTCTACGAGGGCAGGGGCAAGGTCGAGGACCTTAGGCTGATCGCGACCCTTTTTCCCGAGACGCTCCACATCGTCGCGCGCGCCGACTCGGGAATTAAGTCGGTCAAGGATCTCAAGGGTAAGCGGGTGTCCATCGACGAGCCGGGCTCGGGCACGATCGTCGACTCGCGCCTCGTGCTCGCCGCCTTTGGGCTTACGGAAAAAGATTTCCATGCCGAGTATCTGAAACCCGGCCCGGCCAGCGAGAAGATGCGCGACAACTCCCTCGACGCTTACTTCTTCGTCGGCGGCTATCCGGCTGGCGCCATTGTTGAGCTTGCGGCCACCATGGACATCACGCTGGTACCCATCACGGGGCCGGAGGTCGACAAGCTGCTTGAGGAGCAGAAGTTCTTCTCGAAGGACAAGGTGCCGGCCGACACCTACAAGGGCGTCGGCGAGGTCGAAACCATCTCGGTCGCGGCCCAGTGGGTGACGAGCGCCAAGCAGCCTGAGGATCTGATCTACGCCATCACCAAGGCGATGTGGAGCGACGGCACCCGCCAGGCGCTTGAGGCCGGTCATGCCAAGGGCAAAGTCATCACCCTGGCGAACGCCGTCACCAGCCTCGGCATTCCGCTCCACCCCGGCGCTGAGCGCTTCTACAAGGAAGTGGGCATCCTGAAGTAATTGGCGGCGCAACAGTTCTTGCCGTCACGACCACCGGCCGCCCGGCGGATATCACCGCCCGGGCGGTCAGCTTTTCGCCTCAGCAGCGCAGAGCCCTCTTATGACCAGCTGGCAGGATCAGAAAGTCACCCTCACCTCGGCAAATCTCGACGAGGCGAAAGCGCGCGAACTGGAGCAGAAGTTCGACAGTGAGGTCCGCTTCCGCAGCCTTGCGCCCGCTGCCGACTGGTTGATCGGCGGTCTGCTGATCGTGCTCTCGCTGTTCCACTACTACACCGCCGGGTTCGGCCTGCTGCAGGAGACGGTGCACCGGGGGATCCACCTTTCTTTCGTGCTGGCGTTGGTTTTTCTCGTTTTCCCCATCAGCAAGCGCGGTTATGAGGCGCCGGCCAAGAGCACCCTTTTTCGTCCGCTCGGCATCCCGATCTACGACTGGTTGCTGGCCATAGGAGCCGTCCTCGCCGTAGCGCATGTGCCGCTCATTCCACTGGACGAGCTCGCTTTCCGCGTCGGCAACCCCACGACGACCGACGTCATTCTTGGCGGTATTCTCGTCATCGCGCTGCTGGAGGGCACCCGCCGGTCTCTGGGCTGGCCGCTTCCCATCATCGCGCTGATCTTCATGGCCTATGCGCTGGCCGGCCAGTGGATGCCGGGCATTCTTACGCATCCGGGCAACTCGGTAACGCAGCTCATCGACCACCTCTACCTAACAAGCCAAGGCATCTACGGCGTCGCCCTCGGCGTCGTGGCCACCTACGTTTTCCACTTCGTGCTGTTCGGTGTGTTCGCCACGCGCATCGGTCTCGGCCAGCTGTTCCTTGACTGCGCGGCCTGGGTGGCAGGGCGTTTCGCCGGCGGCCCGGCCAAGGTCTCGATCTTCGGTTCGGCGTTATTCGGAATGATTTCGGGATCGTCGGTCGCCAATGCAGTGACGGTCGGTTCGCTGACCATCCCAGCGATGATCCGGCTTGGCTACAGGCGCGAGTTTGCCGCCGCGGTGGAAGCCGCCTCGTCAACCGGCGGCCAGATCACGCCGCCGATCATGGGCGCAGCCGCGTTCTTGATGATCGAGTTCCTCGAGCTTCCCTACACGACCATCATCCTCGCGGCGCTCGTGCCCGCCTTCATGCACTTCTTCGGCGTGCTCATGCAGGTCCACTTCGAGGCCAAGCGCACGGGCCTGCGCGGGCTGCGCCCAGACGAAATGCCAGAGATCAAAGCCGCCCTGAAGCGCGACTGGCCGACTGTCATTCCTCTCGCGGTGCTGCTGTGGGTGCTGTTTGCCGGCTACACGCCCTATCTCGCAGCCTTCTGGGGCATCACGGCCTGCATCGCCGTCGGCCTGCTCAACCCGCGCCGCCGTTTGACGCTTTGGGAAATCTTCGAGAGCCTGCGCGACGGCGCGAAGTACGCGCTCGCCATTGGCGTTGCCGCGGCCACCGTCGGCATGGTGATCGGCGTCGTCACGCTCACCGGGGTCGGCTTCAAAATTTCCTTCATCGTGACGTCGGCGGCCGCTTGGCTTGCCGCCGGCGTCGGCGCGATCGTGCCCGCCTGGTTGATGTCTCCCACAACGCTCACGCTATTGTTCACACTCATCATGACCGGCGTGGTCTGCATTTTGATGGGCTGCGGAATTCCGACCACGGCCAACTACATCATCATGGCCTCGATCGCCGCGCCGGCATTGGGCTTGTTGAATGTCGAGCCGATCGTCGCCCACTTCTTCGTCTTCTATTACGGACTCCTCGCTGACATCACCCCGCCGGTGGCGCTCGCCGCCTATGCAGCTGCGGGTATGGCCGCAGCCGATCCGTTCAAAGCAGGCAACACCGCTTTCCGCCTAGGCCTCGGCAAGGCGCTTGTGCCGTTCGTGTTCGTGTTCTCGCCGTCACTGCTGCTGGTGACGAAGAACTTCAATTGGCCGGATTTCATCCTGGCATTCGCCGGCTGCACGCTAGGAATCGCTTGCCTTTCCGCTGCAATGTCCCGCTTTGCGCTCGTGCCCTGCAAGAGGTGGGAGATGACGCTGCTCGTCATCACCGCACTGCTGCTGGTGGCGCCTGAACTTTATTCAACGCTGCTTGGGCTGGCCCTGATCGTGCCGGTGGCGGTAAGGCAGTATGCGGCCTATCTGGAGAGCAAACGAAGCGCAGCGGTTGCCGCCTGACAAAAACAAGCACGCGCGCCGGACCCGACGCGCGAGCACTGATTTTTGTTTCGCCCTAATCCGCTTCAGGCACCAACCGCAGTCGGCTCCCGGCGTCAGAACCACCGTCGCGGCGTATCCGGGCGATACTGGATGCAGGCCGACTGCACGCGATTATCGTGGCCAATCAACCGGCATACGCGCGCCTTCACGCTCGGGCTTTGCCGTACCTGGCGGGCAGTAACGGCGATGCCGTATTCGCGCGCGACCTGAGCGAGATTGGAATCCTCGCAGTATGGCGTCGCGATCGGCTGGCCATTGACGATCTGGAACGCTCCGCGGCAAACGATCTTGGCATCGGCGGGATCAGCACCGACAAAACCCGCAGTCAGCGCCATTCCCAGCAACAGAAGAGCCCTGGCTCCCGCCAACATGGCTTTGCTCCTTGAATAGTCCATCAGCGCACCAACAAACCTTACCACGGACCGGACAACCGGCGAAACGCCGGGGCACCGCGCTCAGATCAAGTTGATCCGACGTCAATCACGGCAATATTTCAACACCGAGCAACAAGATTAGCGCCAGCCAGACGGTGCAAGCGCGCAGAATATATTGAAAATTTTGCTCACAACCATCCGGAACCTTGCAAGTTGTATTTGGGCCTTAAGCCGGAGTTTTACTCACAGAACTTCGGTACGCGCCGACGAATGCTCGCGACGCGCAGGCGCTAACCTCGACTTTGCGGAGACGCTCATATGAAAACGACAACGGCTTGCTCGCTTGCAGCATTGGCATCCGCCCTGGTGATCATCTCACCCCAGGTCAATGCTGCTCTCTTCTCGGCGGATTCTTTCAAGCTCGGACTGACGGGAAACAACGTCAACAAAGTGCAGGGAAACAAGGGCTTCAAGGGCTGGGGTGACGGCTACGGCGTTCCGGAAGGCCAGAAGGGCGGCGGAGTCGGCGGCGGCGGTTACGGCGGTAGCGGAGCTGGTGGCGGCACCAAAGGCGGCGACGGCGGGGGCTATGGCGGCAGCGGCGGAATGGGAGGCAAAGGCGGCGGCGCCGGAGGTGGCGGCTGGGAGGGCAAAGGCGGTGGCAGCGGCAAAGGCTCCGGTGGCGGAGGATGGGAAGGTAAAGGAGGCGGCGGCAAGGGCGCTGGCGGCTATGGAGGCGGCGGCTACGGTAAGAAGGGCCATGGAGGCGGCTGGATGAAGGAAGGCCGACGTCGTCACGGGCATCGCCCGCGGCATTACCACGGCCCCGTTTTGCGCTTCCGTGGCCCGTGCGCGTGGATGAGGGTGCGCGCCATGGAGACAGGCAGTCGCTACTGGTGGCGTCGGTATCGCAACTGTGTGCGCGGCTGATCTCACGAAAAGCAGGCGTCGTGACGACACCGCTGGCCTCGGCGCCCGCTTCAATTTGATTTCATGAGACCGTACCGGCAGTGGGCCGCCAACAGCTTGCTGCCGGCCCGCTTTTTTTGCCGACTGCGGATCAATCGCGAATGAAGAAAATGGGAGCGCAAAGCTCAGTTCAGCTGCCAGATGCGAATGTTGAGCAGCGTGGCGTAGCTGACCCAGGCCAGATAGGGCACGAACAGCAAAACCGCGGTTTGGCTCGCCGGCAGAGCGAGCACCATGAACGCGACGATGGCCAGCCAGAGCATCA